>NZ_JBFRFT010000021.1:0-76219 GCF_052114965.1 Microvirga sp. 2TAF3 | reverse complement strand
CGGCGGCAAGCTGGAAGGGTTCGAGATCGACCTCGCCAACGACCTGTGCGCCCGCATGAAGGTGAAGTGCGAGATCGTGGCCCAGGACTGGGACGGCATCATCCCGGCGCTCAACGCCAAGAAGTACGATGCCATCATGGCCGGCATGAACATCACCGACAAGCGCCTTGAGGTCATCGACTTCACCCGGCCCTATGCGTCCGGCCTCCATGGCTTCGCGACCATGAAGGACTCGCCCGTTGCCAAGCTGGAGGGCACGGGCGACCGCGCGAATCTCGACAAGAATCCCGAGGCCGCGCAGAAGATGATCGACGCCTGGAAGCCAATCTTGAAGGGCAAGACCGTCGGCGTCCAGGGCTCGACCGTGAACTCCCAGTTCCTCGAGAAATATCTCAAGGACGTTATCACGATCCGCGAATACAAGACCACCGAGCAACATGATCTCGATCTTGCTGCCGGCCGTGTGGATGCGATCTTCGCGGCGCAGTCCTCGATGAAGGCGACCCTCGACCAACCAGAATTCAAGAACATGACGATGGCAGGTGGCGGCGTGTCCGGCGGCGTCCTCGGGCGCGGCGTGGCCGTCGGCCTGCGCAAGGGCGACACGGAGCTGAAGAACAATTTCGATGCCGCGATTCAGTCCGCCATTGCCGACGGCACGGTCAAGAAGCTGACCGAGAAGTGGTTCAAGGTCGACATGACGCCCCAGAGCTGAAGACGTCACGCAATCATTGTTTCGAACAGCGTCATCCCGCTCAAGGGATGACGCATAACAGGAATATAGAGCGTGCAACAACTGAGCTATTTTGAGCTCGTCGGGTTCGGCCCCAATGGCTGGGGATGGGCGCTTCTGACGGCGACGGGCATGACGCTGGCGGTGGCTTTGTGCGGCTTTCTCGTGGGGTCCATCGTCGGCACGTTCGTGGCCTGGGCCAAGCTCTCGCGGAACATTGCCGCCCGCAGTTTCGCCGATGGCTACACTACCATCCTGCGCGGCATCCCGGACCTTCTCGTCATCTATCTGTTCTATTTCGGCGGCAGCGCGGCGCTTAGCGCCATCGGCAGCCTGTTCGGGGCGGAAGGCTTCATCGGCGTGCCGGCCTTCGTCACCGGCGCGCTCGCCATCGGCATCGTCTCCGGCGCCTATCAGGCCGAAGTCTTCCGCGGCGCCTATCAGGTTGTGAGCCGTGGCGAGATCGAAGCCGCGCGTGCCGTCGGCATGCATCGCTGGCTGATGTTTCGTCGCATCATTGCGCCGCAGGTGCTGCGCTATGCCATCCCCGGCCTCGGCAACACTTGGCAGTTGGTCTTGAAGGAATCTGCCCTGATCTCGGTCACCGGCCTCGTGGAGTTGCTGCGCCAGTCGCACATCGCCGCCGGCTCGACTCGCCGCCCCTTCGATTTTTACATCACCGCGGCAGCGCTCTATCTCGTCATCACCTGGGTATCGACCTACCTGTTCCAGCGCGCCGAAAACCATTCGATGCGCGGCATGCGGAGGGCTTCCTGATGGATTTCGCATTCATGCGGGATACCTTCCTGCAACTCATCACCGGCGTGCCGCTCACCCTCAACCTCGCTTTCACCTCGGTGGCGCTCGGCGCAGTTCTCGCCATGATCCTGGCGCTGATGCGGATGTCCGGCATCCGGGTGCTCGATGCCATCGCCCGAGCCTATGTGTTTGTGTTTCGCGGCACGCCGCTTCTGGTGCAGATCTTCCTGATCTATTACGGCCTCGGCCAGTTCCGTCCGACCTTGCAGGAATGGGGTCTGTGGACCTTCTTCCGCGAGCCTTACTGGTGCGCCGTGCTCGCGCTGACGCTGAACACTGCGGCTTATGCCAGCGAGATCTTCCGCGGCGGCCTGCAATCGGTGCCACACCAGCAGGTCGAGGCGGCGCGTGCCTGCGGCATGTCCGGCTTCCTGCTCTTCCGCCGCATCATCTTTCCCATTGCGGTCCGGCAGGCCCTTCCGGCCTATGGAAGTGAAATCATCCTCATGGTGAAGGCGACCTCGCTGGCCTCGATCATCACCATGATGGAAGTGACGGGGCTCGCGGCCAAGCTCATCTCGCAGACCTTCCGTGCGGTGGAGGTTTTCGTGGTCGCGGGCGCGATCTACCTGATCCTCAACTTCGTCATCACACGCATCATCATGTTCATCGAATGGCGGCTCTCGCCGCATCTGCGCCGGGTGCCCGCAGTCGAGCCGCGCCTGGAGGCCGCCCATGTCTAATGCAGCCATGTCCACAGCCGCCCTGTCCAACGGAGTCTCGCCCGTGTCGTCTGCCAATGCTCCTGCCGTTTCGGTCCATAACCTGCGCAAGAGCTTCGGCCCCCTCGAGGTTCTCAAGGGCGTGAATCTCGAGGCCCGCGAAGGCGACGTGATTTCGATCCTCGGCGCGTCGGGCTCGGGCAAATCCACCATGCTGCGATGCATCAACATGCTCGAGGTTCCGGATTCCGGCGAGATCGAGATTGGTGGCGAGGCGATCCGCCTCAAGCATACCCGGCGCGGCATGGAGCCTGCGGATCAGTCTCAGGTCGATCGCATCCGCTCGCGGGTCGCCATGGTGTTCCAGAGCTTCAATTTGTGGTCCCACATGACCATTCTGGAAAATGTCATCGAGGCGCCGGTGCATGTGCAGAAGCGCTCCAAGGCTGAATGCATCGCCGAAGCGGAAGCTCTGCTCGAGAAGGTCGGCATCGCCGACAAGCGCGGCCAGTATCCCTCGCATCTCTCGGGCGGCCAGCAGCAGCGCGCTGCGATCGCGCGGGCGCTCGCCATGCGTCCGCAGGTGATGCTGTTCGACGAACCGACTTCGGCGCTCGATCCCGAACTGGTCGGCGAGGTGCTCCGCGTCATGCGCTCGCTGGCGGAAGAAGGGCGCACCATGCTTGTGGTCACCCACGAGATGGGTTTTGCCCGCGACGTCTCCAACCGCGTCATGTTCCTTCACAAGGGAATGGTCGAAGAAGAAGGGACGCCGGCCGAGGTGTTCGGCGCTCCGAAGTCGGAGCGCTTCAAGCAGTTCATCTCAAGCCATCGCTAAAATCTCAGTGCCGCTCGATGCGGCGCTGATCCTCGTTCGATGCGGGCGTAATGTCGGTGGGTGTGACGTCCCGATAACCGGGACGTGGATAATCCATCTGCCAACCCATCGGGCTAGCTGGACGAGCAGCCCTGCCGAGAACGAAGCTCATCAGGATCGGAACGGCCAGGATGAGCAAAGACACAAGGCCCCACACGAAGACGACGGCGGCGAGCCCGAGATTCCGGAGAGCCGCCAGCCCCCAGGACAGCCATTCCACCGTCTCGGGACGATTGCTCACCACATCCGCGTGGCGGACGACGGTACTGCCGAAAAGATCGATCAAGCCGTAGGCACCCCAGGCGAGAAGCGACCAGAGGACCACGAAGGTGCCTGCGACAATCCAGAGCAAACGCCTCATTGTCAGTGCTCGTCGATCCGTACAGCGGTGCCGTCGATCTCGCGCGGGCTGCGTCTGGCCACGCCGAGATGCTCGTGGATGATGCGAAGGTTGCGCATGTTGGACTTGAAGAAAACGTCAAACACATCACCGGCGAGCGGGATCGCACCGAGAGCCGTATCGATGGCCACATTGCCGATCATGCGCGCGATCTTCCAGCGCGGCAGCCCGAGCCGGCGCGCTTCCCAGATGATGTAGCTCGCCAAGGCTGCAGAAACCGCATCGCCGATTCCGGGAACGATCCCGATCACCGCATCGAGCCCGATGCGGCGGTTGAGGCCCGGAATGAAGAAGGCGCTGTCCAGGAGCTTCGCCACCAGCGTAACGCGGGCAATCGCATCCTCCCGGCTGGGGCCAGCCGCCTCGATGGCATCGAAAACAGCGCTGCGAGCAGCGTTCATCCCACTTTCTCCAGACCGCCGACATGGCGGCACAACGATTCGAGATGTGTGCATCGAGGCTTTCACCCGCAAGAGCAGAGGCAGGAGGCAGCCTTGCAGCTTGGCAATAAAGGGTAGCGATCGGATCTCGATCGCGGTATTTCAGGACATTTCCCTGACTACTTTCCATTATGCCAGCTTAGATTCCTTTTGCGCATCTTGTCTTCCTAAAATTCAACTTTAGCTTGCCTGCTGGTCTGCCGACAGCTTGACCGTCGGCGGTCCGCAACCAAGAAAAAGAAGCAACTGCGCGCGGTTGCTTCACAAAACCATTTGCAAAAAGGGGGGGGTCAAAAGGGGAAGACCCAATGAGCGCCAGTTTTCGCCTCCGTCAGGCGTCTTGGTCCGCTTTCATGGCCAGCGCCTTCGTGTTTGGAGCGTTCTCTGTCTCGGTTAGGGCCGAAAGCGAAGGTGTAGCGTTGCCGCCCGCACGCTATGCAAGTCTGCCCTCCAACGATCGTTTGAAAAGTCCCTCCGTTACGGGAGCCCTTCCTAATGTCGGCAGAGTTGGCCCGAGAAATCTTTCGGGTTTCTATGCCTTTGTGGAGTTAGGCAGCATTGTTCTGAGGGAGAGCACTCCGACCAAATGCCTCCCCGATAAGCTGCGCGAAGTCGTTGCCGACTTATCCGCCAAGTTCGGCACTGTCAGCATCCAGTCGACGCACCGAACGGCTTGGCGCAACCGTCGCGCCGGTGGGGTTCGGCACTCCCTTCATCTTTCCTGCCGCGCCATCGATTTCAGGGTCCATACCCGAGGCCAAGGCGTCATGGCGTATTTACGCTCGCGTCCCGAGATCGGAGGGCTTAAGATCTATCGGAACGGCATCATCCATATCGATAATGGAACACGCCGAAGTTGGTGAGTGGTATCGAGCAGTATGACGGGACGGTCTGACGCACATACGATTGCAACCCGGATCGCACAAGGCCGGGGAAATGCACCCGCCGATCTCGTCATCACCGATGTGCGCCTGCTCGATCTCGTTACCGGTTCGATTACGCGTACCGACATCGCCATTTCCGGCGACACAATCGTCGGTACCTATGGCCAGTATCGAAGCGCCCGTACCATTGAGGGTCGCGGACGCTTCGCGGTGCCAGGATTCATAGACACGCATCTGCATGTGGAATCCTCTCTCGTCACTCCGCTGGAGTTCGACCGCTGCGTCCTGCCTCATGGCATCACGACGGCGATATGCGACCCGCATGAAATGGCGAACGTCATCGGCACCGCAGCCTTCGATTACTTTCTCGCTTCGGCCGAACGCACGATCATGGATCTGCGCGTGCAATTGTCGAGTTGCGTACCGGCGACACACCTCGAAACGGCGGGCGCGCGCATCGAGGCCGCCGACCTTCTGCCCTATCGCCGTCACCCCAAGGTCACCGGTCTTGCGGAGTTCATGAACTTTCCCGGCGTGCTTGCCGCCGACCCTGCCTGCCTTGCCAAGATCGAAGCGTTTTCCGACGGACATATCGACGGGCATGCGCCCCTCCTGCGCGGTCTCGATCTCAACGGTTATCTTTCAGCCGGAATCCGTACGGATCACGAAACGACGACTGCGGATGAAGCGCTGGAAAAGATCCGGAAGGGGATGACGGTGCTGATCCGCGAGGGCTCGGTCTCGAAAGACCTGCATGCGCTCGCGCCCCTGCTTTCGATCCAGACATCGCCCTTCCTCGCCCTTTGCACGGATGACCGCAATCCTCTCGACATCGCGGAAGAAGGCCACCTCGATTATATGATCCGCACCCTGATCGCATCGGGATGCGAGCCGCTGGCGGTGTATCGGGCCGCTTCTCTCACCGCTGCGCAGGCTTTCGGCCTCACCGATCGCGGCATGATCGCGCCCGGCAGGCGTGCGGATATCGTGCTGCTGGACGATCTCGAAACCTGCACCGTTTCGGATGTCGTCAGCGCGGGCCGATTGGTGAACGACGCGCTTTTCGCAACCCGTGGCAACGTCGAGCCGGTGGGGCGCAACAGCGTCAAGGTCGGGCCTATCGGCGCGGAGGATTTCCGCGTTCCCACCCTCTCGGACCCAACGCCGGTCATCGGCGTCATTCCCGGCAAGATCATCACCGAGCATCTGCAACTCGCCCTGCCCCGCCGGGACGGATTAGCGCAGATCGATCTGGAACAGGATGTGGTGAAAGTGGCCGTCGTGGCCCGCCATGGTGTGAACCGCAATATCGGCCTCGGCTTCGTGAAAGGCTTCGGCCTGAAACGCGGCGCCATCGCATCGTCCGTCGGCCATGACAGTCACAATATCTGCGTCGTCGGCGCAAGCGACGCCGACATGACGGCGGCGGTCAATCGTCTGCGCGAGATTGAAGGAGGCTTCGTCGTCGTGTCGGACGGCATGATCCGCGCGGAGCTGGCGCTTCCCATCGCGGGGCTCATGAGCGACCGCAGCTATGAAGAAGTGCGCGATGCGCTTCATCCCTTACGGAGCGCCGCGAAAGACCTTGGTGTCATCCTGCCGGAACCTTTCCTGCAGGTCGCGTTTCTTCCCCTGCCGGTCATTCCGCATCTCAAGATCACGGATTATGGACTTGTGGATGTGAACCGGATGGCGCTGGTGCAGTAACAACTTGCAGGAAAGAAATATGTTCGAAGGCTTCACGCAGCGGCAGATCACCACTTCCGAAGCCGTGATCAATCTCCGTCATGGCGGCAAAGGGCCGCCGGTCCTTCTCCTGCATGGGCATCCGCAGACGCATGTGATGTGGCACCGCGTCGCCCCGCGTCTGGCGGATCATTACACCGTCGTCTGCGCCGATCTGCGCGGCTATGGCGACAGCTCGAAGCCGCCGACGACGCCGGACCATGAACCCTATTCCAAGCGGGCCATGGGGCGTGATCTCGTCGAGGTAATGCAATCCCTCGGATTCGAACGTTTCGCCGTCGTCGGGCATGACCGCGGCGGGCGCTGCGCCTATCGCATGGCGCTCGACCATCCGGATCGCATCGCCGCGCTTTCCGTGCTCGACATCATTCCGACCGCCGAGCATTTTCAACGCACGGACATGGCCTTCGCCATGGGCTACTGGCACTGGTTCTTCCTGGCTCAGCCCTACGATCTGCCCGAACGCCTGATCTCAGCGGATCCGGACGCGTTCTATATGCGCCGGGGCCGCTCCATGTTCGACGAGGCGGCGCTCGCCGAGTATCGGCGTTGCTTCACCAATCCGGACACGATCCACGCCATGTGCGAAGATTACCGGGCCGGGGCAACCATCGATATGCGGCTCGACGAGGCCGATCAGAAAGCGGGGCGCCGCATCGCCTGTCCCGTGCTGGCGCTCTGGGGCCTGAAGAACGGGCTCGAGCGCTGGTACGACGTCGTCGCCGTCTGGCGCGATTGGGCGGATGAGGTCGAAGGACACGGGATCGATTGCGGCCATTACCTCGCCGAGGAAGCGCCCGAAGAAACGCTTGCTGCGCTCGAACCGTTTCTGGCGAAGGCGTTGAAGGCCTGATCCTCAGATCCGTCCAATCCTGAACGAGAGTGGAAAGCGGATCGCGCGGCGACGCTCCGGATCGCCCCAGGCTTTCACGAGTTCGCGCTGGAATGATTCGACCGGCTCGCGGCCCAGAGCCTTCTCCGTACCGCGCACCGCCGACCATGTTTCCGCATACCCGATGAAATCGGCGACACGCCACTGGACTTCGATGGCAAGTGGGGGCGGCGACAACTCCTTGAAAGGAAAGTCGAAGGCGCGATAACCCTCTTCCACATGCCGGCGCTCCGGCGGCCAATAAGGGCCGATCACATCCTTGTAGAAGTGCTGGATGACGGGGTTGATTTCGGGATCCGCCTGCACCACGCCATAGGTGACGAGCGCTAGGATCGCGCCTGGCTTTCCGATGCGCCGCGCCTCCGCATAAAAGGCCGGGAGGTCGAACCAATGAGCGGCCTGCGCCGCCGTGATGAGATCGACCGAGTGGTCCGCGAGGCCGCTCCTCTCAGCCGCTGCGACGCGATAATCGACCCGTGGATGTGGCGTTGCCTTCTCGATCTGCTGCGCGCTCGCATCGGTAGCGATGACCTTGTCGAAATCCTCTGCCAGCAGAACAGACAATTGGCCCGTGCCGCAACCGACATCGAGCGCCACATCATGTCCGGCACAGAGGCTCGCAAGATAATCGACGGCGGCACGCGGATAGGTCGGGCGGTACGCCGCGTAGTCGGAGGAGCGCGCGGAGAAATGATCCTTGAACGACATGCGTCATTGACCTGTGAAAGGCCCGACTGAAACGCCGTTGGCCTCGAGCTTTGCCCGGATCGTCCGCGCCATGGCGACAGCGCTCGGCTCGTCGCCATGGACACAGATCGTGTCGATCCGCAGCGGGATCCGCTTGCCGGATACGGTCGTGACCGCCTGGTCCTGCAAGGTCCGCAGCACACGTTCCGCCGCCGCCTCCGCATCATGCAGAACGGAGCCGGGCTTCTTGCGGCTCGTGAGAGCGCCGTTATCCTCGTATGTGCGGTCCGCGAAGAATTCGCGTGCGACACGCACGCCGATCGTCTCGGATGCTTTTTCCATCAGCAGGCCGGGCATGCATACATTGACGAGATCGGCATCGACACCCTTGATGGCGCGGGCGATGGCCCGCGCCAGATCCTGATCCTCGTTCGCCATGTTGTTGAGCGAACCATGAGCCTTCACGTAGGTAACACGGTGCCCCGCAAGCGACGCGACCGCCTGTAACGCGCCGATCTGGTAGGCGACCATGCGCTCGATATCGGCGGGGCTGTCGCCCTTGATCACGCGGCGCCCGAAACCGTGCAGGTCATTGAAGCCCGGATGCGCGCCGATCGCTACGCCCTTGCGCTTCGCGGTTTCCGCCGTGCGGAACATGATGGAGGGATCGCCTGCATGGAATCCGCAGGCGATATTGGCCGAGGAGACGATATCGAGCATCGCGTCATCGTCACCCATGGGCCAGGGACCGAAACCCTCGCCCATGTCACAGTTGAGGTCTATTTTCATGTTCATTACACCAGAACCGGTTGCGCACTTTGTGCGCCGACTTCAAAGACGCGCTTGTAGCGCTCGATCTCGGCTTTCGGACCCATCGCCTTGGTGGGATTGTCGGAGAGCTTCACGGTCGGCCGTCCATTTGCCGAGATAACCTTGCAGACAATGGAGATGGGGTCGAGTCCGCCTTCCGGGACAAGGCTCCGGAAGTCGTTGGTGAGCAGCGTGCCCCAACCATAACCGATGCGCATGCGTCCCTGGAAATGCTGATGGATGCGCTTGATCACATCCACATCGAGACCGTCCGAGAAGATGGCAAGCTTCTCTTTCGGATTTTGCCCTCGCGCGAGCCACCAGGCGATGGCCTCCTCCCCGCCTTCGATGGGATCCTTGGAATCGATGCGGATGCCGGTCCAGGAGGGAACCCAGCCCGGAGCGTTGCTCAGAAAATTCGTGGTGCCGTAGGTATCGGGCAGGATGATGCGCAGGTTGCCCTCGTAATCCTCCTGCCAATCGGCGAGTACCCGGTAAGGCGCCTTGGCCATGTCCTTTTCGTTATCGGCAAGCGCCGTATAGACCATGGGCAGCTCATGCGCGTTGGTGCCGACGGCCTCGACCTCCCGGCGCATGGCGATCAGGCAGTTCGAGGTGCCGAGGAAGGAAGGCCCGAGGCCTTCGATCATCGCCTGCACGCACCAATCCTGCCAGAGGAAGCCGTGGCGGCGGCGGGTGCCGAAATCGGTGACGGAGAGATCGGGCAACGGCTTGAGCTGTTGGATCTTCTCCCAGACCCGCGTCATGGCGCGGGCATAGAGCACCTGGAGCTCGAACTTGCCCATGCCCTTGAGCACGCCGCGGGAACGCAGTTCGTTCAGGATCGCAAGTGCCGGGATCTCCCACATGGTTGTCTCGATCCAGGGGCCATGGAAGGTCAGGACATACTGGCCGTCCTCCTTCTCCAGAAGATATTCCGGGAAACGGAAGGTCTCGAGCCAATCCATGAATTCCGGCGAGAACATCTGCCGTTTGCCATAGAAAGTGTTGCCGCGCAGCCAGGTGGATTCGCCACGGGTCAGCGACAGGGACCTCACGTGATCGAGCTGCTCGCGCAGCTCGCCAATGTCGATGATATCCGCAAGGCGGATGCGGGTGGTGCGGTTATGGATGCCGAACGTCACCTGCACGTCCCGATGGCGGCGGAAAATCGTCTGCGCCATCAAGAGCTTATAAAAGTCCGTATCCAACACGGACCGGACGATCGGATCGATTTTCCAGGTATGGTTGTAGACCCTGGTCGCGATGTCCGCCATCGCCTGCTCCTTGCCGCCTCGGGAGGCAGGACAATAGCGAAGGGCCGACCGCGATGAAAGAGTGCCGGCACTGATTTGGCCAAGCTTAGGGAGGCGTCACCTCCACCGCGATGGCGGCGTAGTATGCCGCGACGTTGCCGATATCCCCTCAGAGAATAAGGAACAATGGACGAGGCAGGCCTCGGCTCGGGATATCCATCGGGCCATGCAACGAACATCTTAACGGACGGCCCTTCACCCTATACATGACGGGCAGGACAAGCGCAGAGTTCCGGCGAAGGAGGCTCCACCGTGACGATCACCCGTGAAGACGTTCTGCAGGCTCTCTCGTCTGTGCCGGTTGATGCCAGCGGGACAAATCTCGTGGCATCCGGCCGCCTCTCCGATGTGCTGATCGACAATGCGGCTCGGGTCATGTTCTCGATCTTCATCGAACCGGCGGAGGCGCCCCGCATGGAGCAGGTACGCCAAGCCGCTCAGGCAGCCGTGCAGAAGCTTCCCGGCGTCAAAGGAGTGTTCGCCACACTGACTGCGGAGCGTCAGGCCTCTGCGGGCCCTGTCACGCCATCGCCCGCAGCACCGCGACGCCCTCAGGCAGCGGCGCAATCCGGGTCGCAGCGGATTCCAGGCGTCAGGCATGTGATTGCCGTCGCCTCGGGCAAGGGAGGCGTCGGCAAGTCGACGACCGCCTGCAACCTCGCCCTCGGGCTGAAGGCGCTCGGGCTGAAGGTCGGTTTGCTCGATGCTGACATCTATGGCCCCTCGATGCCCAAGCTCCTCGGCATCCATGGCAAACCGAAACTGCTCGAGAACCGTGTCCTCGAACCCATGGAGGCCTATGGCCTGAAAGTGATGTCGATCGGCTTCCTGGTCGACGAGGAAGCCGCCATGATCTGGCGCGGGCCGATGGTGATGTCGGCGATCACGCAGATGCTGCGCGAAGTCGCCTGGGGTGAGCTCGATATCCTCGTGGTTGACATGCCTCCCGGCACGGGCGATGCGCAGCTTACCATGGCACAGGCCACCCCTCTGGCGGGCGCCGTGATCGTCTCCACGCCTCAGGATCTTGCGCTGATCGACGCCAGGCGGGGCGTGTCCATGTTCAAGCGGGTCGAAATCCCGATTCTCGGCATCGTGGAAAACATGGCGACCTTCATCTGCCCCCATTGCGGGCAGTCCTCGCATATCTTCGGCCATGGCGGCGCGCGCATGGAGGCGGAGCGCCTGGGCGTGCCCTTCCTCGGCGAAGTGCCGCTCAACATGTCGATCCGCGAATTGTCCGATGCAGGCCGCCCCGTTGTCGCGGTCGATCCGGACGGCCCCCATGCCGCGATCTACAAGAACATGGCGCAGCAGGTCTGGGGCGCATTGTCAGGTGGAGCTAGTGCGCGGCCAGCTCCGCGCATTGTCATCGAGTGAACCGCATGGCTAGACCCGCCCCCTGCCCTTCTACCCTCGGCGTCATTCTCGCGGGGGGATCGGGGCGGCGCATGGGAGGGATCGACAAACCCTTGCTGAAGCTGGGAGGCGAGTCCCTTCTTCTCCGCATCGCTCAGCGCCTTCATTCGCAATGCAATGGCCTCATCCTGAACGCCAATGGCGATCCGGCACGGTTTGAAAGCCTGGGGCTTACCATTGTGTCGGACTCTGTCCCCGGCCATCCCGGTCCGCTTGCCGGGATCCTCACTGCACTCGAATGGGCAACGGAGCACTGCCCCGCCGTCGAATGGGTGGTCAGCGTTTCAGGCGATACACCTTTTCTTCCCAACGATCTGGTGAAACGACTTCATCTGGCGCGCCAGTCCGCGGAGACCTTGCTCGCCTGCGCCGCCTCCGACGGAAATTTGCACCCAACCGTAGGGCTGTGGTCCGTGTCCTTGAAACGGGATCTGCGACAAGCGCTGACGCATGAAGGCCTTCGTAGCGTCCGTGATTGGGCGAGCCGTCATGGGATGGCGCGAGCATCCTGGGCCTGCGAACCCCTCGACCCCTTTTTCAATATCAACACTCCCGACGATTTTGCCGCAGCAAAAGCCTTGCTGGAGAAATTTCCCGAGGAACTCTCAAGCATGAGGCAATCGTCTCCGGATTCCTTGAAATGACTGAACTCGACCTTTCAGGCCTCAAATGTCCCTTGCCCGTCCTGCGGACCCGCAAGGCCCTGCGTACATTAAAATCCGGTGACCGGCTGACGGTGATCTGCACGGATCCTTTGTCGGCCATCGATGTGCCGAACCTGATCCGCGAGACGGGAGACATCCTGGACGCTCAGCGCCGTGAAGAGACGAGACTTGTTTTCGTAATCCGCAAAAGCTGAGAATTTAACGAAAAGGCCCGGCAACGCACGCCGGGCCCTTTGTCACGACTCGAACTCGATTATTCCCGATTGCGGATCGAATCCTTGAGACCGCCGACAGTGTTCTGGATCTTGCCTTCGGCCTTATCCATCTTGCCCTCGGTTTCGAGCTTCGTATCGCCGACAGCCTTGCCAAGGCCTTCCTTCATGCTGCCTTTGACTTTCTTCATACCGCCTTCGATGCGATCTTTATCCATCGTCGTTATCCTTCGTTTCAGAACTCGATAGAGGCTGAACGCGCGAGCGGCAGAAGGGTTTCGTGTCCGGTTCGTCGCAGAGGCCCAAGGCGAGGCGCGAGCATTTCAAGCAGAAACCCGATTTCGTCACACCATTGTAGGCGTCGGAGCCAAGGGTTCAGCCTGAAATTCTGTCGGAAATCACTGTTATACTATCCAAACGAAGGGCGACACGACCGAGCCCGCTGCGTTAGCAGAGCAGGCTATCCAGAAATCATCCCAAATAACGGGTTTTACCAGTTCAGAGCTTGGCATGGCGCTCCACCATTGAGGAGTGGAGAAAAATTTAGCCAATCCGGCTCGAGCCTCCGCCCCCCAAATTACAAAATTATCATATAATAACAGAGATCTTTCGTGTCAGATTCTCAGCCACCTTCCAACATACCGGGCGCGTCTGACAACCCAGAGGGTCAGGAGTTCCCAAGGGACCCCAATCGACAATTGGACCGCCTAGCCCTCCTGGCGCATCAGCTCATGGCGCCGCTCTCGACGATTTCCGCTCTGGCGCAGGGTCTCATGCGGCGATCGGAACAACTCGACACGCACGATGTTCGTGACCGGGGTGAAAAGATCTGGCGTGCAAGCCTGCGGCTCCGTGAGCTGATCGACACGATCATGTCCTATACCCGCGCCAATGCGAACGCGATTACCTTGAATCCCTGCTCCTTCAACCTGAAATCCCTGGTCGGACGCGTATGCCAGGAGCAGGGCCGGCAAGCCCCGAACCGCACCTTCAATCTCGACATCGAAGCGGTTCCCGATGACTTCACGGGCGATCCCATTCTGCTGGAACAGGCTCTCGTCATCGTTCTGTCGAATGCGATGAAGTACTCGCCCTCCGATCAGCCCATCACCATCATTGGCCGCACAAGCGACGGCGAGACGGTCATTACCATTAAAGACCGGGGCATCGGCGTGCCGGAGAGGGATCTCCCTTTCCTGATGCAGCCTTTCTTCCGCGGCAGCAACGCGAAGCATATGGCCGGCACGGGTTTAGGGTTGAGTCTCGCCTGGCATATCCTTCGACTGCATGGCGGAGCGCTGCAGATCGAAAGCGAGGAAGGGCGCGGGACGGCCGTCACGATGATCCTTCCCGTGGATGCAGCGTCAGAGACCGATAGAATAATCTGAAACCGTATCGGAATGCCCTTCAGAATTCGCGTTTCATAGGGTGAAGAAAGGCACGCGCATTGCATGGCGATAAATCTTGCCCGGACGGAGCACGGCCGATGGGAAATGCGGCACGTTCGGTGAATTCGGATAGACCTGCGTTTCAAGCGAGAAACCGGCATGCTTGCCATAAGATACGCCGCAAGATACGCCGCGCGACGAAGCGTATCCCTTGAAGCCACCATGCAGATGTTCGGAAGCTCATTGGCGGACAGGTCGTAAATTTGTCCGTAGAGGGCGATGCGGGCATCCGCGGTGCGATTGGCATAGCGCCCGCAGATGGCGGAGATAGGAATAGGGCTTCCAGTATCCGCTTGCTTGATCTGCCAAATTTTGGCTTTTAGCCTTCACGAAATCATAGACGAAGCGCTCTCGAAGGAACACTCGCGCATGAATACGACTGATCTCCATCTCACTTGCCCCATCCTTCTGGGAGCAGAGGGATGAAGCCCCTTTCCCAGCTTCCTCTCGAGCAGGCCCGCTCGGTCCGCGTGGTTCTGACGGATATCGACGACACGATCACGACGGAAGGCACCCTTACAGCCTCCGCCTATGGCGCGCTCGAGGCGCTGCAACGCGCAGGGTTTCTGGTCGTGCCGGTCACGGGACGCCCTGCCGGCTGGTGCGATCACATCGCCCGCATGTGGCCGGTCGATGCGGTTGTGGGAGAAAATGGCGCCTTCTATTTCCGGTACGACCGCGAAAAGAAGAAAATGCACCAGCATTTCTGGGCGAGCTCACAGGAACTGAAGCAGAACCGCACCCGTCTCGACGCCATCGAGAAGGAGGTTCTCGCCACTGTTCCAGGTGCGGCGCTCGCCAGCGACCAGGCGTATCGTGTGGCGGATCTCGCCATCGACTTCTGCGAGGATGTTCCGGCTCTGCCGGAATCCGAAATCGACCGGATCGTCGCGATCTTCGAACGTGCAGGCGCCCAGGCCAAGGTCAGCTCGATCCATGTCAACGGCTGGTTCGGCGCCTATGACAAGCTGAGCATGGCGAAAACCCTTTTGGCCGATGTCTTCGGAATCGATTGGGCAGAGGCGCAGAAAGCCGTGATCTATGCGGGCGATTCTCCCAACGACGAGCCCATGTTCGCCGCCTTCCCCTTAAGCGTCGGCGTCGCCAACATTCACGCCTTCGCCCATCGCCTGAAGAACAAGCCCGCCTATATTACGCAGTCGCATTCCGGCGGCGGTTTCGCGGAGCTGGCGACCCTGCTGCTACGGGCAAAGTGCAAAACATCCCTGGCACCCACCACATCCAGCCCGGCGAGGATAATGGGGATCTGATCACGCCTCCGTCCAGCGCGGAGCGACGTCGCTCCCCTTTGGGAAAGCGTTTTCCAGCGCCGGACGGAGATTTCAAACGGCCCCCTTGCAGGTCCGCCAGTGGGCCGTCCTTACTATTGATATGGACCGGCATGGAGCTGACCAGGGCAAGACCGGGATACGTTCTCGAGCGCTTTCGACCAGCGAGCGGCACCGCTCGGCGCGCCTCGCAAGCAAGGCAACCCCAAAGCTTGGCCGCAAAGGCCGCGAATATTAAGAGCCTCCTCTCCGCGAAAGGTCAAAATCCCGGCGATATCTGCGACTTAAGGATGAATTCAAGCCGCATTGCGATGCCGAAAAGTCTGCTTACTTTCCTTGACCACCGTCGCGCGTGGTTTCACCATGCAAGCATAAACAGACCCGGCTCAGCCGGGCCCATGACAGAGAGGGAAGGAAGTCGATGCGAGTTCTCAAGAATATCCTATTTGCCTTGAGCTGCACCGTGCTGGCGCCATCCGCCTATGCGCAGCAGATCTCCGACAATGTCGTCAAGATCGGCATCCTGAACGATCAATCCGGTGTCTATGCCGATTTCGGCGGCAAATCGTCCGTCGAGGCGGCCCGCATGGCAGTCGAGGATTTCGGCGGCAAGGTGCTTGGCGCCCCGATCGAGATCGTCAATGCGGATCACCAGAACAAGCCAGACGTAGCCTCCAGCATCGCCCGTCAGTGGTATGATACCGAAAAGGTCGATGCGATCATGGAGCTGACGACTTCATCGGTCGCGCTGGCTGTCCAGGGACTTTCCAAGGAAAAGAAGAAGATCGACATCGTCACCGGCGCGGCGACGACGGACCTGACCGGCAAGCAATGCTCGCCTTATGGCTTCCACTGGGCCTACGACACCCACGCACTGGCTGTCGGCACCGGCGGGGCGCTGGTGGAGAATGGCGGCAACAAATGGTTCTTCCTCACCGCCGATTATGCCTTCGGCTATTCTCTCGAAAGTGAGACCGCGAAACTCGTGAAAGCGAAAGGCGGACAGGTTCTCGGCTCCGTCCGCCATCCGCTCAGCACCAATGACTTCTCGTCCTTCCTGCTCCAGGCGCAAAGTTCCGGCGCCAACGTCATTGGCCTGGCCAATGCGGGCCTCGATACGTCCAATGCGATCAAGCAGGCTTCGGAATTCGGCATTACGCAGGGCGGCCAGCGCCTCGCCGCCCTGCTGTTCACCCTGGCGGAAGTGCACGGCCTCGGCCTGAAGGCCGCGCAGGGGCTGACGTTGACCGAGGGCTGGTACTGGGATCAGAGCGACGAGAATCGCGCCTTCGCCAAGCGCTTCATGGAACGCACCGGCCGCATGCCGAACATGATCCACGTGGGCACCTACTCTTCCGTGCTGCAATATCTCAAGGCCATCCAGAAGGCCGGAACCGATGCGACGGAGCCGGTGGCGAAGGCCCTGCACGAAATGCCGGTCGAGGACGTCTTCGCCAAGAAGGGCAAGGTGCTGCCGAACGGCCGCATGGTCTACGACATGTATCTCTTCCAGGTGAAGAAGCCAGAAGAGAGCAAGGGCGAATGGGACATGTACAAGCAGCTTGCCAAGGTCCCCGGCGACGAGGCTTTTCTCAAAGCTGCCGAAAGCGGCTGCCAGCTCACGCAGTGAGCTTTCGCGATATTGGGATGTGGGGACGGCATGGCCGTCCCCCGCTGCATGTTTCGATGCCGTGATGTTCGCGAGGCCAGACCTGAGACATTCCTATTATAGCCTGTTCATTGTCACGAGATGATCGACCGCATGATGGTCAATGCACCGCCTATCCTGAGCGCCGAGGGACTCACCATGGAGTTTCGCGGCTTCGTTGCCGTGAACAACGTGACGCTGGCCGTTCGCGAAGGGACGGTACACGCCCTGATCGGCCCGAACGGGGCCGGCAAGACGACCGTCTTCAACATGCTCACGAAATTCCTCACGCCTACCCGCGGCAGGATCGAGTTTCGCGGCACCGACATCACGCCGATGAAGCCCGCCGAGGTCGCCCGTCTCGGCCTCGTTCGCTCCTTCCAGATCTCGGCGGTATTTCCGCATCTGACCGTACTGGACAATGTGCGCGTGGCCTTGCAGCGACCGTCTCATCTGGCAACCCAGTTCTGGCGCTCCTCCGACATTCTGTCCGTTCTGGACGAGCGTGCCCTGGAATTGATCGAGGCGGTCAATCTGTCGGCGTACACGCACCTTCCCGCCGTCGAACTACCCTACGGCCGCAAGCGCGCTCTCGAGATCGCGACGACGCTGGCGCTCGATCCCGCCATGCTGCTCCTGGACGAACCCATGGCCGGCATGGGGCATGAAGATATCGGCCGCATCTCCGACCTTATCCGCCGCATCTCCAAGAACCACACCGTCCTGATGGTCGAGCATAACCTGCATGTTGTGGCGGATCTCTGTGACCGCGTTACCGTTCTCGCGCGCGGTGAAATCCTCGCGGACGGCACCTACGACGATGTCAGTGCCGATCCGCGCGTGCGCGAGGCCTATATGGGAACCGAGCATGAGTAACGCACTTCTCGAAGTTCGCGCTCTCAATGCCTGGTATGGCGAGAGTCACGTCCTGCACGGTGTCGATCTCGACATCCGCGAGGGCGAGACCGTGACGCTGCTCGGCCGCAACGGCGCAGGCAAGACCACGACCCTGCGCGCCATCATGGGTATTCTGCGCCGCCGTGAGGGCACGATCCGTCTCCGCGGCCAGGATCTAAAGACATTGCCGCTCCATCGGGTCGCTCAGGCCGGCCTCGGCTACGTGCCCGAGGAACGCGGAATTTTCGCCAACCTGAATGTAGAAGAGAACCTCACCCTGCCGCCGAAGGTGGCAGAGGGCGGCATGAGCGTGGAGGAAATCTACGACCTCTTCCCGAGCCTTTACGAACGTCGCTACAGCCAGGGCACCAAGCTGTCCGGCGGCGAGCAGCAGATGCTCGCCATCGCCCGTGTGTTGCGGACCGGCGCAAGGATCATCCTGCTCGATGAGCCCACGGAGGGTCTTGCGCCCGTGATCGTCCAGCGTATCGGCGACGTGCTGGTGGCGCTGAAGCAGCGCGGCATGACCATTCTGCTCGTGGAACAGAATTTCCGCTTCGCGCGCAAGGTGGCCGACCGTTTCTACCTCATGGAGGACGGGCGCATGGTGAATTCGTTTCCGGGACCTGAGCTCGATGCGCATATGAACGAGCTTCACGAAGTACTCGGGGTTTGAGGGTTCCATGAGCACCATTTTCGGCATCCCCGCCCCTGCCCTCTACGGCCAGATCCTCATCGGCCTCATCAACGGCTCCTTCTACGCCCTATTGAGTCTGGGGCTGGCGGTGATCTTCGGCCTGCTGCGAGTCATCAATTTTGCCCATGGCGCGCAATACATGCTCGGCGCCTTCGCGGCTTACGGCCTTTTGAATTATGCGGGCATCGGCTATTGGCCGGCCCTCATTCTCGCGCCCCTGATCGTCGGTGCCGTCGCGATCGTGATCGAGCGCACCATGCTGAGCCGCCTTTACGGTCTGGATCCGCTCTACGGCCTTCTCCTCACCTTCGGGCTCGCTTTGATCTTCGAAGGTGCGTTCCGCTATTGGTTCGGCACGTCCGGCAAGCCTTACTCCCCGCCGCCGCAGCTATCGGGAGGTCTCAATCTGGGCTTCATGTTCCTGCCCATCTACCGGGGCTGGGTCGTGGTCGCTTCGCTCGTCATCTGCCTCGCTACCTGGCTCCTGATCGAGAAGACCAGGCTCGGAGCCTATCTGAGGGCGGCAACGGAGAACGCAACCCTGGTCCAGGCCTTCGGCGTAAACGTGCCGCGGCTGCTCACGCTCACTTATGGGCTCGGAGCCGCATTGGCGGCTCTCGCGGGCGTGCTCGCCGCGCCGATCTATCAGGTCAACCCTCTCATGGGCTCGAATCTCATCATCATCGTCTTTGCCGTGGTGGTGGTCGGCGGCATGGGTTCGATCATGGGAGCGATCATCACCGGTTACATGCTCGGTGTGCTCGAAGGATTGACCAAAGTGTTCTATCCTGAGGCGTCGAGTATCGTGATCTTCGTCGTCATGGCCATAGTCCTGCTCATCCGGCCGGCAGGCCTCTTCGGACGGGAGGCATAGGATCATGAATGTCCAAGCGCCGCATCTGGCGATGCAGCCCAAGACCCAGGTTCCGATGAGGGCGTTCCTCGCACTAGCTCTTGTGGGCCTTCTCGCCGCGCCTTTCGTCCTCTACCCCATCTTCCTGATGAGTGTGCTCTGCTTCGCGCTGTTCGCCTGCGCGTTCAATCTGCTCATCGGCTATGTGGGATTGCTGTCCTTCGGCCATGCGACCTTCTTTGGCGGGGCAGCCTATTTCACCGCCCATGCGGTCAAGGTCTGGGGCTGGGATCCGCTCGCCGGAATCCTGCTCGGCGCAGTAGGAGCCGCCGCTCTCGGGCTTGTGGTCGGCTTCCTCGCCATTCGCCGCCAGGGCATCTATTTCGCCATGATCACACTGGCGTTGGGGCAGATGTTCGCCTTCATCTGCCTGCAGGTGCCCTTCACTCATGGTGAGGATGGCATCCAGGGAGTTCCGCGCGGGCATCTGCTTGGCCTGATCGACCTGAACGATCCGCTGGCCATGTATTATGTCACGCTCGCGGTGTTCCTGTTCGGCTTCTTCGCCATCTGGCGCATCGTGAATTCGCCATTCGGCAACGTCCTCAAGGCCATCCGGGAGAATGAACGGCGGGCGATCTCGCTCGGCTACCGGGTCGACCGCTACAAGCTCGGCGCTTTCGTCATGTCGGCGGCGCTCGCCGGGCTTGCGGGCGGCACCAAGGCCATCGTGTTCCAGTTCGCGACTCTCACCGACGTGCAATGGCAGATGTCAGGAGAAGTGATCCTGATGACCCTGCTCGGCGGCATCGGCACGCTGGTCGGCCCTGTGGTGGGAGCCACTTTCGTCATCGCCTTGCAGAACTACCTTGCAGCCTCGGATTTTCCAGTCACGGTGCTGATCGGCATCATCTTCGTCGTGTGCGTTCTCCTCTTCCGCCGCGGCATTGCCGGTGAGGTCGTGGAGTTCCTGAAGCGGAAGACGAGCAAGATCACCTGAGCCTTGTTCCATCCATGCGGAGCAAAGCTTCATCTGCCGAGCTTGTGCCATGTCAGACAGTGACATCTTCGATTACGTAATTGTCGGCGGCGGCTCGGCCGGGTGCGTGCTGGCCAACCGGCTCTCCACCGATCCTCGGCATTCGGTCTGCCTCCTCGAGGCCGGCGGCAGGGATAACTGGATCTGGTTTCACATCCCGGTCGGGTATCTCTTCGCCATCGGCAATCCCCGTTCTGACTGGATGTTCAAGACGGAGAGCGAGCCTGGCTTGAACAATCGGGTGCTGAACTATCCGCGCGGCAAGGTCCTGGGCGGCTCCTCGGCCATAAACGCCATGATCTACATGCGCGGCCAACGGGAGGATTACGACAACTGGCGCCAGATGGGCCTGCGCGGTTGGGGCTGGGACGACGTCAAGCCGATCTTCCGCAGGCATGAGGATCACTATCTCGGCGCCGGAGAGCACCATAGCATCGGCGGCGAATGGCGCATCGAAGCCCCACGCGTAAGGTGGGATATTCTCGATGCTTTCATCGAGGCCGCCGTGGAAGCAGGCATCCCCCGCACCGACGATTTCAATACCGGCGACAATGAAGGCATCGCCTACTTCCATGTCAACCAGAAGAGCGGACGCCGCTGGTCCGCCGCGCGGGGCTTTCTGAGGCCTGCCTTGTCGCGTTCCAATCTGAAAGTCGAAACCCACGCCCAAGCGACACGCATTCTCTTCGAAGGAAAGCGGGCGGTCGGTGTCGCGTTCATGCAGAACGGCATGTTACGGCAGATCCGGGCGCGAGAGGTCGTGATCTCGGCCGGCGCCGTCGCCACTCCGCAATTGCTGCAACTCTCCGGTATCGGTGATGGCTCGCTCCTGCAGCAGCATGGAATCGAGATCGTCCATCATCTGCCCGGCGTCGGTGAGAACCTGCAGGACCACCTGCAGCTTCGCCCGATTTATCGCGTCCAGGGCGTGCGCACGCTCAACGAGGATTACCGGTCGCTGGTGCGGAAGGGGCATATGGCGCTGCAATATGCCCTGTTCCGTCGCGGGCCATTGACCATGGCTCCCTCGCAACTCGGCGCATTCACGCGCTCGTCGCCGGAATATGCCACCCCGAACCTGCAATTTCACATTCAGCCCCTGTCCCTCGACAAGTTCGGTGAGGAGCCCCATCCCTTCCCGGCCTTCACCGCGAGCGTCTGCAATCTGAGACCGACCAGTCGTGGCAGCATCAGGCTGCGCAGTGTCAATCCTTCGGATCCGCCGTCGATCAGGCTCAACTCCCTATCGACGAAGGAAGACCGGAAGGTTGCCGTCGATGCCTTGCATATCGCGCGCCACATCGTTTCGATGCCGGCGCTTCAGAAGTATCGTCCACAGGAATACAAGCCTGGCGCCGAGCTGACGACGGATGAAGAATTGCTTCAAGGCGCACGCGATATCGGCACGACGATTTTCCATCCCGTCGGTACGGCGAAGATGGGCATCGAGAGCGATCCATTGTCCGTAACGGATGAGCGCCTTCGCGTACGGGGTGTCGAGGGGCTTCGCGTCATCGACGCCTCGATCATGCCGACCATAACCAGCGGCAACACGAACTCACCGACTCTCATGATCGCCGAGAAAGGTGCAGCAATGATCATCGAGGACCGCGCAGGCAGCGCATCAGCGGCCGCCTAGGGGCACGCAACGTGTCTAAGCGCCAGAGCATCGGATGAGAGCATCGTGTGGCCGCAAAACCGGGTCCACTTTTGCGCACGATGCTCTAGACGCGCGCATAGACATCCTCGAACCTGACGATGTCGTCTTCGCCAAGATAGGCTCCGGACTGCACCTCGATGAGATTGAGCGGCAAGTGGCCAGGATTTTCCAGCCTGTGCACGCAGCCCAGCGGCAGATAGGCCGACTCGTTCTCACGCAGCAGGATCTGTTCATTGTCACGCGTCACTAAAGCCGTGCCGTTGACTACGATCCAGTGCTCGGCTCGATGAAAGTGTTTTTGCAACGAGAGCTTGGCGCCGGGCTTCACGGTTATGCGTTTGACCTGGAAGCGCTCGCCATAATGGACCTGCTGGTAGAACCCCCAGGGTCGGTGTACGCGCATCGTTTGCGTGGCTGCCTCATGCCCTGTTGCTTTCAACCGGTCTACGAGCAGCTTCACATCCTGGTCATGCTCTTTCGTCGTCACAAGAACGGCATCGGGCGTGGCAACGATGACGAGATTTTCGACACCGAGGGCGGCAACGAGCGGACCTTCGGAACGAATATAGCAATCCTTCGCCCCAATTGCGACGGCCTCGCCCAATACGACGCTCCCCTCGTCGTTCTTGCTTTCCATCTCCCACAGAGCAGACCATGTGCCGATATCGGACCACGGAAAGGAGGATGGAACGACGACTGCATTCTCGGTTCGCTCCATGATTGCATAATCGATCGAGATGTCCCGTGCCTGAGCAAAGGCATCCGCATCGAGGCGCAGGAAATCGAGATCCGTCCTGGCTGCAGCGATCGCCTTCTTGCAGGCCTTGAGCATGTCTGGCTCCAGGCGGTTCAGCTCATCGAGGAATCGTTGCGCAGGCAGCATAAAGATACCGCTGTTCCAAGCGTAGTCGCCCGACTTGAGATAGCTTTCCGCAGTCGCCAAGTCAGGCTTCTCGACGAAGCCCAGAACTTGCCTGATATCGAAGTTTTCAAGAGCCGGCCCACCGACGTGGATATAGCCGTATCCCGTTGCCGGTGTCGTCGGCTTGATGCCGAAGAGAACGAACGAGTCATTTCGAGCGGCCTTGCAACCGGTCTGGAGAGCTAGGTGAAAAGCATCGACGTTTCCGATGCTGTGATCTGCGGGCATCAGTAAAAGGATCGCTTCCGGATCGTTCCTTGTAGCGAGGAGAGCTGCGACTGCAGCAGCCGGGGCCGTGTTTCGCCCGACCGGCTCGAGGACAATCTGAGATCGTTCCATCCCGATGGCGCGAAGTTGTTCGGCGATGACAAACCTGTGGTCGGCATTCGCGACGACGATCAGTTCGCTGAACAACGCCTTGTCGGCCACGCGCCTCGCCGTCTGCTGCAGAAGGGTCTCATCCTCGATCAGTGACAGGAGTTGCTTGGGATAGGATTGCCGCGACAATGGCCAAAGGCGGCTTCCGGTTCCGCCGGAGAGAAGGACGGGGGTGATCTTGCCCATGAAGTCCTCGGAGAGCCCTATCCCGAGCGAATAGCGGCCGTGAGAAAGGGTTCGGACATTTATCCTAACAGCTTAACTCTCAAGCCATGGCGGCGGCCACTGATGCAATGAAGGGGGTAGCCTCAAAAAAGGAGTACCTCGAAGAGGTCAGCCGCCGCCGCTAGGCATAAATACAGCTTTCGGTAAATTCGGGAGACGTGAAAAGACCCGGGTTTCGATGAGCTCTCATCGCGCAGGCGGCTCCAGGCCGCACCGGTCAAAGAGGATGAAAGGCGCATGCATGCCGAAGCGCTATCTCGTCACCGGGGGGTGCGGCTTCATCGGTTCGCATCTGACAGAGACTCTGGTTGCGGATGGCTCAAGCGTTGTGGTTCTCGACAACCTCTCGACGGGGCATCGTGACAATCTGACGAACTCTGCCGAGTTCATTGTTGGCGATGTACGGGATCACAAACTGCTCAGCGACCTCGCCAAGGATTGCAGCGGCATCTTCCATCTCGCCGCCATCGCATCGGTGCCGAAATGCACGCAGCAATGGCACGACTCCCACAGCATCAATCTGTCCGCATCGGTCGACATCTTCGAGATGGCAGCGGAATGCGATATTCCGGTCGTCTATGCTTCGTCGTCGGCCATCTATGGTGACGCGAAGAGAACGCCTATCGGCGAAGACGATCCCAAGCACCCCATTTCCCCCTATGGTGCAGACAAATACGCCATGGAGCTTCACGCAACTGCCGGAGCGAGAACCCGCGATCTGCGATCATTCGGCCTGCGCTTCTTCAATATCTATGGGCCACGCCAGGATCCCCACTCGCCCTATGCCGGCGTCATCGCCGTTTTCATGCGCCATGCTCTGGCCGGAACATCGATCACGATCCATGGCGATGGCGAGCAGATTCGGGACTTCGTCTATGTCGCCGATGCAGTCGCGGCGTGCCACGCTGCCATGGGCCACCTGCACGACCGGAAAGCCGCAGCAGCAGAAGTCAGCAATGTCTGTACGGGACAGGCAACCTCGATCCGCACGCTGGTGAATTCCGTTGCGGATCTGATACGGCCGGATCTCAATATCTCCAACGGCCCGGCCCGGGCAGGCGATATCATGATCTCGGTCGGCGATCCGTCCCGCTTGAACCGTATCCTCGGGTTGCAGCCATCCACATCCTTGTCAGATGGATTGCGGTCGATCCTCACCCATCACTGAAGATGAGGTTTAGGTAGAACTCAGATTTTTTGGAAGTCCGTGGTTTAAGCCTGCAGCCGAAGGTCGTCCTTCGGCTGCAGGCTTAAACAACCTTACCAATGGCTAGCCTTCACTGGCACTCATCTGCTCGCTTGGACGTAGGTGGCTTGCAGCCCAAATGGCAGCCTGGGTGCGATTTTTGGCGCGGATCTTGCGAAGGATCGCTTTGACGTGAACCTTCACCGTCGCTTCCGTGATGTCGAATTTCCGGGCGATAAGCTTGTTGGAATCGCCCTGCATCAGACAGCGCAGAATGACCGTCTCACGAACCGAAAGTCCACGCTTGCCGAGCTTACCTGCGGCATCGCTTGCTTCATCCTCAGGAGCGGCTTGGCATTTCTCTGTTTCGGCAGCCTGCTCGCGTACGAGCTTGAGAATGGCTGCCGGAAACACGGTTTCCCCCAGCATGACCAAGTCGAGCGACTTGACCAGAACTTCGCAGGAGACCGACTTGACCAGATAGGCATCGGCCCCCGCTTGAAAGGCCGAAATGACCTCCTTCAGATCATACTGATCGACGAGAACGATGGATTTCGCGAAAGGCCGCTCTGCCTTCAACTGCCGAATTTGCCGGCAAATCTCATCATGATCGCTGCCGGCGCTCATGATGAGCAGGAACGCTTTATCATCGGGCGTCCACTGGCGAAGGGCCTCATCAAGGCTTGGAGCTGAGGCGACGATGCCGAAAGGCGTTTCGGCCAGAATGCGCTTCAGCCCCTCTCGTAATAATGTATTTTGCTCGACGAGCAGGGTCGAGACGAGTCCCGATCCGGATCGCTGCGCTTGACGCCATTCGGTGCGTGAAGCAGGCTCCGAAGCTCTTGAGAAGGTCTCGTCGGGGACAAGGCTATCCAAATCGGACAGGCTATCCAAATTATAGTTCTTCCTCATCGTATGCTTCTCTGACCAAGGCCCCCCGGACAGTTAAGCGCAATATTTCCTTATATTTTCCTTTCGGGAAACTTAACCCATCTCTGCGTCAGGTACAAATTAGCCAATAGGCGATAGGTCTCCCAGGAAAGTGGTTCTATTTATTTTTGCAAAGAGTCCCTTGGGCAACTATTTTTGCGGAGCACAATTCACTGCATGTGTGCAAACAGATGTGGGCCGTCAGGAGCTATACCGATTGCGAATCGTTTTTAGATTGGTTGATTCGCCTCCCCAAAAGGGTACCCTTTTCGATAGGCATCATATGCGTGCGAAGCTAGACATCGGGGTCCAGCAGATTTAGACAGTTTCTTATCGCTGGTTCAGGATACTCGCACGACCCACAATAACATTATTGCAAAAACAAAATGGAGCCGTTGCCTGTCATCATGAGATGCTACTTCAATCTCGTAGACGGTTACGAGAAAATCCTGGATCAGGATGGAATCGAGGTTTTGGATCTGGAGCAGGCACGCGTGCAGGCTTTAAAGGCGATCGAGGAATTGCTTGAAGAGGATGATGCGGCAGCAGAAGACTGGCGCAACTGGGTCTTGGAAGTGACGGATGGATCCGGGACGATTCTGTTCTCAATCCCGCTCAGTGGAATTCTTCACTGAATTTTGGCTGGCGCTTGTACGACGAGATCGCTTTAGCTTGATCAACTTCTGAAGCATCGTGCGAACGTGATTTTTCACACTGTCCTGCTCCTCCTTAGCCCCCCTACGCTTTTCTTTACCTGTCTTGGAGACCATTCGACCAGCCTTTTGAAGAATTTAAGTTTTGACGGCCGGAATCATCCGGGATCAGGAAATCAGTTTCCGAGTGGTGCCTCATCCCGTGTCCCCAAAGCGCGCGCAGCCGCTCAATCAAGCTTTCCGATCGACAAGCCCCCTTATTATCTTAGTTAAATCGACCCATGCGTGCCGAAACGCACACCGGATATCTCTTAGGATCCCAGCGATTATTAAGACGACTTACATTATAGACGCTGCGATCGGAATCCGAACTTCGAACTCTGAAGAAACCCTTCTTCCAATCGGAAGAGAACTTCCTTATTCGATTTTCTCGCGGGATAGCCGATCAGCACAAAGAAATGGCGAAAGGGACCGATTTAGATTGGGACGGCGTGTTGGTCATTATCGGTTGCATTCGACAGATGAGCAACGGCCCACATGGCTGCTTGCGTACGATTTGTAACGCGTATCTTCCGCAAGATCGCCTTTACGTGGACCTTCACCGTTGCCTCTGCGACCTCGAGCTTCCGAGCGATCGTTTTATTCGGAGCCCCTTCCATGAGGCAGTGCAAAATCTCGGCCTCGCGCGTCGATAACATGCGTGTCGGCAATCCGGATGCGACAGGCTGAATACGGTCGGAACCCACAAAAGGATAAGCTTGTGGAGCGACACTCATTTCCTTCTGCGCCGTCACTGCCGAGAAGAACATCGTCGAAGGGAAAACCGTCTCGCCCAGCATGACAAGGTCAAGATACTTGACAAGGGCATCGCATCCGATCGTTGCAAGGCAATAGCCTCCCGCTCCCGCATCGAGAGTCGCCAGCATGTCGTTCAAGTCAAAGCAGTCATCCAACACAACGACATAAGCCTTGGGATACTGCGCCTTAAGGCGCCGGACGGCTTCACATGTCTGATGATGGTGAAGGTTCGCATCCAGGATAAAAAGGGCCGGAGCCATTTCAGAAACACCTGAAAGGGCCTCGTTCCCGCTTATCGGGTCCACGGAGTGAACGCGATAACGGGTACCGGAAAGGATATGGCGGATTCCCTCACACAGCATCGCATTCTTGCAAACCAGGAATGTTGCTATCGGCAAAATATTCTGAGGCATACCGTGACATCCCTTATGCAGATTTCGCCTAAAATTACACGATTTACGATTTGTTAATCATTGAGGCAAAGGGGGTATTTTTACCGCTTAGGAGGTACTGTGGAAAAAAGTCCGCAACGTCCAGGAGAAGAGAGAAGAAGCCTGAGGCATTCTCGTACTTCGCAACGCGCAGGGCGCTTCGGGATGGCAGGCGCCTGCTTGCGGCTTGGACGTCCCCGACCATTGCGACCACGTCGTGGCCGAGCGGCGCCAACCTGGAGATGACGGCATGCCCCACATGGCCGGTCACTCCTGTGGCGAGAATCATAGTGCCGTTCTATGTTCTTGATTGACTCACACATAACTCGCTGGTTATTGATTTAATCAATAATCAGCGAGTTATCTATTGTGATGCCACAGTCCTACGATATCCTTTTCAGAACGCTCGCCGATCCGACGCGACGGGCCATCTTCGAACGGCTGTGTCGCGACGGAGACCAGACGGTGGGGGCCCTGACGGCTCGAGCCGGGGTCTCGCAGCCGGCCGTCTCAAAGCATCTTGGAGTCCTGAAGCAGGCCGGGTTGGTGCTCGACCGTCACGAAGGTCGCCAGACGCATTATAGCGCGCAGCTCGGCGCCTTGGCTCCTCTGATCGATTGGACGAGCCAAATGGCCGGGTTCTGGCAGAGCCGGTTCGATCACCTCGAAGACTTGCTGAAAAGGATGGACCAATGAATGAAACGCTCTCCGTCATCGTCGAACGGGAGATACCTTATCCGCCGGAAAAGATCTGGCGTGCGCTCACGCAACCACATCTGATCGAGGAGTGGCTGATGAAGAACGACTTCAAGCCTGTCGTGGACCACCGTTTCAATCTTCGCGCAGACTGGGGCGCTGTCGACTGCCAAGTCCGGACAGTCGAGCCGAACAAAACGCTGTCTTACACGTGGGCGGCCTACGGTCTTGAGAGTATCGTCACTTGGACTCTCACCCCTACGGGCACGGGGACCCATCTGCGCATGGAGCAGTCTGGCTTCCGGCCGGATCAGCAGCAGGCCTACCAGGGCGCCAAGTACGGATGGCAGAAGTTCTTTGCAAACCTAGAGCAGAGCTTGACACGGATAGATTGAAGTCTGCCGGCACAATTCAAAGCTAGGCCAGAGTGAATGACACCTCGGGACTGAGGAGGATATACGACCATGAAGAAGAGCGGGGCACAGGACAACAAGTCTCCTTCTCAGCTGATAGACGCGAGAATCAAAGAGCTGAGCGATTGGCGGGGCGAGATGCTCAGCCGGCTTCGCACCTTAATCAAGGAAGCTGATCCTGAAGTGGTCGAGGAGTGGAAGTGGAGAGGGGTTCCGGTGTGGTCGCATGCCGGAATGATCTGCACCGGTGAGACGTACAAGAATGCCGTGAAGATGACCTTCGCCAAGGGCGCCTCGTTGGAGGACCCTTCAGGCCTCTTCAACTCCAGCCTCGAAGGCAACACCAGGCGTGCCATCGATTTCCATGAGAGCGACAAGATTGATGAAAAGGCGTTGACGGCGCTCATTCGCGCCGCCGTGGCACTGAACACGTCGTCAGCTGCCCAGCGGCCGAGAAGCGCATCGGTGCGTTCCAGTGTTTGAGCGCATAGCGGACCGACAGTATGCCACCTCGCCTAGCATGAGGTTAAAGACGAGCGGGATACCTCGGCATCACTGAGACAATGAACTTTACAGGTGAACCCGCCTCGCGAACGGCCAAAAGCTTGTTCGCGTGCCCCCCTTTTGCGCCGACAGCCGAGACATGACCGCGAACCGTCGCCGAATCCAGGCTGTCGCGGGAGTTGTTGGCCATCGCCTGGGCAAGGGTCGTGGCGACCGCTTCTCAATGCTGGCCTCGCCCCATCGTCGGAATCGCTGATAGACCATCATCCACTGACCGGACTTCTCCGGCAGATTGCGCCACGACGCCCCAGTGCGGATGCGCCACAAATGCCATTGTTGATCTGTCGATCGTTGAACGCGGGCCGGTTCTTGCGTCCTCGCTCCAGTGGCAGAAAGAATTCGAGCAAACGTCACTCCGCTTCGCTCAGGTCGCTGCAGCACAATCCTGCCTCCCTCCAAGAGCCATTCTTGAATCAAAGCCAGAGTCGTGCGGAAACCCCTTTGCAAACAGGGCCTAAGCATTCCGTTATTGGCTGAGAGGAGGATATAGAGAGCCAAAACTGGTGTGCCGACACCATATTTCTTATGGATTAGCTCGATTTGTCGTCGCCATACCTCATATTCCAATCGAAATACAATAACTCAGTTAAAATGATTATAATTTAATACTTATGTGACGTTGAATATAAGCCCACCCCACCCAAAATCATAATTACACTAACTAAACACCTCGCCAAACTCACAACAAGCAACTCACCAGAAAAACAATCCTCCCCATTACATACATAACGGCAAAACACATCGAATTATTTCGTTGTCTTTACTTGTATAAACACGATTTTCCATCTTCCGGTGGGGAAATCAAAGGAATGCAAAGGAGAGTGCATTTATGGTCGGCTCGCGTGCGTCAGAAGTATCGAACCCTGCATTCTCTCGAAAGCTAAACACTTCGGCAGATCTAAGAGTAAATATTTTTGCGTCAAAACAATCCCTCATTCCAATAGCGTCACAGCTTATCAAGAGATCACTGGACGTAATCGCGGCTTTCTTTCTATTGGTTCTGGCTACGCCGCTCATGCTCGTGATTGCAGCTCTTGTCGCGATAGATGGGGGGGCGGCCTTTTACAGGCACGAGCGGATTGGCGCGAAAGGCTTGCCTTTCAGCTGCATCAAGTTCCGCACCATGATCCTCGATGCGGAACGATGCCTGGATGAATACCTCTCTTATCACCCTCAAGCCCGCGATGAATGGAGGCGGGAGCAGAAACTGGCTTTCGACCCCCGCGTCACCGCCATCGGGCGTATTCTTCGGCTTTCCAGCCTTGATGAGTTGCCGCAACTCATCAACGTCATCAAAGGCGATATGAGTCTCGTCGGACCACGTCCGATCACCTCTCTGGAAACGCCTCACTACGGTTTGGCTATCTCACTTTATAAGAGTGTTCGCCCTGGCATCACCGGGCTCTGGCAGATCAGCGGACGAAACGATGTCGGATATGAACAACGTGTCCGTCTCGACGAGTATTACGTCGCCAATCGGAGTCTTTTGTTGGACCTCTGGATCCTCTTGCGGACACCGGCGGCTGTTCTTTCGCGGAGAGGTGCAAGATGAGCCAACCTATCGCTCTTGTCGACCGGACAGGAGTCGCGCATGACAGCCTTATCCGGAAGCGCGAAAATCAAATTCACAGCATCAGCGTCCTGATGTCGACCTATGCCGGCGAAATTGCCGAGAATCTGAAGGCGTGCCTCGAGAGTCTCTACTGTCAAACATTACCGCCGGATCAGCTTGTACTCGTCGTCGATGGTCCTGTCGGAGACGATCAGGAGCAGGTGATTGCAGCCTTTCGCGAAGATCGGCGCATTCCGATTGTCACCGTTCTCAGAACAGCGCGAAGTCAGGGTCTCGCAGCAGCGATGAACCTCGGCCTGAAGGAATGTTCAGGTACATTGACGATGCGCATGGATAGTGACGACCTGTGCGAGCCAGACCGTATCGAGCATCAACTCGCTTACGTCGAATCTCACCCTGACATCGATATCGTCTCGTCCTGGAGTGAAGAGTTCTTTACCGATGGCACACCGGCTCAACTCAAAGTTTCTCCCGTCGGTCACGATGCCGTAGTTCGCGCTTTACGCTGGCGCAATGTCCTTGTGCATCCGACTATACTCATCAAAACCGAATGGCTTCGTCGACTAGGTGGATATCGCGTAAAATATGGACGGCTCGAGGATTACGACCTGTTCGTACGGCTTGTCCTGGCAGGCGCAAAATTTCACGTCATCCCCAAGGTCCTGGTCCGCGTTCGCTCGAGCACTGAACAACGGACGCGACGCGGTGGTCTGGGGTACTTCTGGAACGACGTGACTTTCAGGCTCTACTGCCTTCGTTCAGGTTTTCTGAATCTGCGCGAATTCATCGTTGTTACTGGAATGTATGCCATGTTCCGCCTCATCTCCGGACCTCTCCGACGGCGTTTCTACGCATTGGCTCGCGTCTAGATGTGAGCCTCAGGCACAACGCTCGTCAGTTCGAGAGCAAGATGCAGAAATCAATGACAACGATGAATGCCAGCGCTCCCCGCCCCACTTCTTTTCCCAAGATTGAAGACTGTGGTTCCAAGCCCATGGCGCGACCCCTTCGGAGCCGAGCGCCAGTGACGGATGGAGCCCGCCTCACTTATCTACGCCGGTTCACGCTGGGGTTCATCCTTGTATTTCTGATCGCGGGAGGGGTTTGGCCATTCCTTCCACGCCGCTACGAAGCGACCGCTTCCATCATATTGCGCCCGTCCGATGGGGATGGCCGCTCCGACCGCGCGCAATCGCTGCGCCAACCTCTCGACGAGAATGCCATTCAATCCGAAATGGATATCATCGGCTCACCGACAACCGCCTCGACGGTGATCGCGCAGCATCGGCTTGCCACGGACCCCGAATTCGGTCGCGACCCCGGTAGCATCACGTTCAAGATGGCTGACTGGGCTTATAGAACCATGCCCATTTACGCGAATGTATTTCGCAATCCGCACGAAATTTCCGAAACCGAACTGCGTGAACGACTGCAGAGGCATCTGACCATATCGCGCGATCGGCGATCCTACACGATCAAGATCGGATACTGGTCGTCTGATCCGGCCAAGGCTGCGGCGATGACGGAAACCCTGCTATCCGCCTATCTCGATGATCAGGTCGATCGAAAGCGTCGCTCGTCAGAAAGGTTATCTGCATGGCTGGTGGAGCGAGTCGAAGCCTTACGAGCAAAATATGAGAGCTCGGAGCAAGCGGTTCGGGATTTCATGGTTGACTCGAACCTGCCCGATAGTGCGGCACAGGCTTCTCTCGAGAACCAGCTAACGGCATTGAGCAAGGAAGCGGCCGAGGCGCGAAAGCAGTCCATCAACGCGACCACGCAGACGGAACTGGTCGCCGAGCTTCAGCAAACAAAACCATCGGTCATACTTCCCGCATCATCGAAGCGCTATCCAAAGGAAGCCGCGATGGCGGATATTGCGGTGCCCGCAACCTGGTCGCGCAGCAACAAATTCGCTTCTCTCTCACCGCAGGCCACGCAGAACCCGGAAACCGATGCGAAGAACTGGAGCTCAAAGGAGATGGTGCTTCGTAAGGCGATGAAATCTATCCGAGTCGAATTGTCTGGGCTCCAGAAGGCTCAAAGCAAACTGGAAGAGCTTCGTCATGAGGCCGCCATCGACAAAGAGGTCCTGGAAGGTGCCGTCATGCGACTGAAGGAACAGACGTCGCGCCTTGCATCCATCGGCCCCGATGTCGAGATCCTTGCCAGAGCCGAAGCACCGCTGCGCCCCGCATTTCCCAATCCTCTCTTGGCTTTCCTGGGAACTTTTGTTGCTGCCTGTGTTGCCGGTGCCGCAATGATTTGGCGTCAGCTCGCGGCAGGAACACATCGCCTCCTTGCCGAGCATTGAGTTCGGGACCTCTGTTGCATGGCTTTCCAGACATCGACCGATTCACCTTCAACCACAGCAGCTCTCCTGGTGGCGTTGGGTTGGATCGTTGCGCTCATGACGGCCATCTCCTTTGGACCCGCAGCTTATCTGGCTCCTGTTCTAGGGCTTGCCTTAAGTGTCGTAACAATTGTGACGCTTCATGCGGCATGGAAGCGACCTGCGGCAACAGCTCTTCTCTTTGCCTTCATCATCTTCGCTCTCAACTTCAACTTCCGGCAACGGGAACTTGGCGTGACGGGCCTGGATTGGCAGAACGGGGTGAAGCTTGCATCCTGGTCTGTTCTGCTTACCCTGGGCCTTATCCGCTGGCGACAGATAGCATTCTTTTTAAAAGAGCCTGCGTTCTGCCTGTCTTTCGCCTATGCGACCGTGGCACTGGCATCAGCCTGCTGGTCTGAGGTTCCTGCCTATACGGCTGCAAGCGCAACAGGGCTGTTTGCTTATCTCGCACTCGCCTGCTTCGTGGCGAACGACCTGAGCGAGAGCGCAGCCCTTCGCATCATGGTGTGGGCTCTCGGCACTTATGTGGCCATCGGCCTGACCGGAGGCATTCTTGTGCCTGGCATCACGTGGCTTGCCCCCTCTGCCGAGGAAAGCCTCAATCGCCTCCAAGGTTTCTCCGGCCATCCGAATGTCTTTGGGCAAGAGATCGGCGTTTTTATCACGATCACCCTCATCGCATGGCGGTCGCGCCTTATCGGAAAACTCGTCTCCTATTTTCTCTTAATGCTCGGTGCCGTCGCAATCCTCGCAACAGGGAGCAGGACTACCCTCCTCGCTCTCATGATTGCGTGGGGAGCAGTTGTCCTACGCAGCAGCCGTCATGGCTCTATTGCTGTGTTTCTCGGCGCGTGCTGCCTCAGTATCATTCTCATGATAGCCGCCGTCGGCGGCTTATCCGATTTGGGCGATCTCCTCAGCCAGTTGAGCAGGACCGGGCATGAAAGAGAGATCTTCACCCTCACGGGACGCACTGAAGTTTGGAGCACTGTGTGGGACCTAATCCTCCAAAAGCCGTTCTTCGGCTGGGGATACAACGGCACTGAGGAACTCATCTCAAGCAATATGAGCCCCTCGTTCACAGGCACCGCGGTCAATGCTCATAACATGTTCCTGCAAAGCCTTCTCTCGTTGGGATTCTTAGGATCGCTGCCGGGATTTGCCCTTTTCGCCCTGCTTGTGACACGCTTTTTCACACATCCCGATCCGGCTCGTGATCAGCTGACGATTTTCTTGCTTGTGGCTGGCATGGGCGAAGTCGAGTTGTTCGTGACGCCCGTTCTCCTCACCTTGGTGACCTTCTGGATCATCGTGCGCGAAGCGATGCGAGGGATGCGGCAAACGTCCCGCACCCACCGGAATCTACCTTCTCCCCAAGGAAATCTCGGATTGGAATCCCAATGAACGGCCTTCTTTCGAGATCCGTCGCGCCGGCACGCAACCGCAATGTCCTCCTGTGGCATTGGGGACAGGCCGGGGCGGGCGCGAAATTCACCTACGAGCTCGCGCGAGAGCTTCAAAACGTGGCTGGGATCAACCCGGCTCTTTCGGCGGTCGAAGGATCAGACCTGGCGGCGTTGGCCACTTCTCTTGCCGGCATGCCAATCCAAATCGTGCGGACGTTTCGCGGCAACAAGGCTTCCGTCTCCGGCAAGCTTGCCGCTGCGTGGGGCGTGTTTGGATTGCCACGCTTGGCAGACCGTTTCCAATCCGTCCTGTACGCTCAGTCGACCGATGTCGCGCTGTGCACGATGCCCTCCATTTGGGATGTCGCCACTCTGCCAGCGCTGCGTCGAAAGACAAGCCGGTTCATCTTCATATTGCATGATGCGAGTTTCCATCCTGGTGACTCATACCCATTCCGTGAAACAGTCGTTCGCTGGCAGATCGCAGCGGCTGATGGCCTTATCGTCCTGTCGGATCATGTAGGACGGGCAGCGCAGGCACTTTACGACTTTCCCGCCGACCGCATCTGGACGATACCTCACGGCGCCTTTGCATTCGGTCCCGATCCGGCAATCAAGCGCACATTTCCCCGCAATCGCCCGGTGCGCCTTCTCTTCTTCGGTCGGATCTTGGCCTATAAAGGTCTCGGGCATTTGCTGGATGCCTATCGTGCTTTGCGTGAGGGTAACGTTGCGGTGGAGCTCGATATCGTCGGCTCCGGCGATATCAGCCCCTATGCTGCACGCCTTGAAACGCTCACGGGAATATCCATCAGCAACAAGTGGGTGGATGACGAGGAAATCGCGAATGCATTGTCAAAGGCCGACATTGTCGTCCTGCCCTATATCGAGGCGAGCCAATCGGGAGTTGCCGCATCGGCCCTGACGGCGGGCCTGCCTATCGTCGCTACCCCGGTCGGCGGTCTCGTCGAACAGGTATGCGATGGACAAACCGGGCTCGTCGCCAAAGGGATGGCCGTCGAAGACCTTGTGCAGTCCATCCAATCCCTCGTTGAAGATCAAGCCCTCTACGAAGCGTGCTCTGCGGGCGCGCTGAATTTCGCGCATGAGGAACTCAGCTGGGCCCGTATCGCTAACAGCGTCAGCGGCATCGTCGACGAAGTTCTCGCCTCCCCACGCAGGAAGGACCGATGACCCTCTCTGCGAACACGGAAGCCGTGGCAGAACATGATATCGCCCTGCCCGGTGCGATGCAGCCATTTCGCCATGCGAAAACTCTGCGATGGCTCGGCCGTCCTCTCGCCTATACGATCGGAACCGCTTTGGCGAGTTTGCTCAGCATCGGTACATCCCTGCTTGCACCATCCCTGCTTGGGCCTGCCGCCTTCGGCTCCTTCGCGCTTCTGACAAGCTTGTTTCAATACGCCAGCAAGTTCGATCTCGGCCTGTCGCAACTGGCAGACCAAGAGTTGGCGGCGAAGGAAATATCCTCGGTGGAACGTGGAGTGGATATCCTTCGCGCCAATTGGGCCATCGGCAGCCTTCTGCTCGCCATCATCACGCCGCTTGCGGCATTGGCCGCGTTTGCCAGCGGGCAATTATCTCCCTTCGATACCGCCCTCGCTCTCTCCGGCGGCGCGTTTTCCATGATCGCGAATGCGCCCGTAACCCTCTTCCGTGCAGGGACGCAGATCTGGGAGTTCACGGCCGTTGCTCTGACGTTGCAAGCCGGCATGACTGCACCGCGCCTCACCGGTTTGGTTGTTGGCGGTGTCACGGGCTGCTTCGCAATGCTTGTGCTGTGGTATGGCGCCCTCGCTGGGTTCTTCGCGCGGCTTGGACCTTCTGCAACCCGAAAGCCCGCGCCGATCCTGTCCCTATGGCGCACGGCACTTCCGCTCTTCGCCTTCAATGCCCTCTGGCTCGTCTATATGACGGCGAACCGCTGGATTTCAGCTGCCCTCTCCACTCCCGAGGAGCTTGGCCTCTTTGCTTTCGGAGCTAATCTCGCTTTCGTGGGCCTTGGCCTTATCTCGACGACCGCCCAGGTCTATTACCCGACGCTGCTCACCCGCATCGCACGGTTGCCGCGAGGATCCTGCTCTGGACAAGTCGAACGTCAGGCCCTTTATCTGGGAATATTCCTGGCGGGCATTGCAACAGCTGCCATCGTCACGGCTCGCCCCATCATCAGCCGGTTGTTTCCCCATTTCGAACAAGCCGCACCAGCAACCGTCGCGTTGGCCCTATCCTGTGTCTCCTTGGGTGTCGTCGCGTGGCTCATACCCATCGTCATCGCGCTGTCGTCCCGCCCTAGGCGCGATGCCGCAACCACATTCATTCCGAGCTTTCTCATCCTGATTGCAGCCATGGCGATCGGCAGCGGCCGTGCAGGTATCGAGGGGCAGGCCTGGGGATGCGTGGCGGCAGCATTCGTGCTGTTCACACGAGTGACCTTCCTGATGCGCCTGTTCGGTGTCGTCAGAGGCTGGGCTTTCATTCGCATGTTGACCGTTCAGTTGCTTTTGATCGGGCCGCTGTCAGGTTTCACGCTGTTCCGCGCGCCCGATCCCCAATTGACCATCACAGCCTATAGGGGCCCGGCAGGCACGGAGGTTGTCCCACCTCCTGGTTGGACCCTGGCCTTTGCGGACCATTTCGACAGATTGCGATTTTGGAGCAATGGCTCGGACGGGATCTGGGAGCCGCATTACCCTTGGGGCGCACGCACGAATGCTCCAAACGGCGAACGTCAATATTACGTCGACCCGCGCCCGGGGCAAGATTCCCAGGAGGTTCTGCGCCTGAATCCCTATTCGATCAAGAATGGCGTTCTGACAATCCGCGCGCGTCCCTTCCCGAAATCCGGTCAGATGCCTGGACCCGGCCTCAACTACGCGTCCGGACTTTTGAGTTCGGCGAAAAGCTTTGCATTCACCTACGGCTATGTGGAAATGCGGGCCAAACTCCCCCCCGGAAAAGGCCTCTGGAGCGCCTTCTGGCTCGCCCCGACGGATCAATCCTGGCCACCGGAGATTGATGTGCTAGAGGGGCTTGGCCAGGATATGAACTCCTATACGGCGACCGTGCATACGACCATTCGCGGAAGCCATACGCAGGCGCAAATCCGCGTGCTGACGCCGGATCTGTCGAAGGACTTTCACACCTTCGCCGTGAAATGGACTGCAGGTGAGATCGTCTGGTATTTCGACGGGCGGCGGGTCGCATCCATGAAGACCCCGGACGACATGCACAAACCGATGTACATGATCGCCAATCTCGCGGTGGGCGGTTTCTGGCCCGGCTTTCCCGACGAGACGACACCATTTCCCGGAGACCTGCAGATCGATCACATTCGCGCCTACCTTCCGCCTGGAGCGTCCAGGTGACGAGCAGATCGCATATATCGTCATTGAAGCATCGTCTCTTCGAGAAAGGTTTCTCGGCCATCGTCGCGACGCGGGCGAACCGCTGGCTTCGACCCTTGGCAATGGGATCAGGCATCATTCTGATGTTTCATCACGTCAGGCCCTGGAAAGCAAAGTCCTTTGCGCCGAACCGCTATTTGGAAATCACACCGGATTTCCTGGTAGCGACCATTACGATGCTGAAGCAGGAAGGGTTTGACATCGTCTCTCTGGATGAAGTGCCTGACCGACTTTCGGTTCAGCGCAGTCGGCCTTTCGCCGCTTTGACTTTCGATGACGGTTATCGTGACAATTTGGAATATGCTTGGCCGATCCTGAGACGGCTGGATATCCCCTGGACCATGTTCGTCGTCAAGGACTTCGCCGACGGATATGGCCGACTGTGGTGGCTCGAGCTGGAAGAAGCCATTGCAAGGCTTGATCGCATCGAGATCAAGCTGGATGGAAAACGATGTGCCCTTGCCACCGGCAAGCTTGCTGAAAAATACGCGGCATTCGATCTGATCAAGAGGCGTCTCATGTTAGGATCGGAGCAGAATTTGCTCGATGTCGTCACCGAACTCAGCACAAGGATCAATCTCGATCCTGACAGCCTCATCCGGAATTTATGCGCGGACTGGAGCGAGATTGCGCTGCTTGCGGAGGATCCGAATGTCACTATCGGCTCCCACACGCTCAGCCACCCCATTCTGGCTCAGTATGGCGATACATTCGCAGCCTCCGAGATCTCAGGCAGCAAGTACGCCATCGAGAAGCGTCTGGGCATGAAAGTCTGGCACATCGCCTTTCCTCATGGCGACCGAAATGCAGCAGACTTGCGGGAATTCGCGTTGAGCCGGGAGAGTGGGTATGCAACCGGCGTTACCACGCGCCCGGGCCATATTTTCCCTGAGCATGCGCGACAGATCACGGCGCTTCCTCGCATTTCTATCAATGGGCTTTTTCAGACCGAAGCGGCTCTGCGATCACTCCTTTCCGGAGTTCCTTTCATGGCACTCGATCTTCTAGGCGTCGGAAAGGTTCGTGCTTAGAATGGCCCTGCGCTTACCGGCTGATCCATAGAGTGCACTCGGTCCGACTGATCCGTCAGACAAAGAAGTAATCAGCCTGCGCGTGCAGTGCGTCAGGAGAAACCTTGTCGAGCGTGGTGATCGTAACGATGGGACCAGAGCCAGCCCTGTATTTCACGACCGTGTTTCCTAGCTGGTCCCCGTCGAAGAACAACAGACCTTCGGCAACCGGGTCGGTTCCCTTATACCCTTTGAAAAGCCCCCGCAGATCGAGCACATCGATGCCCGGTTTGAAATCCTTGATATGGCCGGCCCGAACTGGCGCGCTTTTGAAGATGAACTGATCCCGGCCCGCTCCGCCGATGAGCGTGTCGGCATAGCGACCTGCATAGAGATGGTCGTTGCCTGCTCCCCCCTCGAGCCTGTTGTCGCCGCCGCCATTGGACACGATCCGGTTATTCAGACTGTTCCCGATGCCTCGTTGATCGCCTTTTCCGTCCAGTTCAAGGTTTTCGACATTGGCTGGAAGCCTATAGGCTGCGAGGTCGGTTCTGACGGTATCGATCCCCATCTTGGATTTCTCGATGACCTTATCGGCATAATTTTCGACATAATAGGTATCGTCGCCTTTATAGCCACGCATGGTGTCTCCACCTTGCTTGCCGATGATCTTATCGTGGGTACTTGTGCCGTTCAGCTTGTCCCACTCGTAGGTTCCAGCGATCGTTTTCTTCGCCTTGGTGCTTATCTTAAGAATGAAAGGCTTTTGCTGCGGATCGGCTGTCCAGGCAGACGCCGGCGTCTCAGGTCCCACGCCGGGTTTGGCGGAATAGGCGCGGATGTAGTCGATATCCATCTTTGCCGGAAACGTGGTGGTGGCATCCGGACTGCCCGGCCATTCTCCACCGACGGCGAGATTGGCAAGCATGTACATCGGCTTGTGCATATCGGCCGGAGTCGCAGTTTGAAACACCTTTTGGCCGTCGTAGTACCACGTGATCGTATTTTGCTGCCAATCGACACCATAGGTGTGGAAACCTGTTGTCATATCGGCCGCATGGATTTCGGCCCCCCTCTGCAGGTTGCTTCCATAATGGACCGTCGTGTTGAGGGTGTTCGGCTCGCTGCCAATAACCTCCATGATGTCGATCTCAGGGGGCCAGGACATATCGGTGGGAAGGAGCCAGAACGCGGGCCAAAGTCCCTGCCCAGCCGGCAGCTTAGCCTTAATCTCGAAATAACCGTAGGTCTGACTGAAGGAGTGGAACGTCATAATCATGCCCGACGTGTAATCGTAGCCGTTGATCCTGGACTGGATTTCAGCAGAAGCCCGGGCAGCGGTAATGCTGAAAACGCCATCGTTGACTGAGTATGTCCCAAGGCCCGAGGTCGGAGCATAATTGGCATTGACGTACCATTGCTCCTCGCCATTGGTGGCGTTTGTACCGCCATTGGGGGCCGTCCAAGGATATCCGGTACCCCACCGTCCTGTCGCCCCATTCCAGTAGCTAAAAGCATCAAATTCTTCACTGAAAGTCAAAATTGCCGATACAGATAAGCTCAATGGATCAATTGACATGACATTCACCATAAAATTAACTAAAATTACTTACTTCTAATATATGAATACTATTATACTCAAGCTAGTAGGAAAAGTGACCTGCAGACCCAGCTCGCATCAGCAAGAAGCAAACTAATACAGACTGAAAATAAGGCTATAAAATTCTATACATCGCCAGTTTCCAATCAACAGAACGCCGTGACGCGTTCGAGAGAATCCCGATAATTCTTTAAAAATCAGCAACTTACTTGAGCAGATGCGTGAGGAGTCAAAATTCCTGAGATTGTCCTCTTGCCAATCGCCTGGCTCCGATATTCCAAAATTTTGCCACGAACGAAGGATCTGAAGACTTTGATTTTGCCCTCGGATACAATTGATCAACGACGGCTCCTGGATAAAAATCCTAAACCCTATGTAATCATTTTTAAGAGGGCATGGCCCGTCCGAATCGCCTCACCTTAAGAACTGTGACTTTTATATAAGCTTATATTCTTATAAACAGCTAAATACATGCTTGCACGAGGAGCAATGCAGCCTGCTCAAGAAGACAATACTTTAAGCGCGGTAACCTTTTACTTAATTGGAGCAACCCTAAGGGGTCACCTCTTTCGAGTTGTTCCGGAGGTCTAAGCTCATGAAACGCGGCCTCAACAATAGGGGCTTCATGCAAACGATGATAGCCTGATGCACTTACAACTCACGGAAGGCGCGAGCCATGCTGTCACGGATGGGTTGGAGCAGATACTCGATAAAGGTACGCTCAGTCGTCTTAATATAGACTTCTGCCGGCATGCCTGGCGTCGGGGCGAATCCATGGATGTTGGCGACTTCCTTAGGATCGAGGGTGATTCTGGCAACGTAGACGTCATTGCGAGCAAGCGCATTTTTCTCGTCTGGGAGCGCGTCGGCCGAGACATAGGCCACCTCCCCCGCAATCATGGGTGTTATGCGTTGTTTGAGAGCCGTCAAGCGGATGATGGCTTTCTGCCCAAGCTTCACGTTCGGGATATCCTGCGGACGCACTCTGACCTCGATCAGCAGATTCTCCTGAAGAGGCACGATTTCCATAACCGTCTTACCGGCTTCGACGACGCCGCCGGGTGTATGATAGCGCAGCTTCACCACAACGCCCCGAACCGGGCTCGTAATCCTGACGCGCTCAAGGACCCGAGTTGCCGAGAGGACTCTTTCCCGGACATCGGCCAGTTCGCCCAACGTTTCATGCAATTGCTCGACCGAGGTCTTAATCGCCGTGTTGTGTACGCCGACGATCTGCTCTTCGAAGCGTGCAATGCGTTCCTTGGAATCGCCGATTTCACCCGTCAGGCGCCCAGCCTCCCCTTGAAGATTGGCGCGAGCTCGCTGCAACGCCAACACTTCTGACTTACGAATTAGCCCACTCTTGAGGAGTTGTGCCTTCACCTGGAGTTCCTCATCGAAGAACGCTATCTGCTCACGTGTGGAAGCAAGTTGGGCAGAGCTTCCCTTGATGCGTTCTTGCAATGCATCAATGCTCGCCTTGATCGATATGATCTCGCTCTGCAGGCTTTTGCGGTGCGCATCGATCGTCGCCCGTTGTGCCTTGACGATTGTCGCAATATCCGGATCCGTTCCTGCTTTCGACATCAGTTCGGCGGGGAAAACAAGTTCACTTCCCTCTGCCATCTCCGCCCGCAAACGTGCTTCGATTGCAATCAGGCGGGCCTCACGCAGGGCAAGCCGTCTCAACTCTGCCCGTGGAGCTGTCTCATCGAGCTGGACCAAGCTTTCGCCAGGTTCGACGATATCGCCCTCGCGAACCAGGATATCCTGGATGACGCCACCCTCCAGATGCTGAATGATCTTGTTCTGACCGGTTGCAACGAAGGCGCCGGATGTCACCACTGCGCCCGCAATCGGAGCAACCCCGCCCCAATATCCGAAGCCCATCAGGGTGAAAGCCAGGATGCCGGTCCCGAACAAGGTTGGAAGACGCGTGCTACGTGGCACATCGGCATACCATTCCTGCTGTTTTTTGAGGGTGAGAACCGCCATTTGTGACATAGTCGTTTCCGTGTCAGCCTTCGATGACCTGGGAACCGTCCCGCCCCCTGGGTCCGCTCATCAGGGGAATGATATCGTCGCGTTTTCCGAAAGCCTGAATGGAACCCTCCTTGAGCATCATGATCTTGTCGACGCTCTTCAACAGGGCCGGACGCTGAGTAATGGCAACGATGGTGATGCCACGCTCCTTGGCCCGTGACAAAGCTCTCGCAAGCGCCTGCTCTCCGGGAAAGTCGAGATTGGAATTTGGCTCATCGAGCACGACGAGGTGAGGATTGCCGAAGAAAGCCCGTGCAAGCCCGATGCGCTGGCGCTGGCCACCTGATAAGGGGCTTCCATCCATGCTGACGATTGTCTCGTAACCCTGCGAGAATTGAGAGATCATCTCGTGGACATCGGCGAGCTCTGCCGCGTCGAAAATGTCCTCGTCGCTCACGTCATCCCGCATGCGGGCGATGTTGGCTTTGATGGAGGCAGGAAAGAGCTGCACGTCCTGCGGCAGGTATCCGACATTTTCACCGAATTGACGCGGGTCCCAGTTGCGCAGATCCATCATGTCGAGGCGGACGCTTCCCGCTGTTGGCATGATGGATCCGACGAGCATGCGTCCGAGCGTCGACTTTCCGGTCCCAGAGGCCCCAACGATGGCAAGGGACTCTCCCGGCTCGAGCTGGAACGAGATGCCATTCAGGATCACCTTCTTGTTCGGCGGCGGCACATAAAGGACGCGCTCGACACTCAAGCGCCCTTGAGGCTGTGGCAGGCGGAGGCGCTCCATGTTCAGCGGCGAGTTCTGCAGCAAGGACCTGATGCGGCCATAGGCGGATCGAGCCTGGATGAAGTTGCGCCACCCCTCGATTGTCCCTTCAACCGGGGCTAGGGCGCGGCTTGCAACGATGGAAGAGGCAATGACCATGCCACCGGTCAATTCGCCTGCCATGGAAAGCGATGCGCCCCATCCGAGGATTGAGATCTGGGTCGTCAGGCGAATGAACTTCGACAGTCCCGTCATCATGATGTTGCGGTCTTGCGCAATGACCTGCGCCTTCAAGGATTCACCGGTTTCACGCCCCCACATCAGCACGCCTTCCGGGATCATTCCCATGGCGTTGATAACCTGCGCGTTGCGCGCCATCGCATCGGCCTGAAGATTGGCCCGCGATGCAAAGGCATTGGCGCGCCCAAACGGAACGGCCGTGAGTTTCTGGTTCACGAGCGCCACGCTCAGCAGCATGAGCGCCGTAGCCGCAACGATGTAGCCGAGCTGCGGATGGATGAGAAACACGGCAAGGAGATAAACCGGCGCGACCGGTGCATCCAGCATCATGAGAAGCACTGGGCCGGTCAGAAAGCTTCGTATATGCTGGAGGTCGGACAGGGTCTGGAATTCCTTGCTCGACCCATTCTGCGATGCCCTTGCCGCAGCGCTCAGCACGGGTGCGCCGAGCTTGCTTTCCGCCTCGACGGCAATGCGCATCAGGATGAACCGACGCATCATATCCATCAGCACATGCGCCAGGATCGCGCCGAGTACGACGAGCGACAGCATGGCAAGCGTATCGACGCTGCGGCTCGTCAGGACGCGATCCGAGATGTTGAAGAGATAAACTGGGATTGCCAGAACCAACACATTAACGAAAAATGAGAAGATCGCGACCGTGATGAGGTTGCGACGGCATGTGGACAGCCCCTTGCTCAGAACCTCGCGAAAGTCCCGATCCGCGGAACGCTGCTGGAGTGGAGGGGTGCCACGGGGCCCACGTCCACCTCCTCCGGGCCCACCTCCCGGCCCCTTGGGAGGCGCATGACCCGATTCTTGCCGCTCTCGATCCCGGTTCGCCGGCGGAACTGCCGGCCTTACGGGCGGAATGACGAGTGGCGGCCCTTCGGCTCTTGCAGAGAGAGGGCTTTGTGCAAGCGCTTCTGCCGCAACAATCGGCGCTCGCGGAGGATGAGATGAAGATACTTGGCACTTGATGCCGTCGTGAGATTTCTCGCCGTTGTCGCTGGATGCAGCCTGCATAGGAGAAGACGTGGTTTTCTCCCTGGCGACGTAATGATCGGCCGCGCGATGTCGGTACTCCTCCTCAAGAACCTCCAGGCGGGCAGATAGAGAGAAGTCCTTGTTTTTCCTTTCAAGGTCCAAACTGGGGGACTGCTCTGACGGCAGACCTCTCAAGGCGTTCTTCTGAAGCATCAGTTCCCCCAAGAGAGCTGGGTTTATATCAATACATGCCCGAATGTGTCGTGGTGGTTTCCAAATATGTCTTTTGTCCATGTCGCTGCGTCCGTAGGGACATCGCTCTGGCCGTGGTCCATGAAGGCTACGAGTTCCGAGACCAGTGATGTCGGGTCGGTTGCGACGGTATGAGTGGCGTCGGACACGAGATTCGCTTGCAGAAGAATGGAATCTTCGTACGCACCACCACCGAGATATTGGCTATAGATGCCACCTGCATTGACGATCTCGGCAAAATTGCCGGCCACGTTCCCACCGGTTGAAAGCCACTGCAGCGATGAACCAGCCGCGGTCATCTGAACGGCGAGATCGGTATCAGCAATGACATTGACTTGCGTAATAATATTAAGGTCGTAATAATTGCCGGTTATGAACAGAACGTCCAAGCTTCCAGACGCGGCGCCATGGAAACTTGACCAAGCATCGTGATCGAGATCGTCGCGGTTACTCAGACCCTTGATCAGACTTGTGATATTGCCCGTCAATCCTTCGAATGCTGTCGCGCCATAGTTATGAATCGCGGCTTGATTCTGAAGTGTGCTCTGACCGGTGAAAACCGTCGAAGGACTTCCAGAACCGGATGAGATCCCGACGACATCGTTGTCGAGAACCACATTTGTTTGTGAGATGATATTGGACGAGTGATAATCGCCAAGAACGATGATGATGTCATAGCTCTTGCCCCAATCGGTGAACTTGGCGACATTGTATTGTTCCCCCTTGCCGCTATGGACTTCAGAGTAGGAATCCGAGCGGGTCTGGATTGTTACATCGCCATCCTCCAAAAAGTTATGTTGCGTGAGCGACTTCACATCGAAGACGTCACCATCCGCAAAGTCGACATTGATCTTCAGGTCTCCGCCAAAGGAGTGAACCCCGCTGTTCTTTACCAGTTCTTTCACATCGAATGTGGCAATGTTGTCGACTTGACTATGTCCGCTATCCACCGAGGCGGAAGCTCCCTCGCCATTGAAGACATAATCGCGGTTCTGCAGGATGTTCGCCTGGAGAATGGCGTTTGTTTCGTAAAAATTGCCCTGTACGATCAGCGTCAAGGGAGCTTCATTGAGATCGACGACGGTAGCAGCATTGACGGCCGTATTGGCGCCTGTCTCCGCCACTTGGCCGGGATCCGTACTGCCCTCTTCACGGACCGGGAGCGCAGGCGACTTTACATCCACGGCATAGGTCGGCGCCGGCGTGCCTTCAGGCTGCAATTGGCCGTTGACATAGCGTCCGGGCGTCAAGGTCTCCACCGGCGCTTCGCCCGCGGCCATGGCCTGATCGTGCGCAACGACCGTCGACGTCCAGCACTCACTGCTCTCGTTTGATGGCATCAAGGGATAAGGGTTATAATCTTTTGCCATATCGATCATGGCAGAGATGATCCCTCCGCTACCGACATGATGAAGTGCGTCATATTCCGGCGACCCATCTGAAAAGTAGTCGCGGTCTACAGTCGTATTCGTTTGTGTAAGCTTGGAAAATTGATCGGCCTGCACGCCCTCATATTTGATCTCGTAGTTCGGCTCGCGTGGCTCCTGAGTCACCGGCTGGCCATATCCGGTGATATGATGGTGGATGATATGAGAGATCCGGACATAAGACAGTTCGGCATGGCTTGCAGGATCGGAACCTCCATGCGCGCGTTCGAGATAGGGGTCAGCAACATAATCCAGGCTCACCACGACCGGATATTCATGATGCAACTTGGTCCAGGCGACATCATTGTGCAATTGATCAAATGTCGGCGTATAGTTTGATTTTATGGATGTTCCATCGTACTCAGGCAGGTCCGGCAATGAAGGATGCGGATTATCCAATGCAATAAAGTAATCATAACTGAACTTCTTGTAGAAAATCTCATCATACTCAAGGCGCGAGGCAGCGAAGTCCTGGGTGAGGTGCAGATATCCGGCGAAATGCCAAATGAGTTCGGTCGAATTTCCCGGTATCATCAATTCCTCCTGCTGGCGCGAGCACCGCCTATCGCGACGGCAGAGAGGCTCGCGCGTTAACCGCGCGAGCCATTTTCCTTGCAGATTTTAGCTTTGGTGGTCATCCGTCGAGTCACCACCGACCACACTCATCGTGTTGTACTGGATGTTCGCGCCCATCGAGATATGCTGATTGAATGCCTCAAGATGAGATGTCGCAGCTGCGGTTGCCGAAGCGGAGACGGAGCCATCGTCACCTGCGCCGCTGGCGAAGTTGCCGCTCGCTTCATCGATGCCACTAGCATTGCCGCCGTTCCATTCTCCGCTCTGGCTCCAACCGGCGCTGCTGGTCAAGGATGGTGAAGTAAGAGTGTCGTTATCAGTCAACTCGCTGACCTGGGTTAGGCTGAAGGCTTGGCCGGCTCCATCGCCGATGATCGACATGACGTCGAAGGTCACACCATCAAGATCGAGCCAATCCGTATCGCTCGTGTTGAACGAATCCTGGATATTGACATCGAGATTGAAGCTCTGATCGTTGAAGCTATCGGTCGGATTATAGCTATCATTGATGCTGTGATCGCTCTGGTCATTATTGCTGTCGTTGACGCTATGATCGTCGTTATTGCTGTCATTAATGCTCTTGTCATTAAGCGCGTCATTCACCGCAACATCGATGTTAGTATTATCGCTTTCATCGTTGAAACTATCGTTGGTGCTATTGTCACTGTTGTCATTGTTGCTGTCATTGACGCTCTTGTCGTTGAGCGCGTCGTTCACCGCGACGTCTACATTGGTGTTTTCGCTTTCGTCATTATTGCTGTCATTGACGCTATTGTCGCTATTGTCATTGACGCTTTTGTCATTGAGCGCGTCGTTCACCGCAACGTCGACATTGGTGTTTTCGCTCTCGTCGTTGTTGCTGCCGTTGACACTATTGTCACTATTATTTGTATTGTCAGTGTTGAAGCTGTCATTGGTGCTGTTGTCGACACTATTATCGTTAAAGCTATTGCTCGTGCCCTCATCATCAAGATTTCCATTCTCTTGCGACGCCAGAGCAAAACCGGCGATTGCAGCAGCAATATTGGCATTCGGATCGGCAGCCATGATCATATTCCCTATCTACGCAACGATCCCACCTCTCTCCGCTCATCATCTACGTGTGCGGATCCGGGGGCCATCACGATGTAAATTGTCTGCATTTGAGTGCAATCGTACCGACGACAGGTTCCCCGCTCAACGCAAGGGTCGTGTTAGCGTGTCCGATTGCCTGAAGAGTTTGAGGATTTGAGTGTTTCGCACGGCTCCTCCTTATGTCTTGTTCCGGTTACGTTACAGGCCTTATGCCGAAGGCATAAAGCGGCTCGTCACGATCCTCCAGACACAAGGCGCAACTCTACTTTGCCGGTATCGCCAAAACATCGCGATCAGCCAGACCGAGTTGCTCCTACACTTACGCAGGCGCCCCTTACATTAATTGATTGGCTTTTAGAGAAGCGCACCTGAAATCGACTGCAATCGCAGTACAGTCGCCAACTTCCCAATTTACATCTTGCAAGGCGACAGGCGCCTCATTGACTCGGCTTACTTGTTTTACTGGTTCACCACATCGCCATCATTTCAGCGTCGTGAAGGACGTTAAAAGTAGCGTTACTTCTCTGTGTCAGTCCAGTCGCGCAAAGGAGGTAGCTCCCGGGAAGGTAAATTGAAGGACGACATTCTACGACAGAGATGCAAGACGCCCCTCAAATAGCTGGAACCAAAGCTGGCATATCGTCATTTCCACATCCACGCGATCAGGCTCCCATAAATCATCTTGCGGGTTCTCATCTGGATAGCCCCAACCATGCTGCCGCATTGTGCGGTGGAAGACGCAGGCCTGATAACACCCCGCATGAAACTCCGGATCTTCATTCACACTAAATAGGAAAATCTCTTCCCCATAGATGCTGGCCGGTTCGCCACTTAATTCCGCCAAAGTCTGGGTTTGAACGAGGCCGAGTGCATGGGAATTCAATGACCCTACAATTCTTCGCGCCTCGAGACTGACCAACATGACCAGGAATCCCAAGAGATAAGCATCGTGCCAAGCATAACGGGGAATTTCTCCCAGTTCGGTGCGGCTTCTTTCAACCAAGGGGGCAATCGTTGCGATTGCCGCTTTCCGCCCTTGGCGTACTTTCAAAAATTGTAGCATGCTGCCTCGTTGCTATTGCCAAGCTTAAAACATGTTCCAGCGCCGAGAAGACGGTAATCGCCCTTAGAGAAGAACTGAGTTAAGATGGCCGAAGTTCAAGCATAACGTCTCAACTTGAATTGGCTTTGACGCTTCCATACCGAGAAGGGTAAAGGCATGCCGACACGGCTCCCCCCTAAACCTGATTTCGAAGCGATCGAAGCAGCAGCGATCTCTTCTGCCGATCACCGCACTATGGTTCTAGCCCTGATCGGAAATCTGGTGTTCAGCTGGTCCAACAACGAGAGCATGTTCATTTACATCCTCATGTTGCTCCTTGAAACGGATGAAGTTTCGGCCGCCATTGTTTTCGCGACCTTGAATACGACCAGGGCGCGGCTCGACCTGGTCCAGCGCCTCGCCAAGGCGAAAATTCACGACAAGGAAGCAGCGAGAATGCTTGACCGCCTCATCGTGCGGTTCAACGACTGCACCCGTGTTCGCAACGAGCTCAATCACTGCATGTATGCCGTCAGCGATCGCGGCGAGATCACTCACACTCACGCCATGAAGATCAGAGAAAGCGGTGGAGGCTTGGTGTTAGGCGAAATCCGCCCCATGGACGACGCGCGCATTCGCGAACTCGTGAGGGCTGTCGAGGAACTTAAAAAGCTCAATCGCGAACTCTGGGATTACCTGCCACGTCTCCAAGCCTGTGTCGGCCCACCCCTATCAGGCTCACGCAGACCCGGGCCGATCCAGAGCAGCTCGAACAAAGGACCCGCTTTCGATCAACCCATTTCCTGAACACAGACCCCGGAACTCGACTCTGCGTTACTCGCCCCACCGACTGAACCGCGTTCCAGTAATATTCAGTTTAGGCGAAACGTATCTCGAGAAATTGACTCAACCTCGTTGAAGCTGAACCGATCTCCAAATTTTTTGGGTCGCCCGTCCCAATGAACGGATAGACACCTCTTGTCATGTTCCAGCTCCCCCCACCGCCCGCTTCGAGAGTATGTTCAACCCCTAGATGAGTTCGGCATTGCAGCATCCCCAAGCGCTCTTGTCCTAGGTTCCTAGCCAAAGGTAGCTCTGCGAACCTTGCCGACACCAATTGCATAAAGGTTCGCTTTCAGTATATCTTCATTTCGCAAAGGCGCTGCCCTAAGCAAGAAAGCGTCCATTAACGCGGCACCAATGTTAAAATTGGTTCCCAAAGGGAATTTAAATGGTCAGCGCCGAGCCCCTTTCGGACAGCTCTGATTTTGCTCTCAGGCAATTGCGCGCCCTCTTGGACGACCGCTCTGAAAGCGAAGACAGTCAGCTTCCCCCGGAACGGGCACTCGCGCTTCAGATCGGCGTCGGCCGCCGCGCACTCAGGCGGGCGCTTGAAGTGCTGGAGGCCGAAGGGCGGATCTGGCGCCAGCAAGGCAAAGGAACATTTCTCGGCCCACGCCCCCTGCGCACCGAGATGAGCCTCGAAGCCCTCTCGAGTGGGACCAACCCTCTCGAGAACATGGAAGCGCGCCTGGAAATCGAGCCCGCCCTCGCACGGCTTGCGGCTTTGCGCGCTTCCAACGGCGATATCGAGAGACTGAAACACCTCGCTGACAAGACCGCATCCAGCGCCGATAGCGATCTGGACAGCCGTGAGTTGTGGGACGGCGCGTTTCACAGGGCCATCGCGGAGGCTGCCGGCAACAGTCTCCTCTTCGCCTTCTTCGACGTAGCCAATCGGATCCGGCAGGACCCGACCTGGCGTCGCCTACGCGAGCAGGCGCGTTCTCGCCCGCGCCAGAGAAATTATGTGAATCAGCATCATCGCGTCGTCGAGGCCATCGCCGCTCGCGATGGTGGCACCGCCGAGCAGGCGATGCGCGAACATCTGGAAACGGTGCGAGCCAGCCTCCTCAGGATCATGACCCGGCCCCTCGCCGACAATCAGGACAATGAAACCGCCGATGAGACATCATCCGATGACCAAGGAAGACCTGCGGCATGATCACTGAAGCAGCCCTGCCTTCCGCGATGGGGGCAAGCACGGCAAGCCCCTCCCCCGCGGAGAAGTCGCTCCTACGAGTCGAGAACCTGTCGATCCGTTTCGACGGCGCGCCGAAGGACGTCAATGTCGTCGACGACGTGTCGTTTTCCATCGCCAAGGGAAAGACTCTATGCCTCGTGGGCGAATCCGGTTGCGGAAAAAGCGTGACGGCGCTCGCCCTCATGGGCCTGCTGCCGACACCACCGGCCCGCATCGTCGGAGGCGCAGCCTATTTCGAAGGCAAGGACCTTCTCAGCCTTTCCGAACGTGCGCGGTCGGACATGCGCGGCAACCAGACGGCCATGATCTTTCAGGAGCCTATGACATCTCTCAATCCCGCCTTCACAATAGGAGATCAGATCACGGAGGGAATCCTCCGCCATCGCAGGGTCTCGAAGGCTGAGGCAAAGGAACGGGCGCTGGACATGCTTCGGCGCGTTCGCATCCCCGCCCCGGAGAAGCGCATGCGGGCCTATCCGCATGAAATGTCCGGTGGCATGCGCCAACGCGTCATGATCGCCATGGCTCTCGCCAATGAACCGCACCTCCTGATCGCCGACGAGCCGACCACAGCGCTCGACGTGACGATCCAGGCGCAAATCATCTCACTCATCCGCCGGCTGCAGGAGGAAAGCGGAATGGCGATGATCCTGATCACGCACGATCTCGGCGTGGTCGCGGAGGTCGCCGACGATGTGGCAGTGATGTATGCGGGGCGCGTCGTGGAAACGGGTTCCGTCGAAGCAATCTTCGAAGACCCGCAGCATCCCTATACCATCGGGCTCATGGGGTCCGTGCCGTCGCTCGGGCGCCGACAGGGCCGCCTCGCGACTATCCGTGGCACGGTTCCGCCAGCGGAGCTCATGCCGAAGGGCTGCCGCTTCACGCCACGCTGCCCCTTCGCCGACAATCGCTGCGCCAGCGAACCACCGCCCCTTGTCGAACTCACGCCGGGTCATAAGGCGCGCTGCTGGTATGCGCCGCTTGAGCAACATCGTGGAGCTTTGGCATGAGCACCGAGGTCAATGACACCATTCTCGAGGGAGTCGGTCTCGTGAAGCATTTCGGTGGCGGAGGCCTTCTCGCCTCGCCGACGATCGTGCGGGCCGTGGATGGTGTTTCGCTGTCCGTCAAGCGGGGTGAGACCTTTGCCATCGTGGGCGAATCCGGCTGCGGAAAGTCTACGTTGGGCCGGCTGCTCCTGCGGCTCATCGAACCGACAGCGGGAGATGTGCTCTACGAAGGCCGCTCCATTCTCTCGCTCGATCAGAACGAGATGCGCCGGCTTCGCCGCGAGTTGCAGATCATTTTCCAGGATCCATTCGCGTCCCTCAATCCGCGCATGAATGTCGGCGACATCGTCGCGGAGCCGATCTGGCTGCATGGCCTCGCTAAAGGCACCGAGCGGCGCGAGAAGGTCGCGGATCTGTTGCGGACTGTCGGCCTCCTGCCCGCCCATGCGGATCGCTATCCGCATGAATTCTCGGGCGGCCAGCGCCAGCGTATCGGCATCGCCCGTGCCCTCGCCGGCGAGCCGAAGCTGATCATTGGCGACGAGCCCGTCTCGGCGCTCGATGTTTCGATCCAGGCGCAGATCATCAATCTCCTCGAAGATCTGAAGGATCGCTTCGGCCTCACCCTCGTGATCGTGGCGCACGATCTCGCCGTGATCCGGCACATGAGCGACAGGGTTGCGGTCATGTATCTCGGCGAGATCGTCGAGTTCAGCGAGACCGACGATCTCTTCGACAACCCGCTTCATCCTTATACGCAGGCGCTTCTCACGGCGATTCCGGTGCCAAGCCCGGTCAACCGTCAGTCCAAACCGTTGTTGCAGGGCGATGTTCCGAGCCCGACGGCGCCGCCTCCAGGCTGCCGCTTCCATACACGCTGTCCGCACGCAAAAGCCCTTTGCCGCGAGAAGCATCCTGATTTGGAAGCCGCGGGCGATGGCAGGCATGTAGCCTGCCACTTCTGGCGCGAGATTCAGAATGCGGGCGCGGGTGCCCTTTCGGCTCCGCCCCCTAGCCCGGCGCTGACCAAGCGCATGGAGCTCTACAAAACTTGGCGCGAACGGCAGGACAAGACCGCCGCGCCAAGCCGCTAAACCCAGAGGAGAGAACCTTGAAGAAACCACTTTTCATGTTGGCGATGGCTGCCGGGCTCGCGATGAGCACTGCGGCATCGGCACAAACCCTGCGGATCGGCCTGAATGAAGATCCCGACGTGCTCGATCCGCATCGCGCGCGCACCTTCGTGGGGCGCATCGTGTTCACATCTTTGTGCGATAAGCTGGTCGAAATTACGCCGGACCTGAAGATCGTCCCGCAACTCGCCACCGAGTGGACATGGACCGATCCCAAGACGCTGACCATGAAGTTGCGCTCCGGCGTGAAGTTCCACGACGGCGAACCGATGAACGCCGCCGCCGTAAAAGCCAATATCGACCGCGCCCGCACTCTGCCCGACAGCCTGCGCAAGAGCGAAATCGCCTCGGTGGAGAGCGTGGAAGTCGTCGACGACATGACCGTGGCCTTGAAATTGTCACGTCCTGACGCGACGCTGCTGTCGCAGCTTTCGGATCGCGCCGGCATGCTTATGTCGCCGAAAGCATTGGCCGCCGCCGATTTCGGCCAGAAGCCGGTCTGCTCGGGTCCCTACCAGTTCGTCGAGCGCGTGCAGAACGACCGTATCGTCCTGGAGCGCTTCAAGGATTACTGGGATGCGAAGAGCTACAACTTCGACCGTCTGGTCTTCCAGCCGATTCCTGACACCACCGTCCGCCTCGCCAACCTGAAGGCCGGTAATCTCGACATGCTGGAGCGCCTCGCGCCGAGCGACGTCGCTGCCGTGAAGAGCGATTCTAAGCTGGTGTTCGCACCCGTGAGCGGAATCGGTTACCAGGGGCTGACTATCAATACCAATAACAGCGATCGCGCCAAGACTCCGCTCGGACAGGACAAGCGCGTCCGACAGGCCCTGGAATACGCGATCGACCGCGATGTGATCAATGAAGTGGTCGGACAGGGCATCTTCCCGCCCGCAGGCCAGCCCTTCCCGGAGGCAAGCCCCTACAACGACAAGAAGTTCGCGGCTCGCAAGCGCGATGTTGCAAAGGCCAAGAAACTTCTGAAGGAAGCCGGCGTCGAGCATGTGAAGTTCGACCTGACCTTCGGTACGGGCACGACCGCGCAGCAGATTGCCGAGATCATCCAGGCCATGGCTGCAGAAGCCGGTTTCGAGATCTCCCTGCGCCCGACCGAGTTTGCCGCCATGCAGAAGGAAGCGCAGGCGGGTAATTTCCAGGTCAACGCGATCGGTTGGTCAGGACGCGTCGATCCCGATGGCAACATCCATCCGTTCGTGACCTGCAAGGGCGGCCTCAACGACGGCAAATACTGCAATGCGGAGGTCGACCGTCTCCTGAACGAGGCACGCCTGATCACGGATGACGCGAAGCGCAAGGAGCTGTACGACGCCGCGCAAACCATCCTCCAAGATGAGCTGCCGATTATCTACACCTACTATCAGCCTTGGCCCTTCGTTCTGTCCAAGAAAGTTGAAGGCTTCAAGCCTTACCCGGATGGCATGATCCGTCTCAAAGGCGTGAAATTCGCGTCCTGATAGACGTCGCTACAAGCGTGCCCGGCATTGAGGTCGGGCACGCAATCCCTTCCCCGAACCAGATCACAGAGCCTCATGCTCCGCTATATCGCCAAACGTATTCTGATCGCCATTCCGACGATCCTCATTGTGTCGGTACTGGTCTTCACCCTGCAGCAGCTTCTGCCGGGCGACCCCGTTCTGACCATGGCAGGCGAGGAGCGCGATCCGCAGGTTCTGGCCTTTCTTCGTGAGAAGTATCGGCTCGATGACCCGATCCCACTCCAGTATTTCGCTTGGTTCGGGCAGGTGCTTCAGGGCAATCTCGGCATTTCCCTGCGCACCGATATTCCCGTTCTGACCCTGATTCTCGGCAAGCTTCCCGTCACCATCGAGCTCGCCATCTTCGCCATGATCGTGGCGCTTGCTATCGGCATTCCAGCAGGCATCATCTCCGCCGTCCGAAAGGGCACGACCGTTGATTATGCCGCCAATGTGGTTGCCCTTTCGGGTCTTTCCATCCCGAACTTCTGGCTCGGCATTCTCCTCATCATGCTGGTCTCCGTGCGCTGGCAGCTCCTGCCTGCATCGGGCTTCGTTCCGCCGAGCGAGGATCTGTGGCTGAACATCAAGACAATGCTGATGCCCGCCTTCGTTCTCGGTACCGGGCTCGCCGCCAGCCTGATGCGCCATACGCGCAGCGCCATGCTCGGCGTCCTGCGCTCCGATTACATCCGCACGGCCCGCGCCAAGGGACTCGTCTCGCGGGTCGTGATCATGAAGCACGCTTTGCGCAACGCGCTGATGCCCATCATCACCCTCTCGACACTCCTTTTCGGCGAACTGCTGGCCGGCGCGGTGCTGACCGAGCAGATCTTTACCATCCCGGGCTTCGGCAAGCTCGTGGTCGATGCGGTCTTCAACCGAGATTACGCTGTCGTGCAGGGCGTTGTTCTCTGCACCGCCGTCGGATTCATCGTCATGAATCTACTCGCCGACGTTCTCTACGTTCTGGTCAATCCTCGCCTGAGGCATGCTCGATGACGCTCGCAATCGCCGAAGAGGTCGCACTTCCGAAAAAGCGCAACCGTATTCTCTCCAAATTCATGAAGAATCGCGGTGCCCTCGTTGGCGCGGGCATCGTGCTGTTCTTCGTTATCGTCGCGATCGCTGCGCCCCTCGTCGCGCCGTTCGATCCGATCAAGCCGAGCTTCATGACCATTCGCAAGGCACCCTCCGCCGTGTTCTGGTTCGGAACGGACGAACTTGGCCGCGACGTGTTCTCACGCATGCTGTGGGGTGCCCGCGCCTCCCTGATGGCGGGTGTCGTGTCCGTCTCGATCGCCGTCCTTCTCGGCGTGCCGTTCGGTCTCGTGTCCGGCTATTTCGGAGGCTGGATCGATGCAGTCATCTCGCGCTCGACGGAAGCGATGCTCGCCATCCCGTTCCTCATCTTCGCGATTGCGCTGGCCTCCTTCCTCGGCCCGAGCCTGAGCAATGCCATGATCGCCATCGGTCTCTCCGCCATGCCGATCTTCATCCGCCTGACACGCGGTCAGGTTCTATCCATCAAGGCGGAGGATTATGTGGAAGGCGCGCGGGCTATCGGCCTGCCGGATTTCTGGATCATCCTGCGCTACATCCTGCCGAATGTTATTCCTCCCATCCTTGTCCAGGCGACGCTCACCGTCGCCGGCGCTATCATTGCGGAAGCCAGCCTGTCGTTCCTCGGCCTCGGCCAGCAACCGCCCAATCCATCCTGGGGTTCCATGCTGAACACGGCCAAGAACTTCATGGATCAGGCGCCGTGGATGTCGTTCTTCCCAGGCATCGCCATCTTCCTCATCGTTCTCGGCTTCAACCTTCTGGGTGACGGCCTGCGCGATGCCCTGGATCCCCGCGAAAACTAGCCCCTAACCTCGGATCAGATTCATGTTCACTACACGGCCTGAAATCCTCGGCACGTTCGGCGTCGTCACGTCGACCCATTGGCTTGCCTCCGCCGCCGGCATGTCGATGCTCGAGAAAGATGGCAATGCGTTCGATGCCTGCGTCGCGTCGGGTTTCGTTCTGCAGGTCGTCGAGCCGCATCTCGTCGGGCCTTCAGGCGAGGTTCCGGCCGTTTTCTATTCGGCCAAGACCGGCAAGGTCGAGGTGCTCTGCGGCCAGGGCACCGCGCCGAAAGGCGCGACGATCGACCATTACAAGCGCGAAGGGCTGTCCCTCATTCCGGGCAACGGCCTGCTCGCGACTGTCATTCCCGGTGCATTCGATGCCTGGATGATCCTGCTGCGCGACCACGGCAGCTTGCGGCTGCGCGATGTACTGGAGCCTGCGATCTATTATGCAGAAAAGGGGCATCCCCTTCTGCCGCGTGTCTCGGACACGATCAAAGGCCTGAAATCCTTCTTCGAGACCGAGTGGCCGACCTCTGCCGCCGTGTTCCTGCCGGGCGGCAACGTCCCAGAGGCACGCAAGCTCTTCCGCAACACGCAGCTCGCAGAGACCTGGAAGCGCATCCTGCGCGAGGCCGAAGCCAAAGGGCGCAACCGTGAAGGCGAGATCGAGGCCGCCCGCGAAGCCTTCTACAAAGGCTTCGTGGCCGAGGCCATTGACCGCTTCGCGCGCTCCAACGAGGTGATGGACCAATCGGGCTCACGCCATCGCGGCGTCATCACGGCCGACGATATGGCATCCTGGTCCGCAAGCTACGACACTCCCCTCACCTACGATTATCATAATTACCGGGTGAACAAGATCCGTCCCTGGGGACAGGGCCCCGTCTTCCTGCAGACGCTGGCGCTCCTGAAGGGGTTCGACCTGGGCGCCATGGGCCCGACGAGCGCACCCTTCATCCATACGGTGGTCGAGGCCATGAAGCTCGCCTTCGCGGACCGCGAGGCCTATTACGGCGACCCGGATTTCGTGAAGGTGCCGATGGAAACGCTGCTCTCCGACCAGTATTCGGACGAGCGGCGTAAGCTGATCGGCGAGCGCGCCTCGCGGGAGCTTCGTCCCGGCCATGTGGAAGGATATGAGCTGCAGGTCGAGCGGATGATGAAGGCCCTGCGCGACCTTTCCACTACCGACCGCAAGGTGACGGGCGGCGAGCCGACCATGGCCTCCATGCGCTCGGCCCGTCGGGGCGACACGGTTCACATCGATGTGGTCGACCGGCATGGCAACATGATTGCCGCGATGCCTTCCGGCGGCTGGCTGCAGTCCTCGCCGGTCATTCCTGAGCTCGGCTTCATGCTGAATTCCCGCGCGCAGATGTTCTGGCTGGAAACGGGCCTCCCGGCGAGCCTGGAACCCGGCAAGCGGCCGCGCACGACACTGACGCCCACCCTCGCGGAGAAAGACGGCGAACCCTACATGGTGTTCGGCTCACCGGGTGGCGACCAGCAGGAGCAATGGCAGCTGCTTCTGTTTCTGCGCCATGCCCATCATGGCCTCAACCTGCAGGAAGCGATCGACCTGCCGATGGCCCATACGGCTCATTTCCCGTCGTCGTTCTATCCGCGCGAGCAGAAGCCGGGTCATCTCGCGGCTGAGGAAACCTTCGGTACTGAGGTTCTCGACGAATTGCGCGCGCGCGGCCACGATGTCGAGTCAATGCCCGCCTGGACCGTCGGACGCCTCGTGGCGGCAAGCCGCGACAAGGACGGCCTACTGCGTGGCGCCGCAACACCGCGGCTCATGCAGGCCTACGCGGTCGGACGCTAAAATCGAAAAAGGGCTCGTCGGCGCTCAGCCATATGCCCGCTCATCCGCGATCACCTTGCCGTCATTCGGCAAGGTTCCGGGTGGGACAAGCATGACGAGCCCTTTTAATTTCGTCACATCCAGAAGCGTGGCGCCAATACTCACGACGGGATTCCTCTCAGGCGCTGCGACTTCTGCCTTCAACGTCATCACATCCGTTTCTCCCTCGCGCGTCACGACGAGACGCAGGCGACCGAGTTCGGGATGGCGGCTGCCGATTTCGGCGACCTGTTCGGGCCGCACGAACATGCCCTTGACCTTGGTTGCCTGATCAGCCCGGCCCATCCAGCCCTTGATGCGCAGATTGGTGCGTCCACACGGGCTGACGCCTGTCATCACGGCGGTGAGATCGCCGAGCGCGAGGCGGATCCAGGGACGACGCGGATCGAGGCTCGTGACGACGATTTCGCCGACCTCTCCCTCGGGAACAGGATCGCCGGTACCCGGCCGAACGATCTCGACGATAAGATCCTCATTGACCACAAGGCCCTCACGCGCGGAGGTCTCATAGGCAATGAAGCCGAGATCCGCGGTGGCATAGGCTTGATAGGCCTCAATGCCTCTCGCCGAAAACTCATCTTGTAAGGTTTTTGGGAAAGCAGCCCCTGAAACCAGTGCGCGCTTGAGAGAAGAGATATCCCTTCCGGCTACTGATGCGCCGTCGAGCAGGATCTTAAGAAAGTCCGGCGTGCCGCAATAGGCGATGGGTCGATAGGCTTCAATCAGTTCATATTGCTGTTCGGTACTGCCGGGACCCGCTGGAATGACCGCACAGCCGAGCGCCCGCGCGCCGGAATCCATGATGAAGCCGCCAGGAGTCAGATGATAGCTGAAAGTGTTGAGCACAACATCGCTCTTGCGAAATCCGGCAGCATGGAGCCCACGCGCAGACCGCCATGGATTGGCTTCCGTCGCCTCCGGTTCGAAGATGGGTCCCGGGGACGTGAAGAGGCGCCCAAAAGAACCCGGAGCGTCGGGAACGAAACCTCCGAAAGGAAATGCTGCCCTTTGCAGCGCAGGAAACTCTGATTTGCGCAGAACAGGCAAGGTCGCGAGTGTCTTGCGGCTTGCGATACCGTCGAGGTCGAAGCCTTGTAGCCGTTCGGCATAGCCTGGCGCTTTCGCGGCGCGCTTCAGGATTTTAGGAAGGCGTGAGAAAAGATCGGCTTCCCGCTCTGCCGGATCGCGTGTTTCGAGCGCATCGAAAAAGTCGGTCAAAGCTTACACCCTTCAGGTCATGCACGTTGTCGGGGTGGGACAGACTCGCCTCAAGCCAGCCACCGCTTGCGGCGCTTATAGCTCTTCACGTCCCGAAAGGATTTTCGGTCCCCTTCCGAAACACCGAGATAGAATTCCTTCACGTCCTCGTTCTCACGCAGCATCTGTGCAGGCCCATCCATCACGACACGGCCAGTTTCGAGGATATAGCCATAGGTTGCGTATTTCAGTGCCATATTGGTGTTCTGCTCTGCGAGAAGAAAAGATACGCCCTCAGTGGCGTTGAGCTTGCGCACGATTTCGAAGATCTCTTCCACGATCTGCGGCGCAAGGCCCATGGACGGTTCATCCAGCAGGATCATCTTGGGGCGTGACATCATGGCTCGACCGATGGCGCACATCTGCTGCTCGCCACCGGAAGTATAACCCGCCATGGAGCCGCGTCGCTGCTTGAGGCGCGGGAAGTACTCGTAGATCACCTCGAGATCGCGACGGATCGCGGCGTTTCCGTCCCGGCGTGTGAATGCGCCGGTGAGAAGGTTCTCCTCAATCGTCAAGTGGCCGAAACAATGCCGTCCTTCGAGAACCTGGATACAACCCCTGCGAACCAGTTCATTCGGCGAGAGGCGGTCGACGCGCTTACCGTCGAATTCGATGCTGCCCTTGGTGACCTCTCCCCGTTCCGCATGAAGCAGGTTGGAGATCGCCTTCAGGGTCGTCGTCTTGCCCGCGCCATTGGCTCCGAGCAGCGCGACTATCCCACCTCGAGGCACATTCAGCGACACACCCTTGAGCACCAGGATTACGTGATCGTAGATGACCTCTATGTTATTGACCGCAAGGACGGCTTCCTCAACTCTGGGCAGATTCGACTTCTGCATCTGAACGGCATGGCTCATCGACCCCTCCTCTCCAGGGGAGAAGCATGCGGACACGGGATGCCCCCTGCCCGCACGCTGTTTACATGATTCCGTTTCGCGGAATCATCAGCTTGCCTTGTCACAGGCCTCCGTGCGTTTCGGCCAGCCGGCATTCTTCTCGGCATAATCCTTTGCTGCCGCATCGAGCTGAGCGCGAACGCGATCGCCCATAGGTGCGATCGGATCCGAAATCTTTACCCATTTCGCGCCGTCCCATTCCTGCATGAAAGCTGGACGGTGACCGTTATGGTCGGCACAGGACAGGGTAATGGAATCCGTGAAGCCTTCGAGGCCAAGCTCCTTGAGACGGGTCGGATCAAGTTTGATGGCTTCCATGCCGCGCCGCACGTCTTCGCCCGTCACGACCTTCTTGCCCGTCAGCTTCTGCGCATTGGCAATACCCTCGGCGATCAGCAGCGAGTTGTAGACGCCGCGATTGTAGAGAAGCTCGCCCACCTTCTCCTTGGAGGCTTTCGAGAGACCCTTGTCGACCACGTTCTTCACGATGTCCTGCATGGCAGGATAATTCGTGCCAACCGCGTGCCAGTTGAGCATCTTGAAGCCCTTCGCGCCGCTGCCGCCGCTCCTGGCATCATCCTCGCCCGGCCACCAGACGGAGAGGAACCTGTCCATGGGATAGCCGGAGCGGACCGCTTCCTTGATCGCGCCGCCATTCATGGAGCCCCAGCCCCACATGATCATGTAATCCGGACGATCGCGACGCACGCTGAGCCATTGCGAAGACTGGTTCTGCATGTCCTGGGCGGCGACGGGATAGAGCTTCGCCTCGAAGCCGAGTTCCTTGGAGAGTTCCTCCAAAAGCGGAATCGGCTCCTTGCCGAAGCTGGCATCGAGATGCAGGAACCCGATCTTCTTGCCCTTCAGCTTGTCGAGCCCGCCCTCCTTGTCGCCGATATATTTGACGATCATCGACATGCCGTCCCAATAGGTGCTCGGCGGATTGAACACCCAGGGGAAGATATCGCCACGTGCCGAGGCCGACAGGCCGTAAGCCATGGAAAGGATCGGAATCTTGTCCACGGCTGCGCGCGGGATCAGCGGAAGAGTGATGCCTGTCGACCAGGGATTGACGATGACCGGGTTCTTGCCTTTCACCGCCTCGTAGCACTCGACGCCCTTCTTCGTGTCGTAACCGGTTTCGCATTCCTCGATGACGAGTTTCACGCCGCCGATGCCGCCATCGCGCTGGTTCAGCATTTCGAGATAATCATGCATGCCATCGGCGATGTGAGTGCCGGATCCCGCGAAAGGCCCTGTGCGGTAGGTAAACAAGGGAACATAGATGGAGTCTTGCGCGACAGCAGGCAAAGCCGTTCCGCCGACAAGTGTTGCAACGGCTAATCCAAGGCTCAATTCGCGAAACGACATATGCGTTTCCTCCCGTGTTGTCCGGCCGAGCCGGGTTTTCGAGCTCACGTCTCCTTGCCGCACCTGTTTCCCGGAGCGGATCTGCCATCAATAGGGGAATGGCCAGACCAGGAGCTTCTGTTTGCCGATCTGCCAAAGCCGCGCGAGCCCGTGCGGTTCGACGATCAGGAAAAAGATGATGAGCGCTCCCACGATCATGAAGCGCAGATGTTCGATGGTGTCGGCGCCGACTGAGATCCCGAAGGGCGAGAGCATCATCGGCAGGACGATTCCGAGAACGATCGGCATGATGAAGATGAGCGCCGCACCGAAGAACGAACCGATGAGACTGCCAAGCCCTCCAATAATCACCATGAACAGGATGAAGAAGGACTGGTTGATATTGAAGACGTCGTACTCCGCGCCACCATACCAGAGGAACACCATCAGGGCTCCCGCCACGCCGCAATAGTAGGAGGAAACGGCGAAAGCGAGGAGCTTTGTCTGAAGCAGGCGAATGCCCATCAGCTCCGCGGCTAGATCCATGTCGCGAACCGCGATCCACATGCGCCCGATGCGGCCATGGACGAGATTCGACGCAAGCCATGTCAGAGCGATGACGAGGGTCAGTACCACGAGATAGCGCGTCTGCGGCGTCGCTGTGGCGCCGACGACAGGAATTCCGAACAGGGTCCGCAACGGCGCATCGAGAGCGCCCGACACGTTGTAGTTCACAAGCCATGGAACACGGATGAAGCTCCATTGCAGGAAGAACTGGGCCGCAAGGGTCGCAACGGCGAGATAGAAGCCTTTGATGCGCAGGGACGGCAATCCGAACAGCGCGCCGATCGCAGCGGAAAAGAAACCGGAGACGAGAATCCAGACGATGACGTTCACGCCAGGAAATGCCGTCATGAGTTTGTAGCAGGCATAGGCGCCAACTCCCATGAAGGCGCCGGTGCCGAGCGAGAGGAGTCCCGCATAGCCTGTGAGAATGTTGAGGCCGATAGCCGCCAGAGAGAACACCAGAAACGGGATCAGCACCGCCTGCAAAAGGAAATTGCTGCCGAAGAAGGCAAGCGCGTAGGCTGCCAGGATGATGACTGCCAGACCGATCCGGTCCTCGCGCAAAGGAAAGATCGCCATGTCGGTGGCATAACTGGTTTTGAACTGGCCGGCCTCGCGATAAAGCAAGCGGAGTCTCCCTCAAATCCGTTCGATGATCCGCTCCCCGAACAGGCCCTGCGGCCGGTAGAGGAGGAAGAGAAGCGCGATGACATAGGCAAGCCAGGTATCGATGCCGCCGCCGATAAGCGGCCCCCAATAGAACTCGCCGAGCTTCTCGCCGACTCCGATGATGAGCCCGCCGATGATGGCACCCGGGATGGACGTGAAGCCACCGAGGATGAGCACGGGAAGAGCCTTCAGCGCGATGATCTGAAGCGCGAAGGACACGCCGGAGCGCGCGCCCCACATAATGCCGGCGACAAGCGCCACGATGCCCGCAGCGAACCAGACGATGACCCAGATCTGGTTCAACGAAATCCCGACGGAGAGAGCCGCCTTGTGACTGTCCGCTACCGCACGAAGGGCGCGGCCTATGCGGGTCTTTGAGAAGAACACGGCCAGCACGGCAATCATGATGGAGGCGATCACGGCAGCCGCGATGTCGAGATGCTGGAAGCGCACGGATCCGCCGAGGATCGCCAGCTCCGTCGTGCCCTGCGGCAGATAGAGCGGGCCGGTGATCATTTCTTTCGGAGAGCCGCCGAAGATCAGCTCGCCAAGGCCGATCAGAAAATAGGTCAACCCGAAAGTCGCCATGAAGAGAATAATGTCGGGCTGGTTGACGAGCGGCCGCAGCACGATCCGCTCCACCGCCATGGCGAGAAGCAGCATCACCAGGCCTGCGAGAACGAGTGCAAGCAGCGCTGGAACGCCCTTCTCATAGAGCCATACCAGTGTCAGCGCAGCGAAGACGACCATGATGCCCTGCGCGAAATTGAAGACACCCGACGCCTTGAAGATGAGGACGAAGCCGAGCGCGATCAGCGAATAGAGCATTCCCGAGACGAGGCCTTCCCAAAGGGTCTGGACGAGAAGATCCGGCGCCTCCCCCATGAAAAGGAATGGCTCGATGAGGACCTTGTAGAGGATATCCATCGCCTCACCTCAATGCGCGACGCCGAGATAGGCGTCGATTACGCGCCGATCGCTTTTCACCTCGCTTGGCGTGCCATCCGCGATCTTCCGGCCGTATTCCAGCACCACGACCCGATTAGAAAGATCCATCACGACACCCATATCGTGCTCGATCAGGGCGATCGTCGTTCCGAACTGCTGATTCACCTCGACGATGAAACGGGACATGTCTTCCTTCTCTTCGAGATTCATGCCCGCCATGGGCTCGTCGAGCAGGAGCAGATCAGGTTCCATGGCAAGCGCGCGGCCGAGTTCGACCCGCTTCTGCAGGCCGTAAGGCAAGCGCCCGACAGGCGTTCTGCGGATATGCTGGATCTCAAGAAAATCGATGATGTCCTCCACGACGCGGCGATGCGCGACCTCTTCACGCATGGCAGGTCCATGGCGGAAGAGCTGCCAGAAGAAGCTCGATTTCATCTTGAGTGAACGCCCAGCCATGACGTTGTCGAGCGTCGACATGCTCTTGAACAAGGCTACGTTCTGAAATGTACGCGCGATGCCGCCCCGGGCCGCCTCGTAGGGACGCATCTTGGGCCTCGCCCGGCCCTTGAAGGTGATACGGCCTTCGGTCGGATAGTAGAAGCCGTTGATGCAGTTCAGCATCGAGGTCTTTCCGGCACCGTTCGGCCCGATGATGGCGCGGATCTCCCCTTTGCGGATGTTGAACGACACATCCGAGAGAGCTTTCACGCCACCGAATTTCAGGGACACGTTTTCGACGCTCAGCAGGACATCGCCCTTAGCTGCGACAGGATGATCGGGCGCTCTCATTCCGCTGCCTCCGGAAGCGAGACGGGCCTAGCGACCGGATAGAGATTCATGTCGCACAGCTTGACCCGAGCGGAGACCATGCCCTTGCGCCCGTCCTCGAAAGTGACTTCCGTCGAAATGTCAGTCTGGCTCGATCCGTCATAGAGCCCTCGTATCAGAGGTGCATAGCGCTCCGCTATGAAGCCGCGGCGAACCTTCTGCGTCCGAGTCAACTCACCGTCGTCGGCATCCAGTTCCTTATGCAGGATCAGAAACCGCTTGATTTGCGCGCCACCCATGCGCGGTTCGGAAGCGAGGGAGCGATTGACCTCGTCCACGTGTTTCCCGATCATGTCGTAGACGAGCGGATGGCCTGCGAGTTCCTGATAGGAAGCGTAAGTCACTCCGTTGCGCTCGGCCCAGTTGCTGACGGCGACGAGATCGATGTTGATGAAGCAGCCGACATAATCCCGCCCGTCGCCGAAGCATACGGCTTCCTTGACGTTGGGATAGAATTTGAGCTTGTTTTCGATGTACTTTGGCGGAAAGAGCGAGCCGTCACCCATCTTTCCCACATCCTTCGCCCGGTCGATGATCCTGAGATGGCCGGCCGCGTCGAAGAAACCGGCATCGCCCGAGCGCACGAAGCCATCAGCGGTCTTGGTTTCCGCCGTCTTCTCTTCATCCTTGTAGTATCCGAGAAACACGCCGGGGGAGCGGTAGAGAACCTCGCCGTTCTCGTCGATGCGGATCTCGACCCGCGGCGCTGGGCGCCCCACCGTATCGGCACGGATCTCACCGTTGGGCTGCATAGTGATGTAGACCGAGGCTTCCGTCTGTCCGTAGAGCTGCTTCAGGTTGACTCCGATGGCGCGATAGAACCGGAATATTTCCGGACCGATGGCCTCGCCTGCCGTGTAGCCGACCTTGAGCCTGGTCATCCCATAGCGGTTGCGCAGAGGCGCGTAGACGAGAAGGTTGCCCACATGCCAGAGCAGGCGGTTCCACACACCGACTCCGGCTTCGCCGTTCAGGATTCTCTCGCCGACCCTTCCGGCATGATCGATGAAGTAATGGAACATCCGCCGCTTCAGCGCACCCGCGTCCTCGATGCGCACCATGGTCAGGGTCAGCATGCTTTCGAACACGCGCGGCGGTGCGAAGACATAGGTCGCACCGATCTCACGCCTGTCATCCGCAATGGTCTCCGGACTCTCGGGGCAATTGACACAAAGCCCCGACAGAATGGCCTGCGCGTAGGAGAAGATGTGATCGCCGACCCACGCGATAGGCAGATAGGCGATAATCTCGTCGGTCTCGTCGAGCTTGTCGAAGTCGCAGCCGATCTCGGCAGCCGCGATCACGCTCTCGAAAGACAGCATGACGCCCTTCGGACGGCCCGTCGTGCCGGATGTATAGAGGATGATGGCGAGGTCCGATCCCCTCCCCTCCTCCAGCTCGCGCTGCAATGCTTCCGCTTGAGCGACATCTTTCAGCCTCTCCCTTCCCTCCTCGATCACCGCGCGTATCGCGTGCAGGCGGCTGTGATCGTAATCCCGCAAGCCTCGATCCTCGTCGTAGAGAATACGGTCGAGTTGCGGCAGTTGATCTAAAACCGAGAGAAGTTTGTCGGCCTGCTCCTGGTCCTGTACTGCGGCATGCGTCACCTCTGCATGGGCAAGCACATAGGCCATCTCCTCGGCTACGGAATCCGCGTAGACCGGAACGGGGGTCGCTCCGATCCATTGAGCAGCCGTGATGGTCCAATAGAGATAGGGGCGGTTATGGCCTATCACGGCGATCTTGCCACCGCGCCTCAACCCTAGCGCCTGCAAGCCGGACGCATAGGCTCGAACGATCTCGTGGACTTCGCCCCAGGTCCATGATTGCCAGATACCCAGATCCTTGTGACGGAAGGCCGTCCGACCGGGGCGAAGGCGCGCATTGCTGACGATCAGCTTCGGGAAGGTATCACCATCACGCGAGCCAGCAGCCGTCGTCACCGACGCCTCCCTCCTGGAGCCCCGCACGCCGAAAGGCCTACGAAGCAGCCTCGTTTCCTCTGGTGCGTAGTTTCTCCTACGCGGCCTGCCGGTTTCTTCCGGTAGGAGTCCCATTGACGGGATTCGTTGAGGTATTCTGTATCGCCCCCAAGGTTTCGACAAGGCCCAGCACCGTATTGCCGACCGCTACAATGGGCTAATATTTCTCCAATTGCTTCGATGGCGGAGAACTCAGGAGAGAAACGTGCTTTGTCATGCTCATGGCATTGATAATAAAAGGCTATTTATTTTCCCCAACCAACAGCGCGATCTTGCCGAGAGTAAACCCCGTCTGAAGAAACCCAAGCCCTGAAGAATGTGTGAGGTCACATGGTGTCCCTCAACAGCCGGGGAATGCAGGGCAGGTCTTCAACCTGTGCTTTGGAAAAAAACATGTCGGTCTCAAAACCCTGGGAATAAAACTGCCCTGTCGGGCGTCTTAAGCGTCGGGTCAGCATCGACCCAAGGAGAAATGCTGTGCTGAAATCGACATTCCGCGTCACCATGCTGGTCGGCGCTCTGCTTGGTGCAACCGTCGTAGCCGCTCAAACCACAGCCCCGGCGAAAGTCGCGGAGACATCGAAGGGCAAGGCTCTCGTCGACGCCAAAGGGATGACCCTTTATGTCTTCGACAAGGATGCCATGGGCAAATCCAACTGCAATGGAACCTGCGCCACGAACTGGCCGCCCCTGATGGCTGCGGCCGGCGCCAAGGATTCCGGCGATTGGACCGTGGTGAAACGGGACGACGGCTCGATGCAATGGGCTTATAAGGGTAAGCCGCTCTATGCCTGGGCGAAGGATGCCAAGCCGGGCGATGTCACTGGCGATGGCGTCAACAACATCTGGCATGTTGCAGCGCCCTGAAGCCCGCTTGCCGGAATAGGGTGAAGGATGTCCCGTCTTGGATGAGATCGCCACTCTTCTCGAACCGCAGATTCCGGGCCTGAGGCGCTATGCCTGGGCGCTCCTGCGGGACGATGAAGCCGCGGACGATCTTGTCCAGGACACGCTGGAACGCGCCATCAGCCGCTGGAGCCTGCGTCGACGGGACGGCGAGTTGAAGGCCTGGCTTTTCGCCATTCAGCACAACCTGTTCATCGATAGGCTGCGCCGGCAGAAACGGCGCGGTCTGCAGGTTGGCACCGAAGCGCTCGCCGATATGGCGTCTCCGGACACTGGACAGGACGAGCAAGCCCGCATGCACGATATCCTCGCTGCTCTCGATATCCTGCCCGAGGAGCAACGCTCGGTGCTGTTGCTGGTCAGCGTGGAAGACCTCTCTTATGAGGAGGCGGCCAGGGCGCTCGACGTCCCCATCGGCACGATCATGTCCCGGCTGAGCCGCGCACGCGAGAGGATGAGGCGTTTCATGGAGACCGGGCGGACGACCGTGCTCAGGAGGATCAAGTAATGGGCGACCGCCCCATAGGCGAAGACGATCTGCAGGCCTATGTCGACGGCTACCTCGCGCCGGAGCGCCGAGGCGCGGTCGAAGCCTATCTTGCCGCAAACTCGGCCGTCGCAGCCCAGGTCGCCGCTTATGCCCAACAGCACAAAGACCTGCGAACCCGACTGGCAGCCAAAGCGAACGAACCGATCCCCGCGCGTTTGCGGATTGCGAATATCATGGTCGAGCGGCGCCGAGCGCCAAAGCGGCTCTGGGCAGCCTCTGCCGCTGCGGCGGTATGGCTTGCCGTCGGCCTTGCGCTCGGAGTTTCGGGCCACGCCTGGTTTTCTTCCCACAACGCTGCGATGCCTCCGGATACGCAACGGGTCGCACAGGATGCGATTACGGCCTATCGAACCTATGTCGTCGAAAAGGTTCACCCGGTTGAAGTCGGAGCGAGTCAAGAGGCTCACCTCGTCCAGTGGCTTTCGCGGCGGCTTGGCAAGCCTCTTCTGGCTCCCGATCTGACAAATCAGGGTTTTCACCTCATCGGCGGACGTCTCCTGCCTGCGGGATCTTCGCCGGCGGCTCTTTTCATGTATGAGGATGGACAGGGAAACCGGCTGACTTTCTATGCACGGCCTGATGGCCGCGACGAGCAGACGGCGTTTCGCTTCGAATCCGAGGGAGACGTTTCGGCCTTTTCCTGGATCGATCAGGATCTGTCTTACGTGATCACGGGTCGTACGGATCGAGAGAAGCTTCTTACCATAGCCGAGACGATCCATCGGCAGGTCGAGGGCCGCGCCCCGATCCGCAAGGACAGCCTTTAAAGGGCACCTACGGCCTTACAAACCCGTCCAGGACAGGGGAAGAGAAGACGCAAGACCTGATCATCGTCATCCAGCGTCGCCCCCTAATTGGCCGAGCGTCCTGGGCCGGCAACCTGCTTCCCGATTGGGCTTTCTCCCGTTCGGAAAGTCTGCAGCGCCTTGACGACAAGCGGATCCAGCTTGTCCCCTCCCTGGTTCGCATAGATCAGGATGGCGTCCCGCATATGAGGCGTCCAAAAGGCGACGAGGTGGTCGTGAATCCCGGTGGCGGCCTGCTCTTCCGGATAGGACCTGAAAAATTCCGCAATCTGATTGGCCATGCGGATCAACTTCTCAATGTTCATGCGGAAACTTCCTGCACGCAGACGCGCTCCAGACCGTGAAAGACCGTCATCGTGTCGCGGCGCGCGATGGCGATGAGCGTGATGTCGAGCAGGCGGGCCCGCTCCAGGGCAAGCGAAGTCGGCGCGGAGATCGCGATCAGGGTTCTTGCCCCGAATGCCGCCACCTTCTCGACGAGTTCGAAGGAGCAGCGGCTGGTGACGATGCAAAAACCCTGATCGGGCGCAGCGCCCTCCCGGCACAGCGCACCGATGAGTTTGTCGAGCGCATTATGACGACCGACATCCTCGCGAACGATTTTAAGTTGACCGTCGAGCCCCACCCAGGCGGCTCCATGAACGGCGCGCGTCATCTCGTTGAGAGGTTGTTTGGCGTCAAGCGCATCCAGGGCCTTGCGAATGGAAGGGATCGAAATGGCGGGTGCCGAGCCTGCGAGTGGCCGCGCCTTGGGCAGCGAATCCAGATCGTCGATGCCGCACAATCCGCAGCCCGTGCGCCCGGCAAGAACACGCTTGCGGGCGAGATGTTCGTGAAGACGCTCGGAGGAAAGATCGATGAGAAGTCTGAAACCGCGTTCCTCGGTTTCGACGTGAATGGAGCGGATATCGCTGACTTGCTCGATGACGCCCTCGGTCAGGCTGAACCCGACGGCGAAATCCTCGAGATCGGCAGGTGTCGCCATCATTACCGCAAATGGAATTCCGGCATAGACGATATTGATGGGAACCTCTGCGGGCACGGCCCGCCTGATCGGGGAAGGTTCGCCGCCCTCAAAGGAGACGATGGAGGCAGGAGCCTCCACCGCTACCGGAAAAGTGGGCTTGTCCTTACTCGGCTGCATCAAGCTTGGTCTCGACGCGCTTGAGGGCATGATCTTCCTCGAAGAACCGCGCCTGCCAGTCGGAAGGCCGGTTCGTGCGCCGCACCTGAACCGCAGTCACCTTGTATTCCGGGCAATTGGTGGCCCAGTCGGAATAATCCGTGGTGATCACGTTGGCACCGGTCTTGGCATGGTGGAACGTGGTGTATACGACGCCGGGCTGCATGCGTTCGCTGATGCTGGCGCGAAGCGCGATATCGCCCGAGCGGCTCTCGAGAGAGACGAGATCGCCATCCAGGATGCCTCGGCTTTCCGCGTCGAAGGGATGGATTTCGAGCACGTCCTCCTCATGCCAGAGACTGTTCTGTGTACGTCGCGTCTGTGCACCCACATTGTACTGCGAGAGAATGCGGCCTGTCGTAAGGATCAGGGGGAAGCGCGGCCCTGTTCGCTCCTCTGTGGGCAAGAATTCGGTGAGCATGAACTTGCCCTTGCCGCGCACGAAGCGGTCCACATGCATCATCGGCGTTCCCATGGGTGCCGCATCGTTGCACGGCCACTGCACGGAACCGAGCGCATCGAGCTTCTGGTAGGACACGCCAGCAAAGGTCGGCGTAAGGCTGGCGATCTCGTCCATGATCTCACTCGGATGCCCGTAACGCATCGGGAAGCCGAGGGCATTCGAAAGAGTGATGGTCACTTCCCAATCGGCCATGCCGCCAAGAGGCGGCATCACCTTGCGCACCCGGTTGATCCGCCGCTCCGCATTGGTGAACGTGCCATCCTTCTCAAGGAAGGATGAGCCCGGCAGGAAAATATGGGCGTACTTGGCGGTCTCGTTCAGGAAGATGTCCTGAATGACCACGCATTCCATCGCCTTCAAACCGGCTGTGACGTGCTGCGTGTCCGGATCGGATTGCGCGATATCCTCGCCCTGGATGTAGAGGCCCTTGAAGGTTCCATCGACGGCCTCATCCAGCATGTTGGGAATGCGAAGCCCGGGCTCACTCTGCAGCGGCACGCCCCAGAGCGCTTCGAACATGTGTCGTGTCGCATCGTCGGAGACGTGCCGGTAGCCGGAGAATTCGTGCGGGAACGAGCCCATGTCGCACGAGCCCTGCACGTTGTTCTGCCCGCGCAAGGGATTCACGCCGGCCCCGGCGCGGCCGATATTGCCGGTCGCCATGGCGAGGTTCGCCATTCCCATCACCATGGTCGAGCCCTGGCTGTGCTCGGTGACGCCGAGCCCGTAATAGATCGCCGCGTTGCCGCCGGTGGCGTAAAGCCGCGCCGCACCGCGCACATCCGCGGCCGGGACACCAGTCAAATGCTCGACCGTTTCGGGCGAATGACGATCCTCGGCGATGAATCGCGCCCAGGATTCGAAGTCGGCAAGGTCGCAACGCTCGCGCACATAGGCCTCGTTCACCAGGCCTTCGGTCACGACCACATGGGCCATGGCGTTGATGAGGGCGACATTGGTGCCGGGGATCAGCGGCAGATGATAATCCGCCTCGACATGCGGCGACTTCACCAGATCGATCCGGCGCGGATCGGCCACGATCAGCCGCGCGCCTTCACGCAGGCGCTTCTTCATGCGAGACGCGAAAACAGGATGGCCGTCCGTGGGGTTTGCACCGATGACGAGGATCACATCGGCATGATCGACGGAGGCGAAATCCTGCGTGCCGGCTGAGGTGCCAAGCGTCGTCTTGAGGCCGTAGCCGGTTGGCGAATGGCAGACTCGGGCGCAGGTATCGACGTTGTTGTTGCCGAACCCCGCGCGAACCAGCTTCTGAACGAGGAAGGTTTCCTCGTTGGTACAGCGGGACGACGTGATGCCACCGATGGAATCGCGACCATACTTCGCCTGAATGCGTTTGAATTCGCCGGCGGCGCGGTTGATCGCCTCCTCCCACGATACCTCACGCCAGGGATCCGTGATCGTCTCGCGGATCATCGGCTTGGTGATGCGGTCCTTGTGCGTGGCATAGCCCCAGGCGAAACGGCCCTTGACGCAGGAATGGCCCTCATTCGCCTTGCCGTCCTTGTAGGGCACCATCCGCACGACGGTGTTACCCTTCATTTCGGCCTTGAACGAGCACCCGACGCCGCAATAGGCGCAAGTCGTAATCACTGAATGCTCGGGCTTGCCCATTTCGATGACGTTCTTCTCGTTCAGCGTCGCCGTCGGACAGGCCTGAACGCAGGCGCCGCATGACACACATTCCGAGCTGAAAAAATTGACGACGCCGGGCGAGACGCGGGAATCGAAGCCTCGTCCCTGGATCGTCAATGCGAAAGTACCCTGCACCTCCTCGCAAGCCCGCACGCAGCGCGAGCAGACGATGCACTTGGAATCCTCGAAGGAGAAATACGGGTTCGACGTGTCGGTGAGAGCATCGAGATGGTTCTCGCCCTCATAGCCGTAGCGAACCTCCCGCAGACCCACATCGCCAGCCATGTCCTGCAATTCGCAATCGCCGTTGGCCGAGCAGGTGAGGCAATCGAGCGGATGGTCGGAGATGTAGAGTTCCATCACCCCGCGCCGAAGATCGGCGAGCCGTTGCGTCTGCGTATGCACCACCATGCCGGCCTCCACCGGCGTCGTGCAGGAAGCAGGCGTGCCGCGACGCCCCTCGATCTCGACGAGGCAAAGGCGGCAGGAGCCGAAGGGTTCGAGCGAATCCGTCGCGCAGAGCTTGGGGATCCTGGTGCCCATCATCATTGCGGCCGCCATGACCGATGTACCGGCGGGCACAGCTACGGACTGACCGTCGATCATGAGCGTGACCGTCGTTTCCGTCTTGCGGACCGGCGTGCCGTAGTCGATTTCCTGGATCAGCGCCATCGACTTCGTTCCTTACTCGGCGGCCGCGGGCATGCGTGGCGCCTTGTCGAAATCCTCAGGGAAATGAGTGAGCGCGCTCAACACCGGAATGGGCGTGAGGCCGCCCATGGCGCAGAGCGATGCGTCCGTCATGAGACGGCAGAGATCGTCGAGAACCCCGAAGTTCTTCTCGCGCTCGACCCCGGCGATAATCCGGTCCATCACCTCGACCCCGCGCACCGCGCCGATGCGGCATGGCGTGCACTTGCCGCAGCTCTCGGCCGCGCAGAACTGGAATGCGAAGCGGGCCTGCTGCGCCAGGTCGACGCTGTCGTCGAACACGACGATGCCGCCATGCCCGAGCAGCCCCTTCGCCGCGGCGAGAGCTTCGTATTCGAACGGAAGATCGAGCATCGATTCCGGAAAATAGGCCCCGAGCGGACCGCCGACCTGAACCGCCTTGACCGGCCGTCCCGTCGCGGTGCCGCCGCCGAAATCATGAACGAGTTCGCGCAGCGTGACACCGAAAGAGAGCTCGATAAGCCCGCCATGCTTCACATTGCCCGCGAGCTGGACCGGCATGGTGCCGCGCGACCGCCCCATGCCGAAATCGGCATAGGCCTTCGCACCGTGCGTCATGATCCAAGGGACGGTGGCGAGCGAGATCACGTTGTTGACGACGGTCGGTTTGCCGAACAGGCCTTTCAGGGCCGGCAGCGGCGGCTTCGCCCGCACGACGCCGCGCTTGCCCTCCAAGCTCTCGAGCAGGGATGTCTCCTCACCGCAGATATAGGCGCCTGCCCCGAGCCGCGTTTCCAGCGTGAAGGCATGCTCCGAGCCGCGCACGGAGGGGCCGAGATAGCCGGCTTGCGCAGCAATCTCGATAGCGCGCGTCATCGTGCGGTAGGCGTGCGGGTATTCCGACCGGATATAGATGAAGCCCTTCGTGGCTCCCACGGCGAGACCGGCGATGATCATGCCCTCGATGAGGGTGAAGGGATCGCCCTCCATCAGCATGCGGTCGGCAAAGGTGCCGCTGTCGCCCTCGTCCGCGTTGCAGACCACGTATTTCCGATCCGCCTCCACATGGAGAACCGTGTCCCATTTGATCCCGGTGGGGAAACCGGCGCCACCGCGCCCGCGCAGGCCGGAGGCCTTGACCTCCTCCACGATAGCGGCAGGCGCGAGGGAAAGAGCCCGGTCGAGGCCCACGAAGCCGCCATGGGCGCGGTAATCATCCAAGGACAGCGGGTCAATGATGCCGCAACGGGCAAAGGTCAGGCGCGACTGGCGGGAAAGATAAGGATGATCCTCCAGCCTGCCCAGACGCCGCTCATGGGCTCCGCCCTTGAGAAAATCCGCATCGAACAGGCCGGGAATGTCGGAGGCCTGGAGCGGCCCATAGGCAATCCGCCCCTCCGGAGTCTCGACCTCGACCAGCGGCTCGAGCCAGAACAGCCCGCGCGAGCCCGTCGATACCAAGTCGAGGGCCACACCACGCCGGGCGGCTTCCTCGGCCAGCAGAGAGCCTATCCGGGAGGAGCCGAGCGCCAGCGATGCCGCATCGCGGGAAAGATAAACCTTGCTCATGAGCCCCTCGCCTCCCGGGCCATCGCATCGAGCTTGGCCGGGTTGAGCCGACCCACCGGCTCGCCGTCATAGAGGGCGGAAGGGGAGCAGGCACAGAGGCCGAGACAATAGACGCCCTCTATTGTGAGGCTGCCATCCGCGGTCGTGCCGCCCCAATCGACGCCCAAGCGGCTCAAGAATTCCCGAGCGATCCGGGCGCCGTCCATGGATTGGCACGCTTCCGCCCGGCAGATCTTCAGGACATGCCTGCCCCCCGCCTGACGCCGGAAATCGTGATAAAATGTCACGATTCCATGGACTTCGGCCCGCGAGATGTTGAGTGCCGAGGCGATGAGAGGAATAGCCTCTTCCGGGATGCAGCCAAATTCGTCGTGAAGCGCATGAAGGATCGGAAGCGTCGCTCCATCGAGCGACGCATGCGCCGCGACGATTTCGCTTGCGCGATCATCATCCCATTGAACCGGCGTGAGCATCTTCTCCCCTAGAATGCTTCTAGCTTGGAAAAAGACTGACCAAATTGACTATAACACGCAATGAGAAATTCCAGCTTGTCGATCATGGAAGGTGTGGGCTTTACGGCATAGGGAGGCGGTTCCGAATTTAGGATAGTCGAGTCTGCCCGATCCGGGGAATGCGGTGGCGCAGGCGACCGTCTCTGATGGGAAGCGCTTTCATATCCCTCGATCTCTTCCTCAGCGGCATCGGAGATCTGGAGATCGATGTTCCGCGTCATCGGGTGACTTGGCAGAGTGCCGAGGTGAATCTCAGTCCGAAGGAGTTTGATTCCCGCCTTCCTCGCGCGCCATGCCGGCAAGGTGGTGACGTACGAACAAATTCTCATCACCGTCTGGGGGCCTGCCCATGAGCACGACACCCAATATCTGCGCGTCTATGTCGGCCAGCTTAGACAGAAAAACGAACCCAACCCGGCAGACCCCCGGTTCATCCTGACTGAATCAGGCATCGGCTATCGCTTGCTGGATACGGTTTAGGTCGCAGCAGCGTCGCCGTTCGATAGCGCCAAGTGCGAGCAAGCAACGTGCAAGCAAGCAACAAGGCAGCCCGCTTCGGCGAGCCTTTCCAGTGAGGGCTAACCGTGGCGGTTGGCGTAGCGGTGCTTCTTTGCGAGGTTCTTCTGCCCTTCGAGCGTCTTTGCCGGGGCAACGACCCGCTTCCAGCGAACGGTGCGTTTCTTCCAAGAAGGTCTCATGCGCGCTTTCGAGGCCATAGGCTTCCTCCATTTCAGTGGACGGAGCATGGAACCACACCGGCGTAGATAATGCGAGTCAGCACGGCCCAGTTGAACAGCGTGCGTTCCGGCATTCGCTTTACCCTAAAGCGCTTTTGGTTTCAGTGTAGGACATAGCCGGCGTGCCTGATCCAGCCTCGGGCATCTTTTGCAGTGATGGCGTCGAGGGCTGGTTTGAGTTCTGCTTCCAAGGCTTCGAGGCTGCGGGCAGCTCTCGCCTTGAGCCGCTCTT
>NZ_JBFRFT010000020.1:0-82419 GCF_052114965.1 Microvirga sp. 2TAF3 | reverse complement strand
TGGTGAAGAAGCCCTTGTTCAGCTTGCCCGGCTTCAGTTCCGTGCCCTTGCCGAGCTTCTTGAAGACGGCGTTGTCGAGCCAGAGCGTATCGTCCTTGACGGAAAAGTCGGCGATCTTGTCGAAGTTGCTCTTCTTATTCGGCTTGGTGTCGAACACGAAGATGTCCTTGCCCGCGCCGCCGGTCAGCACGTCGTTGCCAAGCCCACCCCAGAGCTTGTCGTTGCCGGCCCCGCCCATAATCACATTCTTGCCGGCATTGCCCACAATCCGATTGGCCAGCCCGTTACCGACAAACTTGAACGCGCCGGTACCTGCAACGGCAACCAGATCTTCCACTCCTGCGCCCAGGCTGCAGGAGGCTGCTGCGATGACGGTATCGAAACCGGAACTGTCGACGATGACGTCACTCGAACTATCGACATAGTAGAGATCGTTACCGCCGCCTCCCATCATGGTGTCGGAACCGGTCCCGCCATCCAGCGTATTGGCGCCGTCATTACCAATCAGGGTATCGTTCATGTTGGCGCCCGAAAGGGACATGGCCGTAGTGCCTGCCTGGGCCTGCAGCACCTCGACCTCGGTATTGTTGCCGAGTGTCGCGCTATAGGAAACGACGATGATGTCGTGGCCGCCACCATGCTCTTCGATGACGACATCGCCCGGGGTCAGATAGTAGATATCATCCCCCTTGCCGCCAATCAGCGTGTCGCGGCCGGCTCCGCCATCAAGGACATCGTTCCCTTCGCCACCTGTGAGATGATCGTCGCCGCCCGCACCTTTGAGAACATCGTTGAATGGCGTGCCGACATATTGATCGTCCCCGCTCGTACCATCCAGAACGATCGCCTTCGTCCGCGGGTCGAAGATCTGTGCCTGGATATCCGCCGTATCGGTCATCGCGCCCCAGGCGGCAACCAATCGTCCATCGCTCAGAACGGTTATGCTCTGGATGCCATACAACTCGCTGCCCGACAGGGAGTCGATCGCTTCATCGGCAACCAGAGCGCCGGCTTGGGTGAAGGTCGCAATGCGCACATCATCCACCGCGCCTTTGCTCAAGTAGGAGACGGCAAACCCACCGTCGTGCAAGGCAACGACGACTGGATCCTGCTGATATCCGTCAGTGACTTGGTTCACGACGAACTCGCCACCGGATTTCCTACCGTCGGAGTTGAAAATCTGAGCCTTGATGCAGTTTTGAGAGCCATCCCCGACACTCGACACCCAGGCCACGACGAAACGCCCATCCGCCAAAGTGGCGGCGACCGGGTTCCTTTTCTCTCCCGTCGAAGCGGGAACAAGGAAATCGTCCGTATCCGGCGTACCGTCGGCTTTGAAGATGCGCCCTCGAATGGTCAGATCGGGATCGTCTGCGCTCAGGCTGTAATCCTCGAAGAAGACGGCATAACGGCCATCGTTCAAGGTGATGGCCGTGGGGTTTGTCTGGCCGCTGGCTTTCGTTCCATTGGCAATGATGTCATCGCCAGTCCCAAGAGGGACACCCGTTTCGCCGAAGACCCTGGTGCGGATATCGGTTCCGACGCCCCGATTGGAGGCATCCGTATATGCGACGGCAAAACCGCCGCTCGCCAGACCCGTGATGGAAACTTCGCCCTGGAAGCCCTCAGGAATGGAATTGATATGAAAGTCGCTGCCGACCTTCGCCCCGCTGGAAGCGAAAATCTGGCCCCGAATGCCCGACGCCTCGTCGCCATCGAGCCCACTCGCATCCTCCCAGGCAATGACGAAATTGCCGTTGCTCAACACCGCGATCGATGGCTCGTACTTGCCGCTGTCGCTCTCGACGAGGGCGATCCTGGTCTCGGCGGTCTTAGGGCTCCCGTCGGCATTGAAGAGCCGCATGAAAATGTCGTTGTCACTTTGCCAGACTGCAACGAAGGTCCCGTTACCGAGCGCTTGCAGTTTCGGATTAATCTGGTCCCCTTCCAGGCCGGTATTGACGATAAAGGGCGTATTCCAGGGGCGCAGCGTCGTCATAGGATAAATAACCTCTCGCATTGCCGATAGATGGCCGACGATGATCGCGGCCTTTCCATCATCAGCGGCATTGAAAGGTCTCTATATCGCCATATGAAACTTTATAAAGTATTATTTACTGGAACTGCTAACCTTCCCAAACGGCCTTAAAGCGTTCATAGCAAGCGCATTTCCGCGCCGCTTTCGCTGCGCCGCCCTACAACGATTGTCTGGAGCAATCCCCGCGCTATTCCACCCGCACTAATACGCTGTCGGTCGTTCCACGCGCATCGATCACCGACAGCCGTACGAAACCGGCACCCTCGGGCCGCCAGAAGGTTTCCCGACGCAAGGAGGCCGCCGCGACGGGTGCGCCATCCACCATCCAGGTCAGCGGGGGTACGCCGCCGGAGGCTTTGAGGGCGAGATTGCCATGCTCGTCGGATCGATGAGAGAGACCAAGATCGACCCTAGAACCATCGAGTGGAAAAGCGATCTTGAGAGGGGCCTGCACGGTCGAGGCGATGGTTTTCGGCACGTCCTGGCGCACATGGCGCAGGGGCGGCGGCAGACTTGCGGTGGTCGCCTGCAAGGCGAAAGGCGGCATGGCCAATGCCTCGGGCTCCACACCCAGACGGCCATAGGCATCGAACAGGATCGGCGCCGCGGCAAGGCGGCCTACAAGTCCTGGAACCGCCGTGCCGTCGGGCCGCCCGATCCAGACGCCGATGGTGAAATGGCGGTCATAGCCGACAGCCCAGGCATCGCGGTAGCCATAGGATGTGCCGGTCTTGAAGGCGATGCGGCCGGCAAGCGCGTTGTCGGGCGGCGGCGCTCCGCGCAGGATATCGAAGATGTACCAGGCGGCCACGGGATCCGCGATCCGGCGTGCAGGCAGGGATGCCGCGGTTTCCCCGGCTCGCCGCACGAGACTCGGCATGTCGCCACCCCGCGCAAGACCCGCATAAAGCCGTGTGAGATCCGTCAGGGTGATGCCAAGCCCTCCGAGGCCTATGGCGAGACCGGGTGCAGCCTCCTTGGGCATGGCGAAGGCGGTGTCCGTCTGGCGCAATCGTGCCAGAAGCCGTGCGGGCCCGAGTTCGTTCAGCAGCTCCACCGCCGGGACATTGAGGGAGAGCTGCAGCGCGCGACGGGCCGTCACCGTACCCTGGAAGCCGAGATCGAAATTCTCCGGCTGGTAGGCGCCATAACGCGAGGGCCTATCGTCCAAAAGCGTTTCGGGATGCGCCAGTCCGTTCTCGAAGGCCAAGGCATAGATGAAGGGTTTCAGCGCGGAACCTGGCGAGCGCAGGGCCTGGGTCATGTCGATGGCGCCCGCCCGCTCGCGGCTCATGTAATCGGGGCTGCCGACCTGGGCACGCACTTCGCCGGAAGCGTTGTCAATCACCAGAATGGCGAGAGAAAGCTTCGGATCGAGCCGCTCGATCCGCTCCCTGGCGAGTCGCTCCAGGTTCGTCTGCAGGCGTGCATCGATGGCGAGGCGATGCGTATTGGTGGAGGGCCGGTCCGCTACAGCTGCTTCGGCCGCATGGGCGGCGAGCATCGGGAATGCGCGGCGCGCCGACGGCACGGCTTCCGCTTTCACGGCCTCGGCCTCTGTCGCGTTGATAACACCACGTTCGCGGGCACGGTCGAGCACCCGGTCGCGGGCCTTGCGCGCGGCATCGGCATCCCTGTCGGGACGGCGCGTTTCGGGGGATTGCGGCAGGGCGACGAGAAGTGCCGCCTCAGCGAAGGACAATCGTTTCGGCTCCCGCCCGAAATAGGATAGGCTCGCCGCCCGCGTGCCTTCCAGATTGCCGCCGTACGGCGCCAGCGTGAGATAGAGCCGCAGGATGTCATCCTTCGACAGGCGCCGCTCGAGTTCGACGGCGCGAACCATCTGGCGGAGTTTTGCCTTGAGCGTACGCTCGTCGCGCGGCTCGAGAAGACGCGCCACCTGCATGGTCAGTGTCGAGCCGCCGGAAACGATCTGGCCATTCCATGCAAACTGGAACGCGGCCCGCAGGAGCGCGAGCGGATCGATGCCGATATGCCGCTCGAACCGCGCATCCTCATAGGCCTTGAGCATGGCGAGATAGCGCGGATCGACATCGTCGGCCTCGACAGGGAGCCGCCAGCGCCCTTCGGACGTTACGAAGGGACGAAGCAGCCGCCCGTCGCGATCGAGCACCACCGTCGAGCGGTTTGCCGCAACGCTGAGATCGAGCGGTCCGAGGCTTTCGACATAAAACCAGAGAGCGACGCCGGGCAGCAGCACGATACAAGCGAGGGCTGCCGCAAGTATGCGGCCGATCCTGACTCGTCGCGTGCCGCCCCGGCTCATCACGGTTTTGCCTGCACCACTTCGACCGTGCCGAAACCCGTGCGTCCGTAGCGCTCGGGCCGATACATATCCTCCACCTGCGCGGCGGGATATACATAGCGTCCGGGCGACACGGCGCGGATCATGTAGGCCACCGTGAAGAAGGCCGATTGATCGGGCTCTCGGTCGAAGGCGACGACGAAGCGGTCGTCGCGGTATTCGGTATGCGCGGGCTCCACATCACGCTTAAGCCAGGGCAGGCTTGCCACGGTATCGCTGTCCACGAGCTTCGGATTGTCGATCTCGAATCCAGCGGGCAGACGATCCACGAGAAGCACGCGGGCCTGCTTCGCCTCCGTCTCGGTCACTTTCAGCACCACGACAAGCCGTTCATTCTGCCGGACGGTGTCGGGCTGTACCTGCGTGCCGTCGAGCTTGTGGGTGCTGCGTTCCACCGTATAGCCGCGCGACACGGCAGGCTCCGGCTCGATCGGGTTTCCGGTGACGGTGACGACCGCCTGAACGGCAGCAGGCCCCGCATTGGCAAGGGTGATCGCACCACTATTCAGAGACGCATCCTTGTAGGAGCGATAGAAGGCCCCCTTACGATCCGCACCATCCACCTTCAGAACCATCGCTTCCGCATCGCGAGCAACCGCTTGTGCCGCAAGAACGAGCCAGGCCTCTTCCTGCGTACTCGTGCGCCGATTGCCGCGCTCCTCGTCGATCACCTTCGCGACCGGCTGCATGACATCCAGCACATTGTCGGTTTCGGAAGCAAGCGTCAGGAGGCCCGCCCCATCACGCAGGCGCGAGCCGTAATCTGCGCGGTAATCTCCTGCGTCTCGCTCGCTCCGCAACAGCCCCACCGCCGAGGCGAAGGCCTTCTGCGCTCTGCCCCTGTCGCCGAGCAAGGCGAGTGCGGCGGCGAGCTGGCCGCGCGCCAGCGGTGAACCGAATGCGTCCAGTTTCGTATCCGCGAGATAGCGCAGATCCCCCATCACCGGCCGCCCGTTGCGGGCCAGCACATAGGCTGCGTAGGCGAGGTTAGCGGCGTTGTCCTCCACCTGCGTGGTATTGGCGACGAAGTTACGCAAGCGATCGAGGGAGAGCTTGAACGCCACCTGCGGCACCGCGAAGCCGCGCTCCCGCGCACGGGTGAGGAAGTCCATGGCGTAGGCATCGAGCCATAGATCGTCACCGCCCACAGACCACAAGCCGAACGAACCGTTGGAGCTCTGGCGCGACAACACACGCTCGATAGCTCCGCGCACCCGGTCATCCGCCTTCTCGTCGAGAGAAAGCTTTTCCTCTTCCGCAAGGCGGTTGACATAAAGCAGCGGCAGCGCCCGGCTGACGATCTGCTCCGTGCAGCCATAAGGGTAACGGTCCAGCGCCTGGAGAAGTCCCGGCACATCGAGGCCCGCCAGCGGCGAGACCGAGATGGAGACCGCACCGGTGCCCGCAAGAATATCCGCGATGAGATCCTTGGAGAGCGTAACGCTCGCTCCCGGATCGAGCGAGCGTACCGCGCGGCGCGCGAGCGCCCCGGTGCCGGGCTGTATGGCGACGGTGAAGCTCTGCGTTACCGGCTCTACACCCGGACCCTTCAAGGTCACGTCGATCACGGCATGGCCCTGGCCACCCGCCGTCACCGGAACGGCGACACTGCCCTTGGCCTTCGCATCGAGCCTGATCGTCGAGCGCAAGGCATCCGCCGCTACGACGATGGGGCCGCGCATATCGAGATCGATCGTGTAGTCGCCGGCAGCTCCTTCCACATTGTCGATCTGGATGAAGAAGCGCGAGCGGTCGCCGACTGAGAGGAAGCGCGGAAGCGTGCCGGAGAGCACCACCGGATCGCGTACGATCACATCCGACGATGCGCTGCCGACGCGATCCCTGGTCCAGGCCACCGCCATCACGCGCACCGTGCCGTTGAAGGCGGGAATGTCGAAATCGATATTCGCCGAGCCGTCCGCCTCCACCTTCACCACGCCGGAGAAACGCGCCAACGGCTCCTGGGTCGGCGGAATGCCGTCGAGCGGCTTCGGCTCCATGTCGCCGCCGGAACGGATGGCACCGCGCGTACCCTGCATGCCGTCGATGAGGTAACCGTAGAGATCGCGGATCTCGGACGAGAGCTGCTTCTGCCCGAAGAAATAGCTCATCGGGTTCGGCGCCTCGTAGCGGGTGAGGTTGAGGATTCCCACATCGACCGCGGCCACCGTGATGCGCGCTTCCTCACCCGGCTTCAGCCCTGCCACCTTCACCGGCAGGTTCAAGGTTCCGCGCGGCCTGATCTTGTCGGGCGCGTTGAGATTGACCGCGAGCGAGCGCGCATCGCGGTCAATCTCGAACCATGCCGTGCCGAGGGAACGGCCCGGCATGCGGCGCGCGGCCTGATTGAGCGGGCGATGGGCCATCACGACGAGATAGGCTCCCGGTCCCCATTCTCCACGCACAGGCAGGCTCACATAGGTGCCCGAGGCGGCGACATCCACCACACGGATATCGTGCACCCGGTCGCTGACCACGGCGAGGGTCGCCTTGCCGGCGAAGCGCGGGTTGATGTGAAGTCGCATGGTGTCGCCGACGCGATAACTCGCCTTGTCGAGATTCATGTCGAGCAGGTCCGGCGTATCGGCCGTCTGATCACCAGACCAGCCAACCGTGAAGGACAGGCTCGTTTGCGCCGTCTCGCCGAGATCGGGCGCGCTCACATCGAGCCGATAGGTGCCCCATTCCACCGGAGCCGAAATGCGAGCGGAAGCATCCGCTTTCACGTCGATACGGCCATCCGCCACGCGTCGGGTATTCTTGACCGGCTCGTAGCTCCAACGGCCATCCGCATTGTACCACTGATAGCGCCGCTCGATCTTGTAGAGGCTCCAGCCCACATTGCCGTTGGCGAGGCGCTTGCCCGCAGGATCGGCGAGAACGACATCGAAGGTTGCATTCGCGCCTTCGCCGAGCTGTCCGCTGAAATTCTTGCGCACGGCGACAACCGGCCCCTTCGGCAGAATCGGCAAGGTCACGCTGCGCTCCACCGCCCGCCCGCCGGGCTCCGCTACGCGCAAGGTGATGCGCGCCTCCGTCGGACGCGGCGCGACCACGTTCTGAACCGGGATCTGCAGGCTGGCGCGGCCCTGCGCGTCCGTGGCAACTTTCTGCTCGATTTCCACCGTGGACGCTTCGACGGATTCATCGTCGAGACCGATTGCGTAACCTTCCAGGCCCTTGATGCCATTGACGCCGGATGCAGCGACGGAAACTTCACCGGTCACGGCAAGATCCGCTCCCGGCGCGCCATAGAGATAGCGGGCGGCGAGATCGACGGGCGCAAGCTGGCCGGGACGCAAGGCTTCCACCTTCGGCATCAGGCTCACCTCCAGCCGCTCGGGCACGTAATCCTCGACGAGGAAACTCGTATCGCCGATGGACGGCCCCTTCGGGTCGGTATAGGCGGCGACCCGCCACGTGCCGCGCAAGGAACCGGGCAGAATGGGAAGGGACAGGGCTCGCCCGCCAATTCCCTGATCCTCCACCAGCACCCGGCGATACTCGACGCCGTCCGGACGGCGTATCACAAGAGTGAGCGGCACGTTCGGCACGGCCGCGCCCTTGGCGTCGCGCAGCAGGGCGGTGAGCGCCACCGTCTCGCCCGTGCGATAGACGCCCCGCTCCGCATAGAGATAGGCATCGACTGAGCCCGACGCCGCGCGACCCTTTACGCCCCGGTCGGAGAGATCGAACGCCGCCGAGCCGAGATCGAGGAAGCCATAGTCGGCTCCCACCGTCGCCACGGCAAGGCCGGGCGCCAGACCGCCCTCGCCCCGTGCAAGGCCCGGATCGAACAGGGCGACGCCTGCCGCGTCGGTTTTCTTCGTCGCCAGAACCTCGTTGTTGCGGGCGATCAGGCGAATTTCTACATCGGCGCGCGGCTCTGCGCTGGCGAGCGAGCGCACGAAGACCTGCACGCCGCCCTTGCCGGTGAAAGCCGTGAGGCCGAGATCGGACACGACAAACCATTGGGTGGCGATGTTGCCGTATTCACCATCCCCATCATCCGAGGTTCCACCGCTATCGGGCTTGGCCGTCATCACATAGATGCCGGGTTCCAGCTTTCCGACCGCCTCGATCACCGGAAAAGCGGTGACCACGTCGCGATTGAGCTCGGACGCCGTGTCGAGGGTGCCTTTCCAAATCCTCACGCCCTTGTCGCGGGCGATCTCCGCCGCCGAATAGCGCGTGAGCTGTCCGAGGAAATCGTAGGAGCGGACAGTCGGCAGCAAATTGCGGTCGCCGATGCGATAGACCTCCACATCGACCTTCGACGTGTTCACCGAAACGACGGGAATCCCCTCCTGCCCCGTGCTCGGCAGCACGTAGTTGCGGCCCGTGAAGCGGGCCTGGGGCGAGCGGTCGCGCACATAGATTTCATAATCGGCGGATTTCAGCAGGCTCTCGCCGACGGCGGAGGGCAGCCCCTGCCGCAGCACCACGGCATAGCGTTCGCTGTGCTTCAGCCCATCGACGCAGAGCTGCGTGCTCTCCGCCGAGACGGCGGCATTGGCGGAGCCGGATAGGGCGACGAAGGGCGCGAAATCGACCTTGCCGTTGGCGAGCGGATCGGAGAACTGGAAGCATACCCGAGGCGAGGCGGCATCCGAATCCACCTTGAAATCCATCACCCGAAAGCCATGCTCCTCGCGGAGAGGTTCGTAAACGGCGCGCACGGCCGGATCGTCCTTGACCTTGAGGCTCGCCGCATAGGCATTGAGAGAAGGACGCCAGCTCTTCTGGGCCGCATAGACCTGCCCCAGCAATGCCAGGGCGGCGGCCTCGTCCGCCGGGTTTGTTGCGCGCTGGTACGCGGCATAGGAGGCCGTGATCTGGCGCTCCTGCAGCTTATAGCGTTCCTCCCAATTGTTACCCGGATCGACGGCGAGCGCCGCGCGAGCATAGCCGGACCAGTTCGCTCCATTCCCGGGTTCCACCGCAATGGCTCCGGTGAAGGCGCCAAGCGCCTGCCGTGCATTGCCGCGCGCGAGCAGAGCCTCTCCCTCGCGGCGCAATTGCGGGGCAGGCTTGCCGCCGTTGTTTCGCGTTCCCTCGTTCTTCAGCGCCTGTTCAAGGCGCACGGCCTGGCTTGCGAGTTCCTCGTTCACAAAGGTTTTTTGGGCCTGGGCCTGAGCCGCCAGGGCACCAGCCATCACGCTGGCGGCGACCATGGCCGCATACATCAAACGACGGATCATCAGGCTCTCCCCCTCGCCGACAGGCAATCAGGCAAGCCTAGAGCATTTTTCGCAAAAGTGGATCCGGTTTTGCGGCAGAAAATGCGTCCTTTTCAGAACGATAGAGCCTGTTTCGTGAACTCCGGCTCACGAAACAGGCTCTATCGTCGCGGCAGGGATAGACCAAGGCGATCCGGTGCAGAACGAACCAGGTTCCGTCAGGCCTGGCGCTCCTTGCGCATGCTTTCATTGACGGTCTCCTCGCCCAGGGCGCCGCGATGGGCCTTGTCGAGTTCCTCGCTGTAGCGTCGTAGGAGATGGCTTTCGGTCAGGAGCCCGAGCACTTTGCGGCTTCGCGTATTATCGACCACGGCCAGTTCTTCACTCTGGGTCTGGTCGAAGATGCCGGCCGCCTCCTTCACGTTCATGGCAGGGACCAGCATATCGTCCCGATAACGCAGCAGGGATGCGATGCTATCGCCGGCCTCCATATCGGGCGCGTAAGCCTCGGGAACGAGAACGATGCCGGCATAGTGGCCGGACTCGTCGGCGGCAACGACCCGCTGTGCCGATCCAAGAGGAAATTTGCGCCTGAACTCGGTCAGGGTCGCCGGAACCTGAAGTGTCTTGACGTCACGGCGCATCATCTTGCCCACGGTGAGGCTGCGCAACCAGCCCACATCCTGGGCGCTGCGGATCGTCTCGCCCCGCAGATGGAGACGCCAGGTCGAGAACGAGTAGCCGAAGGTCTGGCGCACGAAGAGGGCGGCCACGATGGAAGCCGTGAGCACGATGCCGCTGATAGCCAGATCGCCCGTGGTTTCGAGCGCCAGGAACGTGATCGTCAACGGCCCGCCGACGATGCCCACGGCCAGCGACGCCATTCCAACGATGGCCGAGACCACCGGATCGACTGCAAGCGGCATTACCGGCCCGGCGACAATGGCAAAGATTTTGCCAAGCAGAACACCGAGAAGAAGCGATGCGAAGAACAGACCACCGCGGAAGCCGGAGCCGAGCGACAGCGCCGAGGCCGCAACCTTGGCGGCGAAGAGAAGCATCAGGGCGCTCAGGCCGGTATTGGCTTCGAGCTGAAGGTGAAGCGCACCATGGCCGGCCGACAGAACCTGGGGGACGAAAAGAGCGAGCCCCCCAACCGCGAGGCCCCCGATCGCCGGGCGGAACAGGGGCGGACAGCCCGTCGCCACGAAAACCTTCTCCACCAGAGTGACGAGGCGCATGATCCCGACCGAGACCGCTCCGGCGACAAGCCCCAGGATCAAGAAGGGGAAATAATCGGCCGCCGTCAGATTGGGGATCGGTGGCACCTCGATCAGGTTGGGAACGGTTCCCAGCAGGCGGGTCACAAGCACGGCGGCCAGAGTCGAGGCCATGACCGGGGCTACCGTCGCAATGGAATAGACGCCGATGATGAGTTCGAACCCGTAGAATGCGCCTGTGAGGGGAGCGTTGAAAGCCGACGCGATGGCGCTGGCAGCACCGCAGCCGACAAGGACGCGCACATCGCTACGGCGCAGGTTCAGCTTGCGGGCAAGCCAGGATGCGATGCCAGACCCCATCTGCGTGTAGCCTGCCTCCAACCCGACCGAGGCGCCGAAGCCGTTGGAGAGGACGGTCTGGACGGCGACGATGAGACTGTCGCTCAACGACAGGCGCCCGCCATGCAAGGCATTCGCCTCGATGGGGTCGACGAGATGGGTCGACCGGAAGCGTGCCACCAGCCAGGCGCTGAATCCGACCAGGAGGCCGCCGGTGGCCAGAACCAGCACTTGCCTGGGCTCGAGACTTTCCATGGCGCTGAGCCGGTCGCCCCAGGAAAGATCGAACAACAGGCGGTGAAGCAATTGGGTCAGGAGCCCCATTCCCGTGACAATTATGCCCGATGCCACACCGATCAGGGCAGCGAGGACGACGAACGGCACTTCGCGCCGTCGGATGAGGACCTGGAGGCGGGGATGGCGGAAGAACTGCATCGGAGAATGGCAATCGCAACGGGCCCGTGGGCCAGAGAAGCCGTGGTTTGTCACGGGCCCGAGGGGGAGTCAAAGGGATACGGACCTTAACGGTTGACGTAGCGGTCGGTGAGTTCCTGGTTCCGGATCTTGGTCTTTTCGAGATGGCAGACAAGCGTGGCCGGCCCCATCCCGGTGCCTTGGAACCATTCATAGCCGACCGGCTCCCCGCAATCAGCATCCCGGAAGGCGACCCAGGCACGCTGAGCCTTCTGCAAGGCCTGCTTCCAGCTGCGGCGCTGGTCCGCGTCCATCAGATCATTCTTGTCGATGGAAGTCTGTGCCTTCCTGTAAGTGGCATTGAGAGCGCTGTCGGCCGTCTTGAGGAGTTTGTCCAGGCACTCGCTCTGGGCATAGGTCCCTCCCGACGCCTGGCATGGATCTGACGGGCTTGGCTGAGCGTGCACGGCGCCCGACGCAAGAATCGTGCCTAGGAAAAGGATGGCAGCGTAAGATTTCATAGAAGGCATTCCACGATCTGGTTTTTGAAGACATGCTCTGCGACACTGGTTTGGCCCGCCGAGGAGAAGCCCGATGAGTCGCGCATGTTCGCGCCCGATCATGAACCTGTGCGCCGTTCTTTCAATCCTCATTCCGACAGGGCATGCCGGCATCGCCCTTGCGCAGCCCACGCCGATGTCCGTCTCCCGGCCCTCCGCCGATCCCGCCCTCGATGCCGCCCGTGCGGCCTTCGAGGCCTTGCCGGAAGCAGACCGCAAGGCCATTCAGGAAGGCCTGATCTGGTCCGGCGATTACAGCGGTGTGGCCGATGGGACGTTCGGTCGACAGACCTACGATGCGATCGTCTCCCTGCAAAAGAACGCCAAGAAATCTCCGACGGGAGTCTTGAGTTCCGTGGACCGCTCCGCCCTGCAAGCCTCAGCACAGCGCGCCAAGGACCTGGCGGGCTTCGCAAACGTGGACGACCCGAGGACAGGCATGCGGATCGGCGTGCCGGTGAAACTCCTCTCGAAGCAGAGCGACAATCCCAGCGGTGGCAGCCGCTGGCAGAGCGCGGACGACAAGATCACGCTCGACACGCGCCTCGCGCCTCCCGAGGCAACCCTGCAATCGCTCTACGACCGCAACGTCGCCATCCAGACCCCGGGCCGTGTCGTGACCTACAAGGTGCTGCGGCCGGATTTCTTCGTCATCACCGGCGAGACGCCGGCAGGCAAGTTCTACACGCGCTATGCCAGCGGCACGGCGGGCATCAGGGCCTTCTCGGTCGGTTACGACAAATCCCTGGCGCCGCAATTCGACCGCATCGTCGTCGCCATCGCCAATTCCTTCGTGCCGTTCCCCGCTACATCCGCACCAGCTGCCACGGCGCAGGCGAATGCCCCTGCCCCGGCCGCTTCCCCCGCTTCACCGGCACCTCAGGCGGCCATGGGCGGTGGACGAGCGCTGATCGGCACCGGCCTCGCGGTCGGGGCGCGTCAGGTTCTGACCACGGCCCCGGTCGACCGCTGCAAGGATGCAAGGGTGCGGGATCTGACGCCGCAGCAGATCGGAGGCAAGGGCCCCTTCCTGCTCGAATTCGCGCAGGACCTCGGCGCGAAGCCGATTGCGCTGGGCAACAACCCCATGACGCCCGGCGCACGCGTCCTCATTGTCGCTTATGCCGATGACGGCGAAGGCAATCGCCTCACCGCGACTGCGGGCCTGGCAGAGGACAGGCCGACATTCACGGCTCCCTTGCAGCCGGGGGCCAGCGGTGCGCCGGTTCTCGATATGCACCATGGGCTCATCGGACTTGTCGGCCCGGTCTCCGCCGATGGCCGCAAGATCGCGGGCATCATGCCGAGCGCGCGCTACGCATTCGTGACGACCTCGGAATTAGGCAAAGCATTTCCTGGCATCGGCATGAAGGACACGGAACCGGCGGCGCAGGTGATGAGCGCCGCCGATCTCGTTGCATCCATGAGACAGGCCGTGGTGCCCATCACCTGCGGACCTTGATCCTCACTCGGCAGCGATCTCCGGGCGCGTCTCCTTCGAAAACTCCAGACCCTGATGGTCGCAGAGGCGGCGATAGAGACCGCCCTTCCGGTAGAGACTCGCGTGAGACCCCTCCTCCACGATCCGTCCCTTGTCGAAGACGAGAATGCGGTCGAGGGCGCGCACCGTCGAGAGGCGGTGGGCGATGACGATGGAAGTGCGACCTTCCATGAGCCGTTCCATGGCCTGCTGGATCAGCACCTCCGATTCCGAGTCGAGGGCTGAGGTCGCCTCGTCCAGGATGAGGATGGGCGCATCGGCGAGAAACGCGCGGGCGATGGCGACGCGCTGGCGCTCGCCGCCTGAGAGCTTCACGCCGCGCTCGCCCACGAGAGTCCCGTAGCCTTTCGGCAGGCGCATGATGAAGTCATCCGCGTTGGCAAGGCATGCCGCGTGCTCAATCTCCGCCATCGAGGCGCCCGGGCGTCCATAGGCGATGTTCTCCGCCAGCGTCCGGTGGAACAGGATCGGCTCCTGCTGCACGATGGCGATCTTCGCGCGAAGAGACGATTGCTGCGCATCGGCAATGTTCTGACCATCGATGAGGATGCGTCCACCCGACACGTCATAGAGCCGCTGGATGAGCTTGACGAGGGTCGTCTTGCCCGATCCGGACGGGCCAACGAGACCGACGCGCTCGCCCGCTCCGATGGCGAGCGACAGGTTCCGGTAAAGCGGCGACACGTGGCCGGCATAGTGGAAGTCCACATGATCGAACGTGATCCCGCCCTGCGCGATCCGGATCGGCACGGCATCTGGGCGATCCCCGACTCCGATCGGCTCGCCATGAATCGCAATCAGCTCCTCCATGTCGTTCACGGAGCGACGCAGGTTGTTGATATGCATGCCCACATCGCGCAGGTAGCCGTGAATCACGAAATAGGTAGTGAGAACATAAGCGAGATCTCCCGGCGTGGCCTGATCCTTCCACCAGAGCCAGAGCGCCGTGCCAATGATGGCGGCACGGATGCAGAGAAGCGCGACGAGCTGTGTCGTGCCGCTATTTGTCCCGCGCTGCCAGAGACGGCGGGTGCGGTTCCGCCACTTGGTCAGCACCCAGGTCAGGCGTGCATCCTCCCGCGTCTCCGCGCCGAAGGCCTTCACCACCGCGTTGCAGCCCATGGCATCGGCCAGGGTTCCCCCGACCTTGGTATCCCACGCATTCGCCAGCCGCGCCGCCGGGGCGACGTAGAACGTGGCAAGAAGCGCGGTCATGGCGATATAGGCCGCTGTGCCGAGAGCGATCACGAAACCCATGACAGGCCAGTGCAGCCCCAGCACGATCATGGAACCGACAAGCACCACGAGTGACGGCAGCAGTGCCAGCAGGATCGTATCGTGCAGGAGATCGAGCGCCCACATGCCGCGCGTGATCTTGCGCACGGTGGAGCCGGCGAAGCTGTTCGCATGCCAGTCGGTCGAGAAACGCTGCACGCGCGCAAACGCATCCTGCGCGACGCGAGCCATGACACGCAGCGTCAATTCGACGATGCCGTAGAAAGCCAGGTGCCTCAGGCCGACCATGACGAGGCCCAGCCCCGTCATGAACGCAAACGCGATGAGCGCCGCATGCAAGGCCGCGTCACGGTCGGCTGCGCCGAGCGTGATGGCGTCGACGAGGCGTCCCGCGAAAACGGGCATGAACACGTCCGCAAGGGTGGCCGCCATCATCGTCGCCACGATGAGAGCGACATAACGCGGCTCGCAGCGCCAATGCCGGAACGTGAATCTCAATACATCGCGGGTCGCGTCCCCGCGTCTCTTCTGCTGTTTCATCGGACGAACGGTCCGCACAAGGCGGACCTCTCCTGGAAATTGAAGGAGCGGCGCACAGGACGGCTGTCAGAAGCGTCCGAACTCGCTCAAAATGTCGGTAATGGTGGAAAATTTGAAGCGCAGGAGCCCGACGGCCCCGCTTTGTTCAGCCTAAAGCGTGAACATGGGAGGAGCTATGCGCAAGCATACGACAACTGCCATGCAATCCTCCCTCGTTGAAAGTAAACCTAGCAACTGGATACTGTATGCCGCGCGATTTGGCAACGGTTGTATTGCTCTTTTCGGCCCACATGCGTGAGCAAATTCCATCAAAAAGAGTGAACTGATCTATAACATCTTCGTGCCTTGGCGGCCTGTGATAGGATGCAGGACGCTGGGGCCGCACCAATAAGCGAGCATTCCAATGCCTCATCTCGCCCTTTACGTCGCCCTTGAAGCCAAGCCTGGCAAAGAGGAAGCCGTTGCCGAATTTCTTCGCCAGGGTTTACCGTTGGTCGAAGCGGAACCGGGAACCGTCGCATGGTTCGGCTTGCGCCTCGGCAGACAAGTTTTGCAATCTTCGACGCGTTTCCCGACGAGAGCGCCCGAAATGCTCACCTCTCCGGCAAGGTTGCGGCAGCTTTGATGCAACGGGCCGATGAGCTGTTCTCCGCTCCGCCATCGATCCGGAAAGCGGACGTGCTGGCGGTAAAACTGCCCGGCCAACGCTGATCCGACGGCTGGTGCCGATCGCGATTCCCTTACACAGGCACGAGCGGCCTTCGCGGTGACGAAGGAAATTCCGTACGGATCCTGTCTCCCGGCCTCACCTCGCCGCCATGGAGAACGATGCCCATCACACCCGCCTTGCGAATGAGTTTGCCGTGCTCGTCACGATCGAGAACCGCGTTCATCAGCCCCCTCTGAAAGCGGTCGATCTGGAGACAGGGATTGCGCAGGCCCGTCACTTCCACGATCACGTCGTTGCCGATGAGCAGCCTGGTTCCGGTCGACAGCCCAAGTAGGTCGAGCCCACGCGTGGTAATGTTCTCGCCCATCTGTCCGGCGGAAACGGCAAAGCCTCTGGCCTCCAGCTCGTCATGAAGCTCCGCGTGGATCAGATGGACCTGCCGCAGATTGGGTTGGCTCGGATCCTTCGCCACCCGTGAGCGATGCTTCACGGTCACGCCCAGATGCGCATCGCCCTCAACGCCGAGACCCGTGAGAAGGCGGATGCTGTCCCGGTTCGGCTTGCTGAAATCGTGCGTCGCGCCGCAACTCACTGCAATGACCGTCGCATCCATGGATCCACGCCTTTCATGCCTCGCGGGCGTGAACGGAGCACCGAATAAGGGTCCCTGTCAACGCTCTCAGATCACGGTGAGATCGACGACCTCCATGCCCCGCTTGGCAAGACGCTGCGCGAGGATACGTCGATGGCATATGGCCGGATCACGCTCGAAGCACAGGAGGCAGATGGGCTGTTTCTTGGCAAGCGCCGCCAATTCTTCAAGGGATTGCTGCCCCTCTTCGGTCGCCAGCACTTCGTCGCAATAGATCTTCTTCATCAAGGCGGCATCGCTGGCGCGGGCCGCCTGTCGGCCCTCCTTCGGCGTGCCGAGGCGGATGAAATGCTCATAACCTATACCCTGATGGGCGAGCGCATCCCGTAAGGCGGATTTGGAGAACCCGCGCTTGCGCGACAGCGCCACCGCGCGCACATCCGCAATCGCCGCCACGCCCGCATCTTTCAAAGTGGCAAGGAAGCGGTCCATGTCCGCTCCCTCGTAGCCGATGGTAAAGACCTGGGGCTTCGTCATGAATGAGCCTCAACCTTCCTGCTCGGCTTTTCTACATGGAAGACTGTGATCCTCCAAGCCTTTGCGGCTGTTTATAGGGCCGCAACGCATCGGGAATGCGCATGTCCCGTGGCGCCTCGAAGTCCCGCGCGGCGCCGCGCATCTGCTGCGCCGGTCGCGGCAGGCCGCTGCGGTCGCTGTAATCGAAGCGAGGCTGGTGCCGCCGGGGTTCTTCTCCAGTCAGGGCATTGGCGCAGACGACATCGATTACCGTCACGCCCGCCACCGCACCGAAGGCTACGGCGATCCTGTCATGCTCGGAGTTGGGATCGCGCAATCCATTGCCTAATGTAGCGAGATCGAGCGCATCGCCAGCGACCCGTCCCCAGACCCACGGCGTCGGATCCTTCTGCGTGAGGAGGCCGATGCCGGTTGCGATCTCGCGAGCACCATAGGCACGGATAAGGCCTTCATGCTGTTCCATGCCGAGCCAGCGGGAGACGCCTTTCGCTCCGAAAAGCTCGACGGCGCCGAGGGCGAGACTGAACCAGCCGAGGCCCCGCGCCAACGCATCGGCGGAGCCGTTGCGTTGGCGATATCGATTCCGGTTTTCACGAAGATGAGCCATGGGACACCTCAATGGGGCTTGAGAACAACTTTGATGCAGCCATCCTTCTTGTCGCGGAACGTCTCGTACATCTCCGGCCCCTGATCGAGGCTGACGGTATGGGTGATGACGAAGGACGGATCGATCTGGCCTTCCTGGATCCGGCGCAGCAGGTCGTCGGTCCAGCGTCGCACATGGGTCTGCCCCGTGCGCAGCGTGAGGCCTTTGTTCATGAACGCGCCGAACGGGATCTTATCCACGAGCCCGCCATAGACGCCGGGCACCGACAGCACACCAGCCGGACGGCAAACATACATCATTTCCCGCAGGACATGAGGACGGTCGCTTTCCAGCATGACCGCCTGCTTGGCGCGATCGAGAACGGTATCGGGATGCTTCATGGAGACATGCGCCTCAAGACCGACCGCATCGATGCATTTCTCGGGGCCCCTGCCACGGGTCAGCTCGTTGAGTCGCTCGATGACGCTTTCCTCTTCGAAGTTGACGGTGATCGCACCACCGGCCTTCGCCATGCTGAGGCGCTCCGGAAGTCTGTCTATGGAGATGACCTGCTTGGCGCCGAGAAGAACGGCGCTCCGGATCGCCATCTGGCCGACGGGCCCGGCACCCCAGATCGCTACCGTGTCGGTCGGGTCGATGTCGCATTGGACGGCGGCCTGCCAGCCGGTCGGAAAGATGTCGCCGAGGAACAGCACCTGCTCGTCGGTCAATCCGTCCGGTATCTTGACATGGGTGGTATCGGCATAGGGCACGCGCACATATTCCGCCTGCCCTCCCGGATAGCCGCCGGTCAGATGCGTATAGCCGAACAACCCCGCCGTGCTGTGACCGAAAGCCTTGGCCGCAATGTCCGCATTGCGGTTGGTGCGCTCGCAAACCGAAAAGTTGCCGCGCTTGCACTGTTCACACTCGCCGCAGGTGATGGTGAAGGGCACCACCACCCTGTCGCCGACCTTCAACTGCTTGGTTGACGAGCCGACCTCGACCACCTCCCCCATGAACTCATGGCCCATGATGTCCCCCTTTTCCATGCCGGGGATGAAGTGGTTGTAGAGATGCAGGTCGGAACCGCAGATGGCGCAGCTCGTCATCCTGACGATCGCGTCGCGAGGATCCTCGATTTGCGGGTCGGGAACCGACTCGCAGCGAATGTCCTCTTTTCCATGCCAGCGTAAAGCTCTCATGCCGATCTCCCGTCAACAGAGCATAAAAGGCCGCGCTTTCACGCCGGCCACATGACGCTAGGGAAGACTTTTGGAGAGTCCTTGCGTTCCCTCAGAACGCAAAAAATCCCCACGGATCAGGAGGGAGGCTGTTCAGATGTGATTGGGCAGGCCGCGGATAAGCGCGGCCAGAGCCGGCTCCAGCACTTGATGGGCCGCATCCTCGACATTGAACCACTGCGCCTCGCGCTGTCCCTTCTCGCGCCAGGACTTGAGCTGCTTCGACACTTCGAGCGGATAGACATCGACCCGACAGAGAACGAAATGCTCGGTGCGACGCTTCCAGTATTCATAGTGGCCGATAGGCTTGTGCTGGATGGAACCCTTCACGCCCGCTTCCTCGGCGGCCTCCTGCGCAGCTGCCTTGTAAAGCTTTTTGCCCTTCATCGGCCAGCCCTTGGGAATCAGCCAGCGCTTGGTCTCGCGAGACGTCACAAGAAGCACTTCGATCTTGCCGTCCGTAATCCGGAAGGGCAGCGCGGCAACCTGGCTCAATTCTTCTTTCGGAAGGGTTTCGGGTATCTTGGGCATTCTCAAGAGGGGTAGGAATGACGAGGGCAACCGAACAAATCTGATTGATTTAAGCCGGCTAATCAACCATCAAGTCGTCCAGCCTTGGAAACGTGTTCTGCATCGACAATGGTTTCATCGCCTTATAACAAATGCAAATGAACGCCCGACAACAATGATCAGGCGTCGCAATTCCCGGGGGAAATTCATGATGAAAGACGACCTGGACACGAGATTTGATACGGCCCGCACTATTGCGAAGGAAGCCGGAGCCCTGGCGCGCAGGCGGTTTCTCGAGCGCCCTCGCTCGCAACTACCCGATATGAAGGGACATCAGGACTTTCTCACAGCCACCGATTCCGAGGTCGAGGAACTGGTCCGGAAACGCTTGGGCGAGCTCTGCCCGGGTGACGCCTTCTTCGGCGAAGAGGGCGGCGGCTCGTTCGAGCGCAATGTCTGGGTGGTTGATCCCATTGACGGAACGGCGAATTTTGCCCGTGGCATCCCGCATTTCGCGATCTCGATCGCCTTTGTGCGCGATAACCGCACCGAAGTCGGCGTCGTCTACAACGTGATGCAGGACGAGCTCTACACCGCCAGGCGCGGCCAGGGCGCTACCGTGAATGGTGAGGCCATCAAGGTCAGCGGTCTCAAGGAAATCAAGCAGGCAACCGTTGAGGCGGGCTGGTCCTCCCGTCTCCCGGTCGAGCCTTATGTGGCCATGGTGGAGCGGCTGAAGCGGGCGGGCGTCAACGTTCGCCGCGGCGGCTCGGGCACCCTCGGCCTCGCCTATGTGGCGGACGGGCGGATCGACGCCTATTGCGAGCTTCACATCAATTCATGGGACGTGCTCGCCGGTCTGCTGATCATCGAGGAAGCCGGAGGCTGGACCAACAATTTCCTCGCCAAGGAGGGATTGCGGAAGGGAAATCCCGTGCTGGCCTGCACGCCGGAACTGGCCGACATCGTCATGGCCGCCACGGGCATCGGCAAGGAGCCGGCGTAAGGAGACGGCTCGGGCCAGGCTCCAAGCCGCCTCACATCGTTGCTATCCACAATCAAAGACGGACGGAAAAGCTTGACAGGAAAGGCTTTCAGCCGGTTTCCGGGCGAGATTCCGCCGTTTCACCCTTGAGAAGGGATTCAAGGGTCTTGACCGGCAGGCTCAATGGTTGGAGCTTAGCCGACCAAACAAAAACATAAACGATCCAATGTGGGAGGATACTTATGAAACTCAGAAAGAATTTCGTTGCCGCCACCATGCTGGCAGGCGCGGCGACAGCCCTCTCGTTCCTGTCCGCCGGCGCGGCACAGGCTCAGGGTGCGCTCGTCATGTATTGCGGCGTGCAGGAGGAATGGTGCCGGGCGATGACCACCGCCTTCGAGCGTGAGACCGGCATCAAGATCTCCATGACCCGCAAGAGCTCGGGCGAAATCTACGCCCAGGTGAAGGCGGAAGCCGCCAATCCGCGCGCCGACATCTGGTGGGGCGGCACGGGCGATCCCCATATGCAGGCCGCCGAAGAAGGCCTGACCGTCGAGTACAAATCGCCCAAGATGGGCGAGCTGCAGGATTGGGCCGTGCGCCAGTGGGAGCAGTCCAAGCAGCGCACGATCGGCATCTATTCGGGCGCTCTCGGCTTTGGCTACAACACGGAGCTGATCAAGTCGAAGGGCGTCGCCGAACCGAAATGCTGGGCGGACATCCTCAATTCCAAGCTGAAGGACGAGGTGCAGATGGCCGACCCGAACTCTTCGGGAACGGCCTATACGCTTCTTGCCACCATCGTCCAGCTGATGGGCGAGGAGAAGGGCTTCGACTACCTCAAGTCCCTGCACAAGAACATCAATCAGTATACCAAGTCGGGCGCGGCGCCTGCCAAGGCCATGGCGCTCGGCGAGACCACCGTCGGCATCGCCTTCATGCACGACATCGTGACGATGGTCGTGGACAAGGCCCCGATCAAGGTCGTCGCCCCCTGCGAAGGTACGGGCTACGAGATCGGCTCCATGTCGATCATCAAGGGCGCCAAGAACATGGACAACGCCAAGAAGTTCTACGATTGGGCGCTGACTCCCGCCGCGCAGAAGCTCGGCGCCGAGACCAAGTCCTATCAGGTGCCGTCCAACAAGGCGACGCCGGTGCCGCCGGAAGCGCCGAAACTTGCCGATATCAAGCTGATCAACTTCGATTTCGCGAAATATGGCTCGTCCGACGAGCGCAAGCGGCTCCTGTCCAAGTGGGACAATGAAGTGAAGAACCTGCCGAAATAGGCGGCTCTGGAGTTCGTCCGGCGAGGCGGCATCCGCCTCGCCGCTTTTTTCCGGTATCCGGATTACGCTGGAGAGGAGCCCTCCGGGCTTTGTTCCAGGTTTCACGCGAGAATGAACATGTCACGGGCAACCCTTGGCTGGATTGTCCTGGGATGGGTCGGCTATGCCGTCCTGCCCTGGTACGGCTTCGACAGAGCGGCGGCACCCGCGCTTAGCGATTACTTCATCGGCGGATCGGGCCTTGTGCTCGGATTGAAAGGAGCTTGGTGGCTCCTACCCATCCTCGCGCCGCTCCTGATGATGCTTAGGCCAGCAACCGGCTCCGCGCGCGTATCGGTCAGCGAGTGGCTCGTGGCTTCGGGCACAATCGGCCTATTGCTTGTCCTGCTCCAGGGCTTCACCATCGGCCTGAACGGCTGGACGTCCGATACCTTGAAGAGCCTCTTCGGGGCACCCGGCCCGAGCCAGGCCGGCATGGGATACGGCGCCGCCCTTACCACGACCTCATTTCTCATCGTGCTCTGCCATGGTCTTGCCGCGCGTGGGTGGTGCCGGGGCGATGCCTTCGTGACATCGTCCATCGGCGTGATCATCGCGCTCATCATCATCTTCGTCTTCTTCCCAGTTTCCACCATTCTCGCCAGCGCCTTCGGCGACGACAAAGGCAATTTCGCTCCCATCCAGTTCGTGACGAAGTTCATGGACAAATCGATCTGGGGGCTCGACTGCGTCACGAGCGACCTGCGCTGCGGCGTGGCCTGGAACACCCTGTTCCTCGGCATCCTGGTGGCCTTCGGCACGACGGCGCTCGGTCTCGCCTTCGCGCTCATCGCGACCCGCACCAGCTTCCGCTACAAGAAGCTCCTGCGCGTCATGAGCGTTCTGCCCATCATCACGCCGCCCTTCGTGATCGGCCTTGCGCTGATCCTGCTTTTCGGCCGTTCCGGAGCGCTTTCCGCCGTGCTGTTCGAGTGGTTCGGCGTTCCGCGGACACGCTGGATCTATGGCCTCCCGGGCGTTTTCATCGCCCAGCTTCTGGCTTTCACTCCCATCGCGTTTCTCGTTCTGATCGGCGTCGTTCAGGGCATCAGCCCGACGCTTGAGGAAGCTTCTCAGACCCTGCGCGCCAAGAGCTGGACCACTTTTCTCACGGTGACGCTGCCCCTCATGCGCCCGGGCCTCGCCAACGCCTTCCTCCTCGGCTTCGTGGAAAGCCTGGCGGATTTCGGCAACCCGCTGGTGCTCGGTGGTAATTTCGAGGTCTTGTCGACCAAGATCTTCTTCGCCGTCGTCGGAGCGCAGCAGGATCAAGGTCGGGCCGCCGTGCTTTCCATCATCCTGCTTGCCTTCACCCTCGGTGCCTTCTGGCTCCAGCATGCCTGGCTCGGCAAGAAGGTCTACACCACGGTCACCGGCAAGGGCGATGCGGGCATTCCTCTGCCCCTGCCCCGGCGTGTCGCGCTCGCATCCTATTTCACGGCAATCCCGTGGGCGCTGTTCACCGTCGCGGTATACGCCATCATCTTGGTCGGAGGCTTCGTGCGCTCCATGGGCCGCGATTACACGCCGACTCTCGATCACTTCCTCACCGCTTTCCGAATCGAAAGGGCGGATTGGGGCCTCTACTTCTCCGGTTCGGCCTGGAACTCGTTCTTCGCCACGGTCAAGGTCGCGGCGCTTTCCGCGCCGTTGACGGCGGCGATTGGTCTGCTCACGGCCTATCTCCTCACGCGCCAGCGCTTTTCGGGCCAGCGCGCCTTCGAGTTCGGCACGCTTTTGAGCTTCGCCATTCCGGGCACCGTCGTCGGCGTATCGTACATCCTGGCCTTCAACGTGCCTCCGATCGAGATCACGGGCACGGGCTTCATCCTCGTGATGTGCTTTGTGTTCCGTAACATGCCGGTCGGCGTGCGCTCCGGCATCGCTACCTTGAGCCAGATCGACAAGAGCCTGGACGAGGCCTCCCTGACGCTCGGAGCACGCTCGTTTACCACCATGCGCCGCGTGGTGCTGCCCCTGCTGCGTCCGGCCATCGTCGCCTCGCTGGTCTACTCCTTCGTGCGCGCGATGACTGCCGTGAGCGCCGTGATCTTCCTCGTCACCGCCGAGTACAACATGGCCACGACCTACATCGTCGGCCGCGTCGAGGCAGGGGAGTTCGGCCTCGCCATCGCCTATTCCACCGTACTCATCATCGTGATGCTGCTCGCCATCGTCGGCATCCAGCTCGCTGTCGGCGAGCGGCGCCTTGGTCGCCGCAGCGCCGGCACCAATACCGCTCCCCTTGCCGTTCAGGCCACACCATGAACCAGATCTCCTCTGTCTCCTCCCTCGTTCGTCCCGGGGCCTCCAAGAAGGAGGCTGCCTCGGTCGAATTCCGCAACGTGACGAAGCGCTACGGCAATGTCACCGCCGTGGACAGCGTGTCCTTCACCATCGATCCCGGTCAGCTCGTGACACTTCTCGGCCCCTCCGGCTGCGGCAAGACCACGACATTGCGTATGATCGCGGGTCTTGAGATGGCAAGCGAGGGCCAGATCCTGATCGGCGGCCGGGATGTGACCAACCTCTCCGCGGCGGATCGGGACGTGAGCATGGTGTTCCAATCCTATGCCCTCTTCCCGCATATGTCGGTTCTGGAAAACGTGTCCTATGGACCGACCGTGCAGGGCATTGCGAAAAAAGAGGCACAGGCGATGGCGATGGAGAAGCTCTCCCTCGTCGGCCTCTCGGGCCTTGAGAAGCGCGCGCCGTCCGAACTTTCGGGCGGTCAGCAGCAGCGCGTCGCGGTTGCCCGCGCCCTGGTGCTCGAGCCGCAGGTACTGCTCTTCGACGAGCCGCTGTCGAACCTCGACGCCAAGCTGCGCCGCCGGGTGCGCGAGGATATCCGCGAACTGCAGCAGAGCCTCAACCTCACGGTCGCCTACGTGACTCACGACCAGGAGGAAGCGCTCGCCGTCTCCGACCGCATCATCGTGATGTCGAATGCGCGCATCGCCCAGACCGGCACGCCGCGCGAGCTTTATGAGGAACCGGCGGATCTGTTCGTTGCCGACTTCATCGGCGATGCCAATATCATCGATGGCACGCTCCTCGAAGTGGCTGGTGCTCAAGCGCGGGTGCAGATCGGCGGATTGAGCCTGGACCTGCCTCATCGCAGCGCCAAACCGGGACCGGTCAAGCTCGCCGTTAGACCTGACGCGATCCTGCTGGGTGAAGGTACGTCTCAAGCCGGTGCCATTGCCGGTCTGGTAAAGAAGGCATCCTATCTCGGCACGCTGGTGGAATACGATGTGGAGAGCCCCATCGGCGATCTGTTCGTGGTCCAATATGGCCGCAAGGAACCGATTCCACTCGGCACGCCGGTTTCGATCTCGTTTGCGCCACAACGGGGCGTCGCGATCATTCCGGGGGCTTGAAGCGGACCATTCCCGTTTCGTGAGGCCTGATACCACTCGCCAAGAACGGCCTTGCCCTAGAGACGCCTGGAATATCCATTTTGATGGCGTAAACGGCACATCTCTTCCAGGAGGCCGGACTCACGCCTCGTGGACCATGCCCGATACCGACGAGACGATTTCAATGCTCAAAGCCCTCATCTTCGACATGGACGGCACCCTGGTGCACAGCGACCCGGTTCACCTTCAGGCTTTCGCCGAAATCCTGAAAGCGGAAGGCGTCGTGATCGATGACGAGATCTATCGCAACTCGATCATCGGCCACACCAACGAATCCATCTTCGCCACCCTTCTGCCCCATCTCACGGTGGCGGAGCACGAAGAGTACGCGGATCGGAAGGAGGCCGCCTTCCGCCGGCTGGCCCAGGATCTCGAGCCGATGGAAGGTCTGCTCGAATTGCTCGATTGGGCTAACGGGCGCGGGGTCGAGATAGCCCTCGTCACCAACGCCCCCATCCTCAACGCCACGCATATGTTGGATGTGCTGGGGGTGACTGAACGTTTCTCGGTGAAAGTAACGATCGGGGACGTCGCTCGCGGCAAGCCGGATCCCCTGCCCTATCTCACGGCACTCGACCGTCTCGGGATTTCGGCGGAGGAGGCTATTGCCTTCGAAGATTCGCCTTCCGGTATGAAAGCGGCAAAGGGTGCCGGCCTGTTCTCCTTCGGCCTGCTAACCGGGCTGACCGCCGGGGAGATGAGAGCCGTGGGCGCCGACAGGACGATCCCGAATTTCCGCGACCCGGCTTTATGGGAGATCCTGGAACGCAGGATCGCCGCATAAGCCGGCCCGAATCGTCAGGCTGCTTCCGGGTTCTGCTCGTCCTGACTATCGAAACGGCGCCTTGCCTCGATAATCTCGGCGTGGTTCTCCCGCGCCCAATCGCCGAGGGCCCGGACAGTCTTGAGCAGGGAGCAACCCAGGCCTGTGAGCTGGTAATCCACACGCGGCGGAATCGTGGGATAAACTGTGCGCGTCACAAGGCCGTCCCGCTCCAATCCGCGCAATGTCAGCGTCAGCATTCGCTGAGAAATATCGCCTATCATGCGGCGTAACTCATTGAAGCGTTTAGGCCCACAGCCGAGCTGGGCTACGACCTGGACGCTCCATTTGTCGCCGATCCGCGACAGGATTTCCGTCACAACCCGACAATCGCTGGTCACATTCATGTTCCCGAGTGTCAAGAAAGTGCCTCCTTGCGGTCCATCCCAAAAGTTACTTAATGAGCCTCAGTTACAAAACGGAACTTAATACCTGTTCCGTTCCGACGCAAATCGAGGAACACGATGACATTCAAGCTTCACACCATCATCGGCAGCACGCGCCCCGGCCGAGTCGGCCCTGGCATTGCCAAGTGGTTCAATGAATTTGCAGCCGAGCATGGCAAATTCGAGCCGGTTCTGGTGGATCTGGCTGATTTCAACCTGCCGGTCTTCGACGAACCCGAACATCCGATGCGGCAGAGCTACAAGAACAGCCATACCAAGGCCTGGGCTGAAAGCGTAAAATCCGCCGACGCCTTTGTGTTCGTCACGCCGGAATATAATTACGGCCCGCCCCCCGCTCTCTTGAACGCGCTGAACTACCTTTCGCTGGAATGGAATTATGCGCCTGCGGGCTTCGTCAGCTATGGCGGCATTTCAGGGGGGCTACGGGCGGTTCAGGTCGAGAAGCAGATTGTGACCACCCTCAAGATGATGCCGATCCCCGAAGGCGTGCCCATGCCGATGGTGTTCCAGAACCTCGATCAGAACGGCAACCTCAAGCCCGTCGACATCTACAAGACCTCGGCAGCGACCATGCTCGACGAACTCTACAAATGGACCGAGGCCCTGCAGCCGCTGCGGGCGCAGCGCAAGTCTCCCGCAGCATCGAAAGCCGCCGCTTAAAAATCGGGACTGAAATCGTCCCGAGTCACAAAATGAAACGGCGCCTGTGGGTTTTCCAGAGGCGCCGCCGATCCTTCTCTATGTTCTACCCGCGACTTATACCACGCCAGCCAGCGCGTTCTCGTAGAGCTTGCGCGCGCTGTCCTTGGTGATCGGCACCGGGTTGCCGCCGGCGGTCGGATCTTCCGGGGCCATGGTGGACATTTCGTCGAAGCGAGCCGCGTCGATCTTCAGGCCCTCCAGCGTGTGCGGCACGCCGAGATCCTTGCGCAGTTGCAGGACCCAATCGAGGAAGGCCTGGAAGCTCGGCTTCAAGCCGATATAGGCAGAAAGACGTTCGATCTTCTTCTCGATGGCGGCGCGATTATAGACCAGCACATACGGCATGAAGACCGCGTTGGTGAGGCCGTGATGGGTGTCGTAGAGCGCGCCTGCCGGATGCGACAGCGCATGAATGGCGCCGAGACCCTTCTGGAACGCGGTCGCGCCCATGGCGGCGGCGGACATCATGTTGGCGCGGGCCTCGATATCCTTGCCGTCCTTATAGGCGCGTGGCAGGTATTCCTTCACGAGGCGGATGCCTTCCACCGCGATGCCGTCGGCCATCGGGTGATAGCCCGGCGCGCAATAGGCTTCGATGCAATGCGCGAGCGCGTCGAGACCCGTGCCCGCCGTGATGTGGGGCGGCATGCCGACGGTCAGTTCCGGATCGCAGATCGTGATCTTCGGCATCATGAGCGGATGGAAGATCACCTTCTTGGTGTGGGTCGCTTCCTGCGTGATGACTCCGGCGCGGCCGACTTCCGAGCCCGTGCCCGCCGTGGTCGGCACGGCGATGATCGGGGCGATGCCCTTGGGATCCGCGCGGGTCCACCAATCGCCGATGTCTTCGAAGTCCCACATGGGGCGCGTCTGGCCCTTCATGAAGGCGATGACCTTGCCCGCATCGAGCGCCGAGCCGCCGCCGAAGGCGACGACGCCGTCATGACCGCCCGCCTTCATGGCCTCGAGACCCTTGTAGACATTGGTCTCGATCGGATTCTGTTTGATCTCCGAGAACATCGCGGCCTTGAGGCCAGCGGCCTTCAAGGCCTCCAGCGCATTCTCCGTCATCGGCTGCGTGGCGAGGAACGGGTCCGTGACGATGAGCGGCGCGTTCATGCCGACCGATTTGCAGGCTTCCGCGAGTTCCGATATGCGGCCGGCGCCGAAGCGGATCGGGTTGGGATAGTTCCAGTTGGAGCGGGGAGAAAGGGTCATATCGTTCAAACTCAGATCTGACGGAGGTGGAAGGATTTCGGGCGGGTAAGAGACTCGTAGGCAAGCTTCGAGAGGCTCGCGCCGCGACCGGTATCCTTCACGCCGGTCCAGGCGAGCGCGGGATCGAGATAGTCGCAGCGGTTCATGAACACGGTGCCGGTCTCGAGCTTGTCGCCGATGGCTTCGGCCGCCTCGATGTCGGATGTCCAGATCGCGGCGGAGAGACCGTAGGGCGAGTCGTTCATGAGGCGGATCGCCTCTTCGTCGCTCTTCACCTTCATGATGCCGACAGTGGGGCCGAAGCTCTCATCCCGCATCACGCTCATGGAGTGATCCACGCTGGTGAGAACCTGCGGCGCGAGATAGGCTGTGTTGCCCACATCGGCCGTAAAGCGTTTGGTGTCGATATGGGCCTTCGCGCCCTTCGTGACCGCTTCCGCGTTCTGCTGGCGTACGAGATCGGCGAAGCGCTTATGCGCCATCGGGCCGAGCGTCGTCGCTTCATCGAGCGGATTGCCAAGCACATACTTGTTCACGAGATCGACCGCGCCTTCGACGAAACGGTCATAATGGCTCTCATGCACATAGATGCGCTCGATGCCGCAGCAGCATTGCCCCGAATTGAAGAACGCGCCGTCGACGAGGTTCTCGATGGCGTTGTCGATATTCGCGTCCGCCCGCACATAGGCCGGGTCCTTGCCGCCGAGTTCGAGACCGAGCGAGGTGAAGGAGCCAGCCGCCGCGCGCTCGATGGACTTGCCGCCGGAAACGGAGCCGGTGAAGTTGCAGTGATCGACTAGACCCTGGCCGAGGATGCGGCCCGTCTGGTCATGGCTGAGAACGAGATTCTGGAACAGTCCCTTCGGCAGACCGGCGCGATCCGCCGCCATCTGAAAGCGCTCGCCTGCGAGGATCGTCTGCGAAGCATGCTTCAACAGTACCGCATTGCCGGCCATGAGCGCGGGCGCGATGGTGTTGATGGCGGTGAGATACGGATAGTTCCACGGCGCGACGACAAGCACGAGGCCGACCGGCTCGCGCTTGATCATGCGACGGAAGCCATCTTTCGGATCGTCCGCCGGGATGGTCTTGAGGCTCTCCTCCGCGATGCGCACCATGTAGCGCGCGCGCTCCTCGACGCCCCGGAACTCACCACCATAGCGGACCGGGCGCCCCATCTGCTGGGCGATCTCCGGCACCACTTCCTGGTCCATGGCGACCAAGGCGTCGAGCATGCCGAGCACCTTCGCGGCGCGCTCGGCGAGAGGCGCCTGCCGCCATTTGGCTTGCGCCTCGCGCGCCGCCGTAATCGCGGCGTCGATGGCAGCCTCGGACATGATGGGACGACGGACAAGCTCGCGCCCGTCGATGGGGGAAATACAGACGATGTCGGTCTCGGCCATGATGCTCTCTTGAACGGCCATGATCCCTGACGGGACCATAGCTTTCTTCTCCTGAAGTAGCGCAAAGAAGGGCGGGGAGGCAGATCGCCGCCCCTCGAATCCAGTCGTTAGATGATTTCGAAATAACGGGCGAGCTGCCAGTCGGTGATCGCTTTGCGGGCCTCTCGTTCCTCCCATTCGCGCGTTGCCGCATAATGGTCAACAAAGGTGTCCCCGAAAAGCTGGCGCGCGGGCTTCGACGCCTTGAGGCGTTCCGCCGCTTCGCCGAGCGAGCGCGGCAGCGCCCGCTTTTTGGGATGCTTCACCGCATAGGCGTTGCCCTGGATCGGCTCACCGGGATCGATCTTGTTCTCGATACCCCAGAGACCGGAGCCGATGGCGGCAGCGAGCGCGATGTAAGGATTGATGTCCGCCGCCGCGACCCGGTACTCAACGCGCTGCGACTTTTCCGAACCCGGAATGACACGAAGCGCCGTAGTGCGGTTTTCCACACCCCAGGCGGAATCGGTCGGAGCCCAATAGCCCGGAATCAGGCGGGTATAGCTATTGACCGTGCAGGCGACCATAGCGAGGAACTCGGGCATCAGTTGCTGCTGACCGCCGACGAACCAGCGCATGGTATCCGACATGTTGTGCGGTTTCTTTGGATCGTAGAACGCGCCCTTGCCGGTCTTGGTGTCCTTCAGCGAAGCATGCAGATGGCCAGACTGGCCGGGCCAATCGCGCGACCATTTCGCCATGAAAGTCGCCATCAGACCGCGGCGCTGGGCTAGGATCTTGGTGTAGGTTTTGAACAGGGCGGCCTTGTCGGCGGCCTTCAACGCATCGTCGACGCGGATCGCCGCTTCGAGAACGCCGGGGCCGGTCTCGGTGTGCAGGCCTTCGATCTCGAAATCCATCTTCGTGCCGAGATCGAGAAGGTCGTGATAGAATTCCGAATGTACGCCGGAACGCAGCACGGAATAGCCGAAGAAACCCGGCGTGAGATTTTTCAGGTCGCGATAGTTCTTCTCGCGCACGGAATGCGGAGTTTCCTCGAACACGAAGAACTCGAACTCCGCTGCTGCCGAGACCGCAAAGCCCATGTCTTCCGCCTTCTTCAGCACGCGGCGCAGCACGCCGCGCGGGCAGGCTGCTTCCGCATAGCCATCGAACTCGGCGAGGAAGAACGGCAGGTCGTTCTCGAAGGGGATCAGCCGCATCGTCTCAGGCAGGATGCGCGCGGTCGCGTCGGGATAGGCAGTGTGCCAGCCGGTCAACGTCGTGTTGTCATAGAGCTGGTCGTTCGAATCCCAGCCGAGCACGACATCGCACATGCCAAAGCCGTTCTGGAGTGCGGATTCGAACTTGTCGCGCGCCATGTATTTGCCGCGCATGATGCCGTCGACATCGACGATGCCGATCTTCACGAAGGGCAGATCACGGCTGCGCACATAAGCCGCGGCATCGGCTGCCGTCTTGATCTTGGGAGTGTCCATACGGAGTGTGGGGGCGTTCATGCCGAAAACCTAACGGAAATGAAGAAGGGAGGAAGCGCACGAATGCGCTCCCCGAACGGTCAATGGGTCTTGTATTCGCTCTCGCCCTTGGTGAGGGCGAACTCCTCCTCGGGGGGGAGAATGAGCTTATGGCGACGATGATCATGCACACCATCGCGCCCACATTTCCGAACGGGCTCTTGTATGGCCGGAAATAACGGCGCCGACGCCATGCGCCCAGAGCGACCACGCCCGTGCGTAGCGCTTGAGCTTGCGCGCCTCGAAATAACTGTCATCCACTTTAGTGCAGGTAATGCCGGCAGCGCCTTGCGCTCCGGCGGAAGCTCGCGCCCCATACCTCCTTGTCCGACCGACATCGACTTATTCCTCCAAGAATAGTCTGCCCTCTGAGCCACGGCACACCACGCGCCATGGCTGTCGTCACAGCGTCTGCGCCCCCTCCCTCAAGAGAGGCGCAAGGCGAGTAGACCACGACGCCTGTCCGTCTTCCGTGCGGATCAGGTCGTTGCGGATTTCGATCATGAGGGGCACGAGGCCGCGCCGCACCGCATGGCGGTCGAGGGTATGGAACACACGATCCGCCGGAGAATAGGGTTCGTTCATGCCGATTGTAAGCGCCGGATCGCGCCTGAGGCCAGCCTCGACGCTGCACGCGTAACGCGCGTCCTCATCGAAAATGAGACCGATCTCCCAAGGACGCTGAACGCCCTTGTAGACCGGCGTGAAGGAATGGATCGAGACGATTGCCGCGATCTGCCCCGCTGCCTTGCGCGCCTCGGCGAATTCATCGGTTGCACTGTGGAACGGTTCGTACACCTCAGCGACGCGCCGGGTGCGCTCGGCAGGGGTGAGATCGAGATTCCCTGGAACCGTCGTGCGTTCGCTCAACATGGTGACCGAGTCCGGCGCTGACGGGTCGCGGTTGAGGTCGAGCACCAGACGCGACACCGTCGCGTGAATCAGCGGCGCGTCGAGCAGACGGGACAATCCCCGGGCGACACCTAGCGCGCCAGGGTCCCAGGCGATGTGGCTCTCGAGATCAACAGGCCCCAGACCAAGCGTGCCGTAACGAGGGGGGATATGCCTGGAAGCATGCTCGCAAATCAGCAGAATAGGCGAACGCCCCTGAGCGTTCTCAATGCAGGCGACCGGCTTGCCAGCCTGCATAGCAGACGCTGGATCGGCGCCCATACGACTCGCATGCGTCATGCGGCCCTCCATTCGCCTGCCGAAAAGCAGGCCTGTCCTGAGTTTGAACGCCTGGTACGTTCATTCTTGTTTTTATAATTCTGAAATTTTTGGTACAGCTTTGGAGAATCGTCAAGGAGCGACTTGTGGATAGGTCGGGCGTGAGCAACGAAAGTACAATTCATTCAGCCCCACCGAGTCTGGCGGAACGCGTCCGCCACGAAATGGAATCCTTCACGCCGAGCGAGAAGCGTGCGGCTCATGTCCTCTTGAGCCACTATCCCTTCGCGGGGCTCGACACGGTGGCGGAATTTGCCGCCCGCGCAGGCATTTCGGCACCTTCCGCCCTGCGGTTCGTCACGCGCCTGGGTTTTGGAGGCTTTCCCGAATTTCAGAAGCACCTGCGGGAGGAGCTGGAGGCTCAGCTTCTTTCTCCTCTCGCCAAGGCCGGCCCTTCGGAGATAGGCCAGGGCGCCCCGGCCCTTGCCGCGTTTGCCGACGCGGTGATCGGCAACCTGAAGGCCACGGTCGAGAACATCGCGCCTACCGAATTCGATGCGGTTGTCGCTCTGCTGAGCGATCCGCGGCGGCATATTCATTTCACGGGCGGGCGCTTCACGGGTGCACTGGCGCGCTATGCCGAGAGCCATTTCCGGATCGTGCGCAGCCATGTGGATTTCATCGAGGGGCAGCCCGCTCTCTGGCGCGACCGGGTGATCGAGATCGGCCGAAAGGACGTGCTCGTCGCCTTCGATATCCGGCGCTATCAGGAAGACGTGACCGCTCTTTGCGAGACGGCGGCGAAGCAGGGCGCGACGGTGGTGCTTCTCACCGACCCCTGGCTCTCGCCCATCGCCCGGGTTGCGCGCCATGTCCTGCCCGCCCACATTACCGTGCCTTCGAACTGGGACTCGTCGGCGGGCCTCCTGCTCCTGGCGGAGGCTCTCGTTGCGGCGGTGACGAAGCGGCTGTGGGAGACGGCGAAACCCCGCATGGAAGCGGTCGAGCGGCTGCGGAGCGGGAAGTAGGCGGCCGGGCTCAGCTTACCTTCGGCGGATCGCCCCGTTGCAGCCATGCCACCACAAAGGGCACGACGAGGCCGATGCCGAGAAACCGGACGAGGTGGTGGGTGCCCACGTAAAGCGGGTCGAGCCCGAGGATCAGGGCCAGGATCGTCATCGCCTCAAGCCCGCCTGGCGCAAAGGCGATGAGGCCGTTGGCGAAGCTGACTCCGGCAAGCCAAGCGGCGAGAGCGGCGAAGCAGACAGCGATCAGCATCCCGATGGCGAAGGACCCGAGCGCGGCCATGAACGATTCCCGCAAGGTCGATCGTCTCAGGTCGCGGAACCGCTCGGCGATGAACATACCGATGAGGATGAGGCCGCCCGTGGTGATAACCGGCGGGATGATGCCGGTGACATAATCCGTGCCATGGCTCACCGTGCTCACCAGTGTCGCGCCGAGCAGGATCGGCGCCGCCACCCTGAGCCGATTGAAGACGATACCGACGGCAAGGCCACCGAGCAGGATGAAGGCCATGCCGCCAGGGCTCTCGACCGGCGATCCCTGGCCCATGAGTGTGCCTGCATCTCCACCTCCGCCGCTGAACACCACCGCGCTCGGCAGCAGCGCGATCAGCACGAAAAGCCGTAAGTTCTGCACGATGGCGATGGGAGCCACCGCCGCGTTCCGGTCGACCGCGATGGCAAGCACGGTCGACAGGGCACCGGGTACGGAGGCCAGAATCGCATCGTCCCTGCGCCAACCGGAGACGCGGGTGAGCCAGAAGGCGGAAGATCCGGAGATGGCGATCACGGCGATCACCAGCAGGATAAGGCTCGACGGGTATTGAGCCATGGAGGAGATCGCGGCCGGCGTCACCGCCGCTCCCATGGAGGCGCCGGAGATCAGCATCGCTGCATCCGCCAAGGCGCGCGGCATGGGCAGCGCCTTCCCGGTGAGCCCCCAAAGCACGATGGCAAGGGCGGAACCGGACAGCCATGCCGCAGGCACCCCGAGAACATTCAGGACGAGCCCACCGAGACAGGCGATCAGAATCTGGATGATATGAGCGAAGACGAGGCGCATGACAGGAAAACGGGCCGAACGGACAGGCCGTCTCACTCAATGAACGCCATGAGCGTCCAGGTCAAATGTCCAGGGCGCAGGCAGGCCATGCGCCCACGCACTTATCCCGAGATCTTCGGCAGAGCCGCATTGATGCGGCAAACCGCCTCTTCCAGGTCCGACGCCTTGCGGGCATAGCAGAGGCGCAGATAGCCCTCGCCCGCTTCGCCGAAGGCCGAACCGGGCGCGAGGCCCACATTCGCCTCCTCGATGAGCCGGATGGCGATTTCCTGGGATGACGTCCCGCCCTTGACCTTAAAGAACGCATAGAAGGCGCCGCTCGGCGGCGGCAGATCGACGAGCCCCGTCTCTGTCAGACGTCCGACGATCTCGCGGCCGGTCCTGGCGCGCTCGATCTGGTGCGCGACGAAGTCCTCGCCTTGCTCCAGCGCCGCGATGCCGGCGCGTTGAACGAAGACCGGCGTCCCGGAACTCTGATACTGGATCAGGTTCTCGATGGTCTGGCCGAGGGCCGGCGGCGCTTCGAGCCAGCCGAGGCGCCAACCGGTCATGGCCCAGTTCTTGGAGAAGGTCTGAACGAAGATGATCCTGTCGTCGGGCGTCATCACGTCCCGGAAGGAGGGCGCGCGGCCATTCACCGTCAGGGCCGGATCGTAGATGAAACGGCCATAGATTTCGTCGGCGACGATCCAGAGCCCATGCCGGCGCGCAAATTCGAGAATGGCGCGCAGGTCGGCGGGAGTTGCGGTCCAGCCGGTGGGATTGGCGGGGGAATTGATAAGGATGGCGCGGGTGTGCGGCGTCACCGCTTTCTCGAAGCCTTCGAGATCGAGATTCCAGCCGTTCTGGCCGAAGATCATCGGCACGCCGACGGGGCGGGCCCCCGCCACCGTGATGGCGCCGGCGAAATTGGGCCATGCCGGTGTCGGGATCAGCACGTCGTCGCCGGTGCCGGCCACCATGCGGACCGCGATCTGCATGGCGGGCATCCCTCCGGAGGTGACGAAGAAGCGCTCCGGATCCACAGGCTGGCCATAGACCCGCTCATGATAGCGGGACAGCGCCTGGCGCAACTCCGGTATGCCGCGCTGATAGGTGTAGAAGGTCTCGCCTGCCGCGAGCGAACGGGTCGCCGCGTCGCAGATGAAGGACGGCGTCGGCAGATCGCCCTCTCCGACCCAGAGCGGGATGAGCCCCTCGCGGTTGCGTCCGTAATTGAAGACATCGACGATCCCGCTCGTCGGGGCCCGCTCCGCCTCCGGGCGGAGATTGAAAAGCGACGGGACGGAAACGGACGCGTTCATAGGCAAGGTCTCTCTTTGATGAGACGCAATCTCTTTCGCAAAACCGGCATCCACTTTTGCGGAGAATGCTATCGACAGGTGAACAGGCATGGCGCGTTCGCCGGTCGAAGGCAAGCCTCAAGCCCAATCCATGACAAGAAGCGAAAGGTACGATCGAATCCGGTGATGGATCACATGGTCCGTCTGTCCTTCAGGAGATCGCGGATCTCGCCCAGGAGCTTTACGTCTGCAGGAATCTCAGGAGCCTTCTTAGCTGCTTCGGCCTTGGCATCCGCTGCACGCTGCATCTGGTTGATCCCCTTCACGACCAGGAACAGAACGCACGCGATGATGAAGAAGTTGATGGCGACGGTGATGAAGTTGCCCCAGGCCAGGACTGCGCCCTGTGTCTTAGCCTCGGCGAGAGATTGCGCCGTGACGTTACCGGAGAGCGGAATGAAATGGCTCGAGAAATCGAGCCCGCCGGAGATGGCACCGATGATCGGCATGAAGATGTCGCCGACGAGCGACTCGACGATCTTTCCGAAAGCCGCGCCGATGATGACGCCGATGGCCAGATCGACCACGTTGCCGCGCAAGGCGAATTGCTTGAATTCCTGCCACATGGTCCGAGACCTCCAGCATCGACGATAAGCTTAAGCTGGAGGTCCCGGAAATTTCGTCAAGCCTCGCGGCTTGCCAATAGGTCCTTCAGGTCGAGACGTCGGGTGAACATCTGGAGTTGTCCGTCCGGCGTTTTCGGCCACTGCTCCTCGGGACGGTCCCAGTAGAGCTCGACGCCGTTGCCGTCGGGATCGCTCAGGTAGAGCGCCTCGCTCACCCCGTGATCGCTCGCGCCCTCAAGCGGTATGCCCGCCTCGAGGAGCCTGGAGAGCGCATCGGCGAGCGCGGCCCTTGTCGGGTAGAGGATCGCCAGATGATAGAGGCCTGTCGTGCCGGGAGGCGGCGGCGAGCCGCCTTGGCTTTCCCAGGTATTGAGGCCGATATGGTGGTGATAGCCTCCGGCCGAGATGAAGGCGGCCTGGGTACCGTAGCGCTGCATAAGCTCGAAGCCGAGCACGTCGCGATAGAAAGCGAGCGCGCGGTCGAGATCGGCCACTTTCAGATGGACGTGCCCGATCTTGGTCCCGGGATGGATGGGCCGCGCCGGGGCGCCGGCGGCACCGGAGGTTTTTGTGGATGAGGTCATGGTTGTCCCATTACGCCGAGCGAGCTGAGAACGTGTTCGAAGCCTTCGTCGATCCGGTCTTGAGCGCATAGGCGCCATCGCCGATGAGGGCCTGAGCCAGAAGGCCGGCGATCCAGAACGCCAGGAATTCCCAACCGCCCTTTGGGTTGGTGAAGAAGAAGCCGGCCGGTCCGTGCACGGTAAAGATCGCGCCGAGGAGGATCGGAATCAAGGCGAGTGCTGCAATGCGCGCATAGAAACCGAGGATCAGCGCAACGCCGCCTGCGACTTCGACGAGGATGATCAGATAGGCGAGCGCCGGCGGTAGGCCGAGGCTGCCGAAGAACTGCGCCGTGCCGGCGGGGGTGAAGACGAAGATCTTCAATCCGGCATGGGCGAGAAAGAGAATGCCGAGCGCAATGCGCAGGACAAGGGCGGCATAGGGGGCGGTGCGGGTATCGATCATGGAGATCTCCTGGAAACTGATCCATTCCATATGATCTCAAACTCATGATACGATAATAGTCGTCCCAGGATATCAGATCACACTATGGGAGTGAGATCAGCCGATGCTCGACCGGGTTACCAGCATGCAGGTCTTCCTCCGCGTCGCGACGCTCGGCAGCTTCTCCGCCGCAGCCCGTGCGCTTGGCCTCTCGCAGACCATGGTGACGAAACACATCGCCGCCCTCGAGAACCGGCTTGGCATCAAGCTGCTGCACCGCTCCACCCGCAAGCTGGTCCTGACCGAGGGAGGGCGCAATTATCTCGCTGCCGTGGAACGCATCCTCACCGAGATCGAGGAAGCGGAGGCCTCCGCCAGCCTGGACCGGATCGAGCCGCGGGGGACCCTGCGCCTCAACGTCCCCCTTACCTTCGGCTTTCGCGAGATCGCTCCGGCGCTCGCCGAATTCAGCCGCCTCTACCCCTCCGTGACGGTCGATCTCGGGCTCGCCGACCGCTATGTGGACCTGATCGAGGAGGGGTGGGATCTGGCGATCCGGATCGGCAGGCTCAAGGATTCGAGCCTCATTGCCCGCAAGCTCGCGCCCTGCCGTATCCTCGTCTGCGCTGCCCCGGCCTATCTCGAGGCTCATGGAACGCCGCAGACGCTCGAGGATCTCCGCCACCACAACTGTCTCGGCTATACTCTTTCCAGCACTACCAGCGCCGACCGCTGGACCTTCGGAAAGGATGCGGACATCTTCGTGCCGGTGAAGGGCAATCTGCGCGCCAATAACGGCGACGCCCTCCTCGCCGCGGCGATTGCCGGCCAGGGCCTGATCTGTCAGCCCACCTTCCTCGTCGGCGACAGCCTGCGCAACGGCGATCTCGTGCGCGTGCTGCCCGACTATCCCACCTACGAGCTCGGCGTCCACGCCGTCCTGCCCTCGGGCCGCCAAGTCCCTGCCAAGGCCCGCGCCTTCATAGAATTCCTCGCCGACCGTTTCGCCCCGGAGCCGCATTGGGACAGGGAACTGTAAGGCAGCTTCGGAAGGCGGGCCCTGATTCATAGGGTGGCTTGCCGCGTGTCCTTCCCGGCCGGAGCGCTGCGGAGGGGAGGAAACCAACGATCTTCGGCGGTTCCCCTGGATCCCCTTCCCAGCCCTGCGGATCGCCGGGATGACAAAGGAAGCAGCCCCGGAATAACGGTTGCAGGGGTCGCAGCCATGAGGAGGGAAGGTGGCAATCCTTTATCTGAAAGGTTAAACCTGCTTCTGGCTCTCGCGAGGATCTGACATGGTCGCCAGTTGGGCGGTTGTTCTATCGGCCCTGGTTTATCTCTGCCTTCTGTTCACGGTCGCCCATTGGGGCGACAATTCGGGGCGACGCCTTATCCAAGGGCCGGCGCGCTCCACCATCGCCGCCCTGTCGCTGGCCGTTTACTGCACCTCCTGGACGTTTTTCGGATCCGTGGGGCTCGCCAGCCGTTCGGGTTTCGATTTTCTCACCATCTATATCGGGCCGATCCTCGTCATCGGACTAGGGCATATGCTCATTGCCCGGGTCGTCAGGATCGCGAAGACGCAGAACATCTCCTCCATCGCCGACTTCGTGGCCGCCCGCTATGGCAAGAGCGAGCGGGTCGCGGCCATCGTCAGCCTGATAGCGCTCATCGGTTCGATCCCCTACATCGCCCTGCAATTGAAGGCGGTCTCGTCCTCTCTCGATGTGTTTCTTACGGCGAGCGGCGCCACCTCGCACCAGATCCCGATCTTCGGCGATCTCGCGCTCGTGGTCGCCCTGGTCCTCGCGGGTTTCGCCGTCGCCTTCGGCACGCGACACACGGATGCGACCGAGCACCAGGACGGGCTCATGATGGCGATCTCGCTGGAGTCCGTCGTCAAGCTCGCCGCTTTTCTCGTCGTCGGCGGCTATATCACCTTCGTGATGTTCGACGGATACGACAACATCGTCGCGCGGCTGAACGAACAGGGCATCAGTACCAGCCTTCTCGGACGGACCTCAGGCTTCGGCAGCTATATCACTCTCATCCTGATCTCGAGCTGCGCGGCCCTGCTCCTGCCGCGCCAATTCCACATGACCGTGGTCGAGAACCGGGCCATCGAAGATGTGAAACGGGCCGCCTGGCTGTTTCCGGTCTATCTTATAGCCATCAATATCTTCGTCATTCCCATTGCGCTGGGAGGCCTTGCCGTCTTCCCTGAAGGGACAATCGACCGGGATATGACCGTCCTGGCCCTGCCCTTGTTCGACAATGCTGGCAAGATTGCGATCATCGCCTTCCTTGGCGGGTTTTCGGCGGCGACCGCGATGGTGATCGTCGATTCAGTCGCGGTCGCGGTCATGATCTCGAACCATCTCGTCATGCCCATCGTGCTGCGTCGGCGCGCCTTTGCCGGCATCGACCTCGGCGGTCTCGTGCTCGGCATCCGCCGCATTTCGATCGTCGTGGTGATCCTTCTCGCCTATGTCTATTATCGGGCTTCCGGAGAGGCCGCGCTGGCGGCCATTGGCTTGCTATCCTTCGCCGCCATCGCGCAGATCGCTCCAGCTTTTCTGGGCGGTCTCATCTGGTCGCGCGGAACGGCGCTGGGCGCCAGCGTCGGGCTCGCCGTCGGCTTCGTCACCTGGGCCTATACCCTGCTGCTGCCGAGCCTCGTCTGGGATGGGGTGTTCTGGTCCGATGTCGTCGTCACGGGCCCCTTCGGCATCGTCGCGCTCAAGCCCACGGCGCTCTTCGGGGTCGATCTGCCTCAGCTCACCCACGGCGTGGTCTGGAGCCTGACCCTCAACATCCTCACCTATATCGGCTTCTCGCTGTGGCGGCCGGTGACGGCGTTGGAGCGGATCCAGGCCAATATCTTCGTCGGCGAAACCGACAATTCCACCGCGCCGAGCTTCCGGCTGTTCAGGCCGAGCGTGACGGTGGACGAGTTGCGCGCGACGGTGGCGCGCTATCTCGGCGACGAGCGCACGAGCCGGTCATTCGAGGGCTTCGCCCATAGCCGCGGCCAGAATCTCGAGTTGCGCGCGGAGGCCGACATCCATCTCCTGCGCTATGCGGAGTATCTGCTTGCCTCGGCCATCGGCACCGCCTCTTCGCGCCTTGCCCTTTCCCTGCTCCTTCGCCGTCGCACGGTTTCGACGAAGGCGGCCTTGAAGCTTCTCGACGATGCCTCGGCGGCGATCCAGCATAGCCGCGATCTTCTCCAGCACGCGATCAACTATGCGAGACAGGGCATTACGGTGCTCGACCGCGACCTGCGGCTGCTCGCCTGGAACCAGGCCTTCGTCGATCTTTACGATCTGCCGCCGAACCTCGTCCGCGTCGGCGTCGGCATGGACAGCATCATCCGGTTCAATGCGGAGCGTGGCTCCTACGGACCGGGGCTTCTCGAAGCGCTGGTCGAGGCCCGCATCCATTCCTTCCTGCACGATCTGGAGCCTGTGCGCCTCAAGCTCCATCCCTCCGGCAAGGTCATCGAGATCCGTTCCAACCAACTCCCCGACGGCGGCCTCGTGACCACCTACACGGACGTGACCGACACGGTGGCTGCGGAGGAGGAAAGCCGCCGTGCCAACGAGACGCTCGAACAGCGCGTCCGCGAGCGCACGGAGGAGCTGACCCGGCTCAACGCGGCCCTCACCAGCGCGAAGGCGGAGGCCGACGAGGCGAATATTTCCAAGACCCGCTTCCTTGCCGCGGCATCCCACGACATTCTGCAGCCCCTCAACGCAGCCCGCCTCTATGCCACCTCCCTGGTCGAACGCGACCGGGAAGCGGGAGACGTAACACTCGCCGAGAACATCGATGCCTCCCTCGACGCGGTGGAGGAGATCCTCACGGCGCTCCTCGACATCTCGCGCCTCGATACGGGCGCCATGAAGCCGCAATGGTCGAGCTTCCGCATAGACGAACTGTTCCGGCAATTGCAGCGTGAATTCGACCCCGTCGCACGCGGCAAGGGGCTGACACTCACGTTCGCGCCATCGTCGCTTACGGTGCGCTCGGACCGCCGCCTCCTGCGCCGACTGCTGCAGAACCTGATCTCCAACGCCATCAAATATACGACCACCGGGCGGGTGCTGGTCGGCGGTCGCCGCCGCGGCAGTCACCTGATTCTGGAGGTCTGGGATACGGGGCTGGGTATTCCCCCGTCGAAGCAGCGGATCGTGTTCCGGGAGTTCCAACGCCTGGATCAAGGTGCGAAGGTTGCGCGGGGACTAGGCCTCGGCCTGTCTATCGTCGAACGCCTGGGCCGCGTTCTCAGTCATCCCGTCGCGCTGAAATCTGAAGCCGGCCGCGGCTCCGTGTTCCGGGTCGATGTTCCCGTCGTCGCGGCTCTTCCCGCATCCGAGGCGGCACCGGAAGAACCCAAGGTGCCCGTCACGGCATTGTCGGGGTTGTGCGTGCTCGTCGTCGACAATGAGCCCGCGATCCTGGAAGGGATGCGCCTGCTGCTCCGCGGCTGGGGCTGCGAAGTCTGGACCGCGTCCGGTCTGGAGAGCGCGCAAGCCGTCATCAAGGCGCAGAAGGCAAGCCCGGATGTGATCATCGCCGACTATCACCTCGACGAGGGGGACGGCCTCGATCTCATCAAGACTCTGCGCTGGAAAACCCAGGTCGACACCCCCGCCATCCTCGCTACTGCCGACCGCACGCCTACGGTGCGCGATGCGGCCACCGCCATGCACGTGCATGTGCTCAACAAGCCTGTGAAACCGGCCGCTCTGCGCGCCCTCCTTACCCAGTGGCGCGCGACCCGGGTGGCGGCGGAATAGGCTCTATCTTTTGGAAAGACGCATGTTTCTCACGGTAAAATCGGCGTCCACTCTTGGGATCGATCCGCTGCTCTCTCGTTGGATGAGCGCATCGTTCCATGCGGAAAACCGGTCCATTTTTCCGCACGATGCGCTAGACGACAGGAATGTAAGCTGGCCGCCCGCTCGTGAGCGCATCGTCGAGCAATTCGAGCCGGTCCTGGCCCCAGAAAACCTCGCCGCCGAGCACATAGGCGGGTGAACCGAAGATATCTCCCGCGACGGCATTCTCGAGGTTGAGAGCGTAGATCGCTTCCGTGGTGCTGCTGTTAGCGAGATCCATCAGGGACGAGGAATCGAAACCTGCGGCCTCGGCGATCTCGGCCAGCACGGCCGGATTGCCCAAATCCTGCTCCCTCTCCCACAAAGCGGAAAAGGCACGGCGCAGGAGAGTGTCCGGATCCTTGCCGGAGACAGCGGCGGCAATGACGAAACGGTCGGCAAGGTTAACCTCGAAGGGCCAATATTGTGGCTTGATATTGAAGGACAGGCCGCGCTTCTCGCGCCAGCGCTGCAATTCCACCAGCCGATAGCGCTGCCGTGCCGGATGTCGCTGGGCGAGCGGCAGGCCGCCGGTCTCGGCGAAGACCCGGCCCAGGAAGACGGGCTTGTAATTGACCTCGATCCCGTGACGCCGGGCGATCTCCATGAACGGTGCATGGCCGATATAGGCCCAGGGACTCATGAGCGAGAAATAATAATCGATGGTGCGTGGCATGGGATCGCTTCACGGTTACAGAAGAAACAAGCAAGGTATCGTACCACCCTGAACGATCAAGCCGACTTCTTCAACGCCTCTTCCGCCGCCAGGAAAGCCGCCACCTCGGGCGTGGCTTCCGGCGCCTGCGCGTGAATGCCGATCTCGTGGAACAAGCGGTCGACGGTGATGAAGCTTTTCGCCTTGCGGTCATAGAGACCGGCGCGGACGAGAGCGATGGCGGAGAGAATGGGGTCGCCGTCCCGGCTCCTGGAAATGAGCCGGTGCTCTATTACCACGAAGCTCTCCGCCCAGGTGACGATGCGCGTTTCGAGCGTAAAGGACTGGAACAGCTTCAGCTCGCGGCGAAAGCGGATCTTGCCCGCGCTCACCACCGGCACCCAGCCATTCCGGTAAATGGAGCGCCACAGCCCGGAGCGGATCATGATATCGGCCCGGCCGAGATCCATGAGCGTCCAGTAGCGCCCGTTATTCATATGCAGCGACGTGTCGAGATCGTGCGGCCAGACGCGGAAGGACAGGCGCGAGACATTGCGCACCGGGTCGAGCTTCGACCTGAAGTAAGACGCGATGATCAGGTAAAGGACACGAAACCAGAGATTCATGTCATGTCCATCATGTCATGCCCATGCCGCTCAAGCGCTGGAACATGACGAGATCGAGGGATGGCGCATCGCGTCCCAGGCCGGTGAGGAGGCCATGCACCTGGCCGCGATGATGCGTCTGGTGATTGAAGAAATGGAGCAGCGCCGAGGCAAGCGGCTGCTCGATCTCGGTGGGATTGGTCACGGTGCGATAGTGAAACCTTGTCGAGAGATCTTCTTCGGACAGATGATCGATGTAGCCGACGATCCGTTCATCCTCCTTCCGGCGAGCCTCGCGAAGCGCATCAGGATCGTCGAACAGGATCGCGTCAAGCCGGTCCGGCGCCTCGCCCTGTCCGGTGAAACGCTTCATCCAGAGGCGGTCCGCGACGAGGATGTGGTTGAGAGTGCCATGAACGGACTTGAAGAACGCGCCGCGATCGGCGCGATAATCCCTATCGGAAAGTTCCGCCGCGGCATCGTAGAGACGCTCGTTGCACCAGGCATTGTATGCTGACAGCATGGCGAAATGTGGTTTCATCGAGGTTCCTGTCCCCCTCCCCTTTGGGAAGAAGGCAGCGGCTTCACGCCGCCTTCTTCGCCTCGGCGCGTCCGTAGAAGGTCTCGCCCGACGCTGCCATGTCCAGGAGGATTTTCGGCGGAGCGAAGCGCTCGCCGTGCTTGGCCTGCAGGCTTCGGCACAGCTCCACGAAATTCTTCACGCCCATGAAGTCGATGTAGGAGAGCACGCCACCCGTATAGGGCGCGAAGCCGAAGCCGAGGATGGAGCCCACATCCGCCTCGCGCGGATCTGTGATGACGCCCTCCTCCACCGTGCGCGCGGCCTCCAGGGCCTGCGTCACGAGAAGACGCTGCTTAAGCTCCCGCATGTCGATGAGCTCCGCATCAAGATACTTGGGCTGGAGATCCTTCAGGCCGGGCCAGAGATGCTTCGGGCCGCTTTCGGGATAATCGTAGAAGCCCTTGCGGTTCTTGCGGCCGAGACGGCCTTCTTTGTCGACGAGCCGGCTCAGAAGCTGTTCCTGCTCCGGCACCACCGCAGCCTCGCCGAGCTGCTCCTTCGTGGCTCGCAGGATCTTCAGGCCGAGGTCGACGCCGACCTCATCGTTGAGCGAGAGCGGACCGACGGGCATGCCGGCCTGCTTGCCGGCATTCTCGATCATGGCGGGCGGCACGCCCTCGAGGAACATCAGGTGGCCTTCGAGGATGTAGCCCAGGACGCAGCGATTGGCGAAGAATCCGCGCGCGTCGTTGACGACGATCGGCGTCTTCTTGATGGCGCGCACGAAATCGAGCGCGGCGGCGAGCGCCTTGTCGCCCGTCTGCTTGCCGAGGATGACCTCCACCAGCATCATCTTCTCGACCGGGGAGAAGAAATGGATGCCGATGAATTCGTCCGGCCGCTTCGAGCCCTTGGCGAGTCCGCTGATGGGAAGCGTCGAGGTGTTCGAGGCGAAGATGCAATCCGGCCGGATCACCGCTTCGACCTTCTGGATCACATCGGCCTTCACTTTGGGATCCTCGAACACGGCCTCGATGACGAGGTCGCAATCGCTCAAGTCGTTATAATCGGCGGAAGTCTTGATGCGTTCCAGGAGCGCATCGCGATCCGCCGTCTTGGCGCGGCCCTTCATGATCTGATCGGACATGAGCTTGTGCGAATGGGCCTTGCCCTTCTCCGCCGACTCCACGTCGCGATCAACGAGTACGACCTCCATGCCCGCATGGGCGGTGACATAGGCGATGCTCGCCCCCATGAAGCCTGCGCCGACCACGCCGATCTTCTTCAGATTGGTCGGCGGCACGTTCTTCGGCCTGCGCGCGCCCTTGTTCAGTTCCTGCATCGACAGGAAGAAGGTGCGGATCATCGCCGCCGCTTCCTTCGAGCGCAATATCTTGGCGAAGAAGCGCGACTCCACCCTCAAGGCCTGATCCATCGGGAGCTGGAGCCCCTGATAGACAGCCTCCAGAATGGCGCGGGCAGCCGGATAGTTATCCTGCGTCTCGCGACGATAGATGGCGTTGGCCGCGGGCCAGACCTGCATGCCGGCCGCGGAATAGACCTTGTTGGAGGGCAGCTTGAATCCCTCCTGATCCCACGGCGCTTTCGCCGATCCGCCATTCTTGATCCAGTCCTTCGCGGTCCGGACGAGCTGATCGCGCGGCACGACCGTGTGGGCGAGGCCCATGTTGCGCGCCATGAGCGGACGGATCTGCTCTCCCTTGAGCAGCATCTGAAGCGCATCGCCGGTCTGCATCAGGCGTGACACGCGCTGCGTGCCGCCCGCACCGGGAAAGAGACCGACTTTGATCTCCGGCAGGCCGACCCGGGTTGCATCCGCATCGGAGAGCACACGCTGATGGCAGGCAAGCGCCAGCTCGAACGCGCCGCCGAGGCACACACCGTGGATCGCGGCCACGAACGGCTTGCCGCTCGTTTCCAGCCGGCGATAGAGCTGCGAGAGCTTGCGCGATTCCTCGAAGAAGGCGCTCATCGCCTCTTCCGCGCCTTTCTCCTTCGCGAGTTTTTCGTATCGCGCTTTCGATTCCTGCAGCATGGCGAGATCCGCGCCGCCGGAGAAGCTTTCCTTACCGGAGGTGATGACGCAGCCCTTGATGGCCTCGTCGTTCGCGACCTTCTCGATGATCTGAGACAGCTCGTCCATCACGCCGGTGGTGATAACGTTCATCGACCGGTCCGGCATGTCCCAGGTTGCGATTGCAATCCCGTCGCCGTCGACTTCGAAGCGGAAATTGATGAAATTCGTCATGTCGTCCTCCCAGGAGGTGTCCCGTCATCCCGGCCGAAGCGCAGCGGAGAGCCGGGATCGTTGTCCGTGCATTCTCGTCTTACGATCCCGGGCTCCGCTTCGCGGCCCCGGGATGACAGTTCAAAATCAAACTCGTTCGATCACCGTCGCCGTGCCCATGCCGGCGGCCACGCAGAGCGTGACGAGCGCCGTCTGCTTACCCGTGCGCTCCAGTTCGTCGAGTACGGTGCCGAGGATCATGCCGCCGGTGGCGCCGAGCGGATGCCCCATGGCGATGGCGCCGCCATTCACATTGACCTTGGACGGGTCGAGTTCCATCGCCTGCATGTAGCGCAGCACAACGGCGGAGAAAGCCTCGTTGATCTCGAAGAGATCGATGTCGTCCTTCGTCATGCCCGCTTTCTTCAACGCAAGCTCGGACACCTCGATGGGTCCGGTGAGCATGAGAGCGAGATCGGAACCGAGGGAAGCGAAAGACCGGATTCGGGCGCGGGGCTTCCGGCCCAGCTTTCGCCCACCTTCTTCCGAGCCGATCAACACGGCGGACGCGCCGTCCACGATGCCCGATGAATTGCCCGCATGGTGCACATGATTGACGAATTCCACATCCGGATGCGCGGCGATCGCCACCGCATCGAAGCCGCCCATTTCACCCATCTGCACGAAAGAGGCCTTGAGCTGGCCCAGCGACTGCATGTCGGTCTGCGGCCGCATATGCTCGTCCTTGGCCAGCAATGTGAGGCCGTTAATGTCCTTCACTGGAATGATCGAATTCTTGAAGCGGCCCTCGTCCCAGGCGCGGGCCGCGCGCTTCTGTGACTCAACCGCATAGGCGTCCACATCGTCGCGGGAGAAGCCGTATTTGGTGGCGATGAGATCCGCCGAAATGCCCTGCGGCAGGAAGTAGTTCGGGACCGCGATGCCGGGATCGACCGGCCATGCGCCGCCCGACGCGCCCATGCCGACGCGGCTCATGGATTCGACGCCGCCGCCAATGGCAACGTCTTTCATGCCGGTCATCACCTGAGCAGCTGCAAGATTCACCGCATCGAGACCCGATGCGCAGAAACGGTTGATCTGGATGCCCGGCACTTCCTTGCCGAACCCAGCCTTGAGCACTGCGGCGCGGGCAATGTCACCGCCCGCCTCCCCGACCGGATCGACGCAGCCGAGCACCACGTCCTCTACCAGCATCGGATCGAGATCGTTGCGATTGCGGATGGCGTTGAGGGCCGTCACGGCAAGGTCGACGGATGGCACCTCGTGCAGCGAACCATCCGGCTTGCCGCGTCCGCGCGGGGTGCGGACGGCATCGTAGATATAAGCTTCAGCCATGAGGATCTCCCTAAAACCTGCAAGTCATCCCGTGCGGGCGAAGCCGGACCCGGGACCGTATCAGAATGAGGCGCCCTCTCGTCACGCGATCCAGGCTCTTCGCTACGCTATGGCAGGGATGGCGCTTCTCAAACTCAAAACATCTCCATGGGCATCGCCATTGTCACATCGGCACCCGATGAGATGCAGGCGAGGCGCGAGGCGGTTTCCGGCATCAGGCGCTCCATGAAGAAGCGGCCCGTCAACAGCTTCGCATCCATCTTGTCCGCGACGCCGTTGCCTTTGACCTTCTTTTCGTTCGCCACCTTCGCCATCCTGGCCCACATATAGCCCATGGCCACAAGGCCGAAGAGATGCATGTAATCGGTCGCACCGGCGCCCGCATTGTCGGGCTTCGCCATGGCGTTCTGCATGAACCACATGGTCGCCTGCTGGAGATGGCCGAGGCCCTGCTGAAGCGGAGAGATGAAGTCCTTCAGGCTCTCGTCATTCGCATTCTCCTGGCAGAAAGCGCCGACCTCGTTGAAGAAGGCCATGACCGCACGGCCGCCATCCTTACCGAGCTTGCGACCGACGAGGTCCATAGCCTGGATGCCGTTCGCGCCCTCGTAGATCATGGCGATGCGGGCATCGCGCACGAATTGCGACATGCCCCATTCCTCAATATAGCCATGGCCTCCGAACATCTGCTGCGCCTTGACCGCATTGTCGAAGCCGAGGTCGGTCAAAACACCTTTCACCACCGGCGTCATGAGGCCCATGTGGTCGTCGGCGGATTGGCGTTCCGCGTCATCCGATGAACGATGCGCGATATCGCTCTTCAGCGCGGTCCAGACGAGCAGCGCACGAGCTGCCTCATTGAAGGCCTTGATGGAGAGAAGCGTGCGGCGCACATCCGGGTGAACGATGATCGGGTCGGCAGGCTTGTCGGGAAATTTCGGGCCCGTGAGCGCACGGCCCTGGAGCCTTTCCTTCGCATAGGCCACTGCGTTCTGATAGGCGACCTCGGATTGCGAAAGCCCCTGCACGCCGACCGCGAGCCGGGCCTCGTTCATCATCACGAACATGGCGTTGAGGCCGCGGTTCTCCTCTCCGACCAGCCAGCCTTTCGCACCGTCATAATTCATGACGCAGGTGGCATTTCCGTGAATGCCCATCTTATGCTCGAGCGAACCACATGAGACGCCATTGCGCTCTCCCAGCGAGCCGCCCTCTTTCACGAGGAATTTCGGCACGACGAAAAGCGAGATGCCCTTGGTGCCGGCGGGCGCCCCTTCGATGCGGGCCAGCACCAGATGGACGATGTTCTCGGCCATGTCATGCTCGCCGGCCGAGATGAAGATCTTGGTGCCGGATATCGCATAGGATCCGTCGCCATTGGGCACGGCCTTGGTCTTGAGAAGACCGAGATCGGTGCCACAATGGGGCTCGGTGAGATTCATGGTACCGGTCCATGTTCCCTCGACCATCTTCGGCACATAAGTCTTCTTCTGCTCCGCCGAACCATGGACCAGAAGGGCGGCGGTCGCCCCTTGGGTCAACCCCGGATACATGCCGAGCGCCAGATTGGCGGAGGAGAGGAATTCCTGCATCACGACAGTGAGAGTCGAGGGCAGCCCCTGGCCGCCATATTCCTCCGGCATCGAGAGCCCCATCCAGCCGCCGGCCGCATAAGCCTCATAGGCTTCCTTGAACCCCTTCGGCGTGGTGACGGAGCCATCCGCATTACGGACGCAGCCTTCCAGATCACCAATCCGGTTCAGGGGCGTGAAGATTTCCTCGCAGAGCTTGGCCCCCTCGCCCAGGATCGCCTCTACCATGTCCGGCGTCGCCTCGGCGAAGCCCGGAAGGTTGTTATAGCGTTCGATGGGAAAAACATCATTCAACAGGAACATGACGTCTTCGACGGGGGCCTTGTAGACCGGCATTGAACTCCTCCCAAATCGGACACCGGTTTCAAGGCCACCCTGAACGATGACACCGCCGGCAGACTAGATAGTTCACATATAAACTATCTAGTCACGTTGGGGAAGAGGTAGGGCGAGAATTGTCCCGCAGAACGGGTGCGAGTTCAGATTGTCCGAAAATCGACGAAGGCTCGTTCAGGCCACGAGGGGCCCGAGCAGAATGGTGCAGGCACCGGCAAGGCAGACGGCAACGCCGATGGGGTTCCACCGATCGGGCTGCACACCTTTCCACGCTCCAGAGCCAAGCGAGGAACGCGGGGATATAGACCCTCGCCATAAGCCTCAAAGGCGCGCCCGGCCGCATCGCTTTCGATCAAGGTGGCAAAAGGGGCAAAAAGCACCGACAACGTCATTCCGGGCAGGAGCCAGAAGGCTGAGGCTCCTTAACGCAAATAGGCCTAGTCCGAGAAACAACGCGTAATTTCGGTGAGCGCGGCCAAGCTATCGACGAGCGCAGTCCTGGTTTCGTTTCTGCCGGGCATACGGGAGGGTGTTGATACCGAAACCCACACCGTAATGTCCGGTAGAAACAATAGAATTATGATAGGAAAATCGTTTCCGCTTACGCAGCAACCGAGAGACTGGCGCGGCGCGCCTTGAGTTCCACCAGAGCTTCCTCGATCTCGGCCCGCTGCTGTTCGAGATGGCTGATCTGATCCTCGATCTGATCGAGGGAAAGATTGAGATTAGCAGCGATCCCGTTGCTCACGCACTCCTCGGCGAGCATGGCGCGGATTTCCGTAAGGGTGAAACCGAGCTGCTTGCCTTTCAAGATGACCGAAAGACGATCCCTGTCCCGGGCATCGTAAATACGAGCCGTGCCATCGCGGCGCGGAGAAAGAAGACCACGATCTTCATAGAATCGCAGGGTTCTCAAGGTCACGCCGAATTCACGCGCCAGATCACCGATCATAAAAAACTTGGAATCGTCCGCATCGTCACCTTCCTTCGAGAAGGATACGTAGTTCATCTCGATACCGTTACTCATGTTGTTCCCCCGTCTCGCCTAGCTGTGCCGGGTGAGTAACTTTTTTTTCAAAAACCTCACCAAGCATTGGTTTTGAAATGATAGAACATTATATATACCTCTCGCAAGTGTACTGCCCCACAGGTTGCAGACAGCGTTGGGGAAGCTCCTGTTTCCCAAGTAAAATAAGGAAAGAGAGCGTCTGACCGGTCCGCTCGGAATCCTCTCTCGGCCGCTTAACGCCATTTTTACTACGTTGCCCGAAAGCTGTGCCGTCGGCTCAAAAATCCAAGGCGGCTCCTGATTCGCCGGATCCCGGATCCAGGGCCGTCGGGACGGGGGATGGCGTGGGGGCATGCCGCCGTTCGAGTGGAGTTTCCCCACGAGCGCGACCATGAGACGAAACGATCTCGCGAATCTTGAAGGTCTGAACCCCGACACCCGCAAGGCAGCCGAGGTTGCCGCGCGCCGGGCGGGTCTGACCCTTGAGGATTGGATCGCGGCGACCCTGGCGGAGCGCGCGCAAAGGCAGGAACCGGCCGACCGATGGACGCGCCGGCGCCCTGGCGATGAACTCGACGCCATCATCGCACGGATGGCCAGGACACTTCCCAACAAGACGCTCCCCAAACAGCCCGCCAGCGATCTCGACACCATCATCGCCGCCGCGGCCACCGCCGAGAAGGAACGGCTGGCGCAGGATCAGGCATCGCGGACTACCGTCGCGCTCGAATCCATGGCCATGTGGATCGAGCAGGCCGAAGAACGCCTGAACGAGACGGCACGGACCTCCGCCGACCATCAGGACCGGATGGCCTCCGTCCTGTCGCAGGCCCTGTCGGCGCTCAAGGATCGTCTCGATGCCGTCGAGCGCCGTGTGACGGCGGAGCCCACTCCGGCCCGCGTCGAATTTCCGGTCCAGGATGCGATGAAGGCGCTTTCGCCTCTTGCGGATACTTTGTTCGGGCTGCGCACGGATGTGTCGCGGTTGGCGAAGCGGTTGGACCAGCCGACGATCCCAGCGGTCGAGGACATCCGCAGCGACATAGAGCGCCTGCGGTCGGGTATGGAAAACCTTGCCACGCGGGACGAGATCATCACCCTCGACCAGACCTTCCGTCTCCTGTCGCGGGATCTGGAGCGCGGGCCATCGAGCAAGGATTTGCTGACTCTCGCGGGCTCGGTTGCGGGGCTGCACCGCCAGGTTCAAAGCCTGTCCGAGGAAATGGCCGAGGGCGTCCATCGGCGCATCGGCGCCGAGATCGATCTCCTCAAGCGCAAGATCGACAACGTTGCCGAGACGGGGATCGACCGCTCCGTCATCGATTTTCTCAGCAGCCAGATCGTCGATATGCGCCAGGATCTCGCCCAGCGGGCCGAGCCCCAGCAGATCGAGCGTCTGTCCGACGACGTGGCCGCGCTGAGCGGCCAGATCGTGGAGCTGCGCGCCAATCAGGTTGGCAGAAGTGATTTTGCCGCCCTGAAAAGCTCACTCGAAAACGTCTGCGCCGCCCTCACCCGCTCCGTCGCGGCGCATGAGGCAAGCGACATGCCGGAGCAGCTTCGGGACATGAGCCGCCGGCTCGACCTTCTGGTGAGCAGACCCGAACCGGAACGGCCCAATATCGACTCCATCGCCGACCAGCTCGCCGTCCTGACTGATCGCATGGCGAGCATCGCCGAAAGCCGCTTGGAGCAGAACGACACTCTGAACGTGCTGTTCGACCGCCTGTCGAACCAGATCGAGGCCGTGGTCGGCAATTCTCAGCCGTTGCAGGCGCCTCTGCTGCAACGGTTCGAGCGGCTCGAAAGCGAATTGCGGCAAGTGGGCCAGCAGGCCGATACGTCGGCCGTGGAGATTATGCTTCGCTCCCTTCACGAAAAGCTCGAAGAAAAGTTCGAACGGACACCGGTGCAGGACCCGTCGCTCAACGCCATCGAGCAACGAATGGCGGCCCTCGCCGATCAGGTTTCCCGGACACCGGAGCCTCTCAAGCAAGCTTTGGAGGACACGACTGCGCATATCCAAGCCCTTCGGAACGAGACCGCGCTGATGGCCGAGCGCGCCGCCAGGGCGGTCTTGAAGGATGCTCAGTCCGGCACGCCGGCTACGGACGATTTCGACGCTCTCAAAGCGGGCTTCGTCGAATTGAAGGCCCTCCAGACCCGGGCCGACAAGAGGACGCAACAGGCCCTCCGGGCTGTCCACGATGCCCTGGAAACCCTCGTCTCGCGTTTTCCCGACCAGGCCCCGACGGCGACGGATGCCGCCGCGCATGGCACCTCCAGCGCCAAGTCGTCGGAAGGAATGCCGTCGGCCGACCGTCTCGAGGCCGCCGTGCGCCGCCTTCATGCGGCCGCCCTGTCGCAGATCGAAGAGATTTCCGCGGCTGTGCCCGAGCCGGCATCCGTCGTGGTGGAAAAACCGGCTCGCGAGCCTGAAGCTCCGCACAGCGTCGCGGCTGCCGTCTCATCCCACGATATGGACCTTGGCAATGTGCGCGCGAGTTTCATCGCAGCAGCACGCCGGGCTTCGCACCCTCTCCCGGCCCAGAAGATCGATTGCGAAGATCCGGAAACCGCATTGCCGGTCGTAGATGAAGCCGCGGATGGAGGGCCCGGTAGAGAAGTTTCCCTGTCGCCCACCTCCCTCATCGAGCGCATTCGCCGGACTCTCGATGCCCATCGCCGTCCTCTTCTCTTCAGCCTCGCTTTTCTGATCCTGGCAGCCGGAACGGCGCAGATCTTCTCGAACACGCCTCATGTTCCCGCGCCATTGACAGCCTCCGCCGAGGCTGCGCCGAAGGAGCCGGTCCGCGCTACCGCTCCCGAAGAGACGACCGGAAGCCTTCCGAAGATGCTCGCGGCGGCGAGCGAAACCGGGCTGTTTCAGCCTTCGAGTCTGATGGCCCCCTCCGGCCCCGCCACCCCTCGGGCGACGGCCAAGTTCATCGTCGATCCCGGTACGCTCGGTGAAATTCCCGCAGAGATCCCTGCCGCCTTGCGGCAGGCGGCGTTATCCGGCGATGCGGAAGCGGTCTACGAAATCGCGCTGCGGGCTGCCGAGGGACGCGGCCTCCAGCGAAATTCTGCGCTCGCCGTCCGCCTCTACGAGCGAGCGGCCCAGGCGGGCCTGGCTCCTGCCCAGGAGCGTCTCGCCATGTTGTACGATAAGGGCGTCGGAATACCGCGCGATGCAAAGCTCGCCGTATCCTGGTACGAGCGCGCAGCCCAGGGCGGCAACGTCCGCGCCATGCACAATCTCGCCACCCTTCTCGCGGCCGGCGTCAACGGGAAGCCCGATTATCCCGCAGCTCTGCGGTGGTACATGGAGGCTGCGGAGTCCGGCGTCAGGGACAGCCAGTTCAACGTGGGAGTGCTCTATGCGCGTGGCATCGGGACCCGGAAGGACTTGGCCAAGGCCTATCAATGGTTTTCCCTGGCTTATGCGCAGGGCGACGCGGAAGCGGCGAAGAAGCGCGACGAGGTCGCTTCCCGCCTAAGCGAGGCAGAACTCAATGGCGCGAAATCAAGGATCGAAAGCTGGCGCCCCAGAGCCATCGATCCTCTCGCCAACGAGGTCAAATCCTCAGATGAAGGCGGCACCGCGGCCCTCAGCCATGATTTTGGCAACAGGAGCTGACAAAGTTTGAAACTGTCAGCTTCCATTCATGGCGCGAATCCTACAGTTGTATTCCGCAATGTCATAACCAGGATGTGGCTGCACCGGCCATAGGGGAACCGGGTTGCAAATTTATTTGCCTATCGCCGAAATGCCTGTGAGCGTTCTCCTGATCCTGGGATTGGGCGCGGCAGTCGGTTTCATCTCGGGACTGTTCGGTATCGGCGGCGGCTTTCTCATGACGCCGCTTCTGATCTTCCTTGGAATCCCCCCTGCGGTCGCGGTCGCCACTCAATCGGCGCAGATCGTCGCCTCCTCCACGACGAGCGTACTCAGCGCGCTACGCCGCGGGGCCCTCGATCTGCGGCTCGGCGGCATTCTGGTGCTCGGCGGCTTCGTCGGCTCGGCCCTGGGCGTCTGGTTCTTCGCCGCGGCACGAAGAGCCGGCCAACTCGATCTCGTCATCGTCGTATCCTACGTGACCCTCTTTACGGTCGTCGGCAGCCTGATGATGAAGGAGAGCGTCCGGGAATTCTGGATGAAACGAAAGGGCGGCTCCATCAAGCTGCGGCGCAATGGGGGCGAACATGCGCCGTTTCTCGGCTGGCCGCTACGCATGCGGTTTTATCGTTCCAAACTCTATGCCAGCGTCATCCCGATCCTGGGATTGGCCCTGTTCGTCGGTTTCGCCGGCGCCCTGCTCGGCATCGGCGGCGGCTTCATCATGGTTCCGGCGCTCCTCTATATCTTCCGCGTTCCGACCGCCGTAGTCGTCGGCACGTCCCAGTTCCAGATCGTCTGCACGACCCTCGTGGCGCTGATCCTTCACGCGGTCGCGAACCAGGCGGTCGATATCGTTCTGGCGATCCTGCTCATTCTCGGCGGCGTCTTCGGGGCACAGTTCGGCGCCCGGGCGGGGCGCAATCTCCGGGCGGAGCTGTTCCGCTTTCTTCTCGCGATCCTTCTGCTCGCCGTAGGCCTGCGCTTTGCGCTCGAACTGGTGGTGAAGCCGGAGGAGCCCTTCTCCATCACCGTGCAGGAATCCCGCACGTGAGGATCATCGGCGCATTCCTGATCCTGCTGGCCGGCATGGCCTCCGCTTCGGCGGAAAGCCTGATCACGTCCCTGTCGAACCACCGCGTCCTGATCAATTCCAATTATACCGGCACCTCGATTGCCGTGTTCGGCGCGATCGAGCGCGATGCGCAGACGATTTCCCGCGCCTCGGGCTACGACGCGGCGGTGACCATTCGCGGGCCGCAGCAATATCTTGTCGTGCGCGAGAAGGAGCGGCTGGGTCCGTTCTGGCTCAATCAGGACCAGCAGAAATTTCCGACTGCGCCGGCCTACCTGAGCGTTCTGACCTCCCGGCCGATTGCCGAGATCACGAGCGAACAGCTCCGTCGGCGTCAGAAGATCGGCCTGCAGGCCATCATCCATGCGCCGGACTTCACCAACGACCGGGGCGGTGCGGACGAGCCGTTCCGCGAGGCGCTCTTCCGCCTCAAGGCAAAGGAAGGCCTGTACCGGGAAAACGAGCGCGGCGTCACCTTCCTGGCCCCGAACCTCTTCATCGCCAGCATTCCCCTGCCCGCAACGGCGCCCCCCGGCAACTACGACGTGGAAGTGACGCTCCTTGCCGATACCGTGATCCTGGCGCGGACACTGACCCATTTCGAATTGGTCAAGACCGGCTTCGAGCAGCAGGTCGGTGAGGTCGCGCGGGACTGGAGCATATTCTACGGCCTCGCGGCGGCCCTCCTCGCCGTGTTCTTCGGCTGGACCGCAAACGTGGTTTTCCGAAGGGATTAAGCGGGCTCAATCCCGGCAGAGCATCGATCTGGCGATGGCGAAGATGCGTTCGGTGCCGATGAGGTGCGCCGTGAAACTGTCCGGGAAGAGCGGTTTGAAGGCGGCGTCACAGGCATTCAGTCCGCCCGCATAGGCGCCCAGAGCCGGCATGACGCAACGCGATCCATCGGTCAGGAAGCATCGCCGCCGGGTCGAGCGCCCGCGCATCACCACCTTTCCGACCGGATGAAGATGACCGGCGATTTCAGCCTGCACGCCCGCGAGCGGTTCATGGCGCAGGGCCAGCGGCCCCAGCGCCATCTCAGCGACGACCTGTCCGCCGATGCTTTCCGGCAGAGTGTGATCGTGGTTGCCCGTGACCCAGATCCAGTCCCGGCCCGACTGGACCTCGTCGAGAGTGGCACGTTCCTCGTCGCCGAGCCGGTCCGGCCCGCCGATATCGTGGAAGCTGTCGCCAAGCGCGATGACCGCGCGCGGATCGAACCGGAAGATCGCATCCTTCAGCGCAATCAGGGTCTCGCGGGTATCGTAGGGCGGCAGCAGCATGCCGCGCCGGGCAAAGGACGAACCTTTCTCGAAATGAAGGTCGGCCACGAGAAGCGCATTCTCATCCGGGAGGTACATGGCTCCGGTAAGGTCGAGGACCGCCGTCAGTCCGTTCAGCCCGATTTCGCTTGTTGTCTGCTTGTTCTTGAGCAAAGCCGTCACGCCAAAGCCTCGTCGAGAAGCGCTGCTTCCGCCTCGGCCAGAATCTCGTCCGCGTTGTCGCTATAGACGCGCTCGCGGCCGATCTCCAGCATGACGGACACGCTTAAGGGAGAAACCCGGTCGAGCGGCTTGTGGATGATTCGCCCCCGGATGCGCTGTAGCAGCATGCCGAGGCGCTTCACGTCGAGGAGTCCCGTTGCCGCATCGGCGCGCGCGGCGCGCAGGAGCACATGGTCCGGCTCGTGCTTGCGTAAGACGTCATAGACGAGATCGGTGGAGACCGTGACCTGACGGTTGGTCTTCTCCTGGCCCGGAAAGCGCCGTTCGATCAGCCCCGCGATCACGGCGCAGTGGCGGAAGGTGCGCTTCATCAGCGCCGCCTCGGCGAGCCAATCCTCCAGGTCGTCGCCGAGCATGTCTTCGGAAAAAAGGTCATCGAGAAAGCCCGGCTCGCGCCCCACCCGCGCGGCGATATCGCCATTGCCCCAGACGGCAAGGCCGTAATCGTTGGCGACGAAGCCCAAAGGCTTCAACCGCGCCCGTTCCAGGCGGCGGGTCAGGAGCATGCCCAGCGTCTGGTGCGCGAGTCTTCCCTCGAAAGGGAAGCAGGTCATGTAGAACCGTCCGGCGCGGGGGAAGGTCTCGACCAGGAGATCGCGCGCGCCCGGCACGATGGAGCGGCGGCGCTGCTGCAGGAGATATTCGGTCAGCTGCGGCGGCAGGCGATCCCACTCGAACGGATCGGAGAGGATTTCCCGCACCCGCGCGGCGAGAAAGGTGGAAAGCGGAAACTTGCCACCCTCATAGGACGGGATTTTGGGATCGGTTCCGGCCGTGGCGCGCGTGACCAGCACCTCGTCTTCGGCCATTCCCTCGAATTTCAGCACTTCTCCGGCAAAGAGAAAGGTGTCGCCCGGGCTCAACGTCTCGGCGAAATATTCCTCGATCTCGCCCAGGACCTTGCCGCGTGGCAGCACCGTGCCGGGCCGTGAGCGGGATGTTTTGCCAAGACGCACCCTGACCATGGTTGCCTCGACGATGGTACCCACATTCATGCGGTATTGCTGCGCCACGCGGGCATCGCGCACGCGCCAGAGGCCGTCCTTACCCTTCACGATCTTTGCGAAACGCTCATAGGCGCGAAGCGCATAGCCGCCCGTGGCAACGAAGGCGACCGCGGCCTCGAAATCCTCCCATGTCAGGCCGGCATAGGGCGCGGCCGAGCGGATCTCCTCATACAACTCCTCGAGACGAAAGGGCTCTGCGCAGGCCCTGCCGAGGATGTGCTGGCAGAGCACATCGAGGGCGCCGATGCGCGCATCCGGCGTGTCCTGCGCCGCCTCGTGCACGGCATCGAGTGCTGCGCGGCACTCCAGAATCTCGAAGCGATTGGCCGGTACCAGATAGGCCTTGGACGGTTCGTCCATGCGATGGTTCGACCGCCCGATGCGCTGCATGATGCGCGAGGCCCCCTTCGGCGCTCCCACATTCACCACGAGATCCACATCGCCCCAATCGATGCCGAGATCGAGCGTCGCGGTGCAGACCACCGCCCTGAGCTTCCCTGCGATCATCGCCGCCTCGACCCGGCGGCGCTGCGACACGTCGAGGGAGCCGTGATGAAGCGCGATGGCGAGACTGTCGTCGTTGCGTTTCCAGAGTTCCTGGAACGTATATTCCGCCTGAAGCCGCGTGTTGACGAAGACGAGGGTCGTCTTATGCCGTCTGATGAGTTCGTAGATCGCCGGCATCGACAGGGCCGCCGTGTGCCCTGCCAGCGGCAGACGCTCATCGAGATCGAGCATGCGGATATCCGGCCGTGCTCCGCCCTGCACCACGACGAGATCGGCAAGCGCCTCTTCCCCTCCCCCTTGCGGGGAAGGGCCAGGGGTGATGCGGCCGGGCGAGAGATCTCCTGTATCAGCCTTGGTGCCGCTCCGATGAGATGAAGCGCTCCGACTTTGCGCCTTCCACCCGGCGCTTCGCGCCACCCTCCCCGCCGCAAGTCGGGTGTTCCCGACTTGCGCAGGATGAAGCGGATCTCGGGACCACCCGAGATCCGGGGAAAGGGAATCTACAGCGCGCTGCGGCATCAGATATCGCCGCAGATCGTCCGGCTCCCGGACCGTCGCCGACAGGCCGACCGCGCTCATCTGCGGCGCGAGGGAAAACAGCCGCGCGAGGCCGAGCGACAGCAGATCCCCGCGTTTCGAGGTGACAAGGGAATGCAGCTCGTCGAGCACCACGCGCCGCAGATCCTTGAACAGTTCTCCCGCCTCGCGATGAGCGAGCAGCAGGGCGAGCTGCTCCGGCGTCGTCAGCAGGATGTCCGGCGGCCGCTCGATCTGCCGGGCACGCTTATGGGCGGGCGTGTCCCCGGTCCGTGTTTCGATGCGGATCGGCAGCCCCATCTCCTGTACGGGCGCTTCCAGGTTGCGGGCAATATCGGTCGCAAGCGCCTTGAGAGGGGAGATGTAGAGGGTGTGAAGAGAACCTTTTCCGGCCTTTTCTCCAGGGTGAGGTCGTTTCCGGCGCATATCCGCCAGCTCCACCAGACTCGGTAGAAACCCGGCCAGGGTCTTGCCGGCCCCGGTCGGCGCAACGAGCAGGGCCGAACGGCCTGCTTGAGCCTTGGCCAGGAGTTCGAGCTGATGCTCGCGCGGCCTCCAGCCGCGGCTCTTGAACCATTGACGGAATTGGGGGGGCAGAAGGGAGGCGGACGCTTTGGACATGGCCTCTCAAGATAGGTTCCCAACTGCTTTTTGCCATGCGACAACAGTAACTTCCGGTGTGGATGCCGCGAAGATCCGCTTGCCCTCTTTATTTAGCCGGTTCAATTTGCCGGCGCCAATCAAGATCGAAAAAGACATAACAAAACCATGTCCCAGACATCCCAGTTCAAGAATGCTATCGCCGTCGTCACGGGGGGCACCCAAGGCCTCGGCGAAACCATCGCCCGCACTCTCGCCGAGCGCGGAGTTGCAGGGCTCGTCATCTGCGGCCGTAACGCCGATCGCGGAGCGGCGGTCGCGAAAGACATCACCGCTCAAGGCTGCCGCACGGAATTCGTGAAGGCCGATCTTGCCAATATGGATGACGTCCGCCAGGTCTCGGCACACGCCGACAAGGTGTTCGGCCGGGTCGATATCCTCGTCAACGCGGCGGGCATGACCGACCGCGGCACGGTCTTCGATACCAGCCCGGAGCTTTTCGACCGCATGTTCGCGGTGAACGTGCGCGCGCCCTTCTTCCTGATGCAGGACGCCGCCACGATCATGCGTCGGGAGAAGATCCAGGGCAGGATCGTCAACATCCTGTCCATGTCAGCCCATGGCGGCCAGCCCTTCATCTCCGCTTATTGCGGCTCCAAGGGCGCGCTCGCGACCCTGACCAAGAACGCCGCCTTCAGCCTGATGCCGTGGCGCATCCGCGTGAACGGCCTCAATATCGGCTGGATGAACACGCCGGGCGAAGACCGGATCATGAAGACCTATCATGGCGCGCAGGACGGCTGGCTCGACAACGCGGTCAAGGACCAACCCTTCGGCCGCCTGCTCGACCCGGCCGAGGTGGCGCGCGCCGTCGCCTTCCTGACGAGCGCCGAATCCGGCCTGATGACCGGGTCGATCATCGATTTCGATCAGTCCGTTCTCGGCTGCTGGGAGTCGACGCCGCACCCCTCCCTGCCCTCGCAGGTTTGAGGAACGGAGCGTTCCCGGAATAGAGCGCCTGCTCCACCGGGTCATGCGATGATCGAATAACAAAGAGCCGATCCCGATTCATGAACTGGGATCGGCTTTAACGTTCCAGAATCGCCAGGAAACCTGGCACAGGCTGCCCCCGATCCTCGCGGATCGAGGCTGCCTCGAAAAGACGAATGGCGAAACCGGCTGCTTCGGCGAAGTCCTCGATCTCCGCCCTCCCGTGCGCGTAGCGGGAATCCTGCCCGAGGATGACGCCCTCGCCCGCATGCGTCTGCACCGTGAAGACGAAGAGCCCGCCGCCTTTCAGGACGCGATGGACCTGACTGAAAACCGGATCGAGCGCGGCGAGGTAGATGAACACATCCGCCGCGACCACGAGATCGGCCTCGCCTTCCCGCCGGCTTGCAAGAAAATCCGTCAGGTGGCCCTGGTGCAGCCCGTCATAGAGCTGCGACTTGCGGGCGTTCTCCAGCATTTTGGCTGAGAGATCGACGCCCTCGATGGTGGCATAGCTTCCCTTGAGGGCTTTCGCCATCAGGCCCGTTCCGCAGCCGAGATCGAGGGCGCTCGCAAACGAAAAGGGCCGCGCCAGCTCGGTACAGATCCTGTCGAGGGCATCGACGATCAATTCCGGGCCGCAATAGCCGAGAACTTCGGTCAGATGCCTTTCGAACTTGGGGGCGTAATCGTCGAAGAGGGCCTGGACATAACCTTCCGTGATGGCCTCGCCCGGAGTGAGAGCGCCAATCCGCGCCAGATCGAGCCGCACGCCAAGCGCATCGTCAGGATCTATCACGAGTGCCTGGCGAAGGGCGCCGACAGCTTCCTCATGCTTTCCCCGCTCCGCCTCCGCACGCCCCAGAAGCGCATGGGCCGCCGCGAAACGCGGCACGAGGTCCAGCACTTGCCGCGCAAGGTCGGCTGCGGCCTCGAAATCCTTCTCGTCGAAGGCGGCGCGGGCGTATTCGTAGCGGCGGTCCGCAAGGAGATCGCCGGAAGATCGAAGAGTCGGCAACGGCATGGCGCTGGCATGCGGGAGAGACAAAACACTGTCAATGGCGAGAAACATTATTTCAGTCTCCTGTTCCCGCTCGCCCCGAAATGCCAGTATGGAACACAAATCGCCGCGCTGAAATTTCTCTCTTTGATCCTATATTCCAAAGACCATGGCGCTGCGTTCCACCGATATCCTGACCCAGACCCCGCAAGGGCTCTACTGCCCCCTCGGCGATTTCCACATCGACCCCACCCGCCCCGTGAAGCGAGCGCTTGTCACCCATGGGCATTCGGACCATGCCCGCTCCGGCCACCGCTCGGTTCTGGCGACGCGGGAGACGCTGCTCATCATGGGCGCGCGCTATGGCGAGGGCTTCGCGGGAGCAACGCAAGAAGCACCTCTCAGGGAAAGCATTCGCATCGGGGATGCGACCGTCCGTTTCACGCCGGCCGGACATGTGCTGGGCTCGGCGCAAATCGCCATCGAGGCCGGCGACACCCGCATCGTCGTCTCGGGCGATTACAAGCGCGCCGAGGATCCGACCTGCCTCCCCTACGAAGTCGTGCCTTGCGATGTCTTCATCACGGAGGCGACCTTCGGCCTGCCGGTATTCCGTCATCCCGACACCCGCGACGAGGTGCGAAAACTCCTCGCTTCCGCTACCCTTTTTCCCGAGCGCGCCCATATCGTCGGAGCCTATGCCCTCGGCAAGGCGCAGCGGGTCATCGCCCTGCTGCGGGAGGAAGGCTACGACAAGCCGATCTATCTGCACGGCGCCATGGAGCGCCTGACCGACCTCTACAAGAGCGAGGGTATTCCGCTCGGCGAGACGCCCAAGGTCGTGGCTGCCGAACGCGCGAAGCTTGCGGGCGCCATCGTCATCTGCCCGCCCTCCTCCATCCAGGACCTCTGGTCCCGCCGCTTTCCCGACCCCGTTACCTGCTTCGCTTCCGGCTGGATGAGGGTGCGCGCCCGCGCCCGCCAGAAGGGCGTCGAGCTGCCGCTGGTGATCTCCGACCATGCCGACTGGGACGATCTCTGCCGCACCATCCTGGAGACCGGAGCAGGCGAGGTCTGGGTTACGCATGGGCAGGAGGATGCGCTGGTCCATTGGTGCACGAACCGGGGAATCAGGGCGCGGCCCTTACATATGCTCGGCTATGGGGATGAGGGCGAGGTGGAAGAGGTGCAGGCCGCCAAGGCGGCGGGAGAGACGGCATGAACCGCTTCGCCACCCTTCTCGACAGGCTCGCCTACGAACCGCGCCGCAACGCGAAACTGCGACTGCTCATCGACTACTTCAGCCACACCCCCGATCCAGACCGGGGCTATGCCCTTGCCGCGCTCACCAACGCGCTGATGTTCAAGGAGGCCAAGCCCGGCCTGATCCGTGGATTGGTGGAGGAACGGACCGATCCGGTGCTGTTTCGCATGTCGTATCACTACGTGGGCGATCTGGCGGAAACAACGGCACTGATTTGGCCGGGACCGGGGCATGATGCGGGAGCACCCCCCTCCCCCTTGCGGGGCCTTTCTACCGGCGTTTCACCTGACAGCCTCTCACCCGGTCAAACCACCCCCACCTCCAACTCCTCCCCGCAAGGGGGAGGAGAGCTGGTGGAGCATGGCCCCGGTCACAACAACCCGCCCCCGCATGCCCCGACCATATCGGAAGTCGTCGAGGCGCTGACGATGACGGGCAAGAGCGAATTGCCCGCCCGGGTCGCCGGGTGGCTCGATGCTCTCGACGAGACCGGACGCTGGGCATTGCTCAAGCTCATCACGCGGGAATTGCGCGTGGGCGTCTCGGCCCGCCTCGCCAAGACCGCCGTGGCACAGATCGGAGGGGTCGAGGCGGATGAGGTGGAGCTGATCTGGCACGGGCTGGAAGCGCCCTATGAGGAGCTTTTCGCCTGGGTCGAGGGCCGGGCACCGAAGCCTGAATCCAGCAATCCCGCCCCGTTCCGCCCGCCGATGCTGTCACATCCGCTCGAGGATGAGGATCTCGCCAAGCTCGATGCCGCCGACTTCCAGGGCGAGTGGAAATGGGACGGCATTCGCCTGCAGGCCGTCTCAAGTCTGGCGAGCGATGGCCGCCCTGTCCGCCGCATCTATTCCCGCACCGGCGAGGATGTTTCCCGCGCTTTTCCAGACCTCGTGGAAGCGCTCGATTTCGAGGGCGCCATCGATGGCGAATTGCTGATCGTGCGCGAGGGGCGCGTGCAGAGTTTCAACGTGCTCCAGCAGCGCCTGAACCGGAAGGCCGTGACGCCGAAGCTCATCGCCGAGTTTCCGGCCCATCTGCGCGTTTATGATATCCTCACCGAGGGCGAAGAGGATCTGCGCCATCTGCCGCTCCAGGAGCGGCGCAAACGCCTGGAGGCGCTGGTCGCGCGCATCGGCGACCCGCGTATCGATCTTTCGCCCCTGGTCGCATTCTCATCATGGGGAGAACTCGCCGCCGCGCGGGCGGACCCGGCCGCCGTCGGCGCGGGACCGGACGCGGACGCCATCGAGGGCTGCATGGTGAAGCGGGCGGACAGCCCCTATCTGCCCGGCCGCCCGAAGGGCTATTGGTACAAGTGGAAGCGCGACCCCTATCTGGTCGATGCGGTGATGATGTATGGTCAGCGCGGGCACGGAAAGCGCTCGTCCTTCTATTCGGACTACACCTTCGGTGTCTGGCGCGATGGCTCGAACGGCGAGGAACTGGTCCCCGTAGGCAAGGCCTATCACGGCTTCACGGACGAGGAACTCATGAAGCTCGACCGCTATGTCCGCAATCATACGGTCAACCGGTTCGGCCCGGTGCGAGAGGTGGAATACGGCAAGGATCGGGGCCTCGTGCTGGAGGTTGCCTTCGAGGGATTGCAGCGTTCGACCCGGCATAAATCCGGCGTCGCCATGCGCTTTCCACGTATCAACCGCATCCGCTGGGACAAGCCCGCCGCGGAAGCGGACCGGATCGAGACCCTGGAGAAAATCCTCGACCGCGGCGAAAAGGAAATCTATCCGCTCAAGGGCCGGACGATCGTCAATCGGGAGACGGAGGGTCAAGAAACATGAGCATTCTTGCCATCGAAACCCTCACCGAAGGGAGCGTGACGCAACAGGTGCTTGGCCGGCTCGCGGTCGAAACCGAAGGCCAGGGCTTCACCGAACTGACGGAGCCCGCCGCCCGGTGGGTCCTGGGGACAGGGATCCTCCACGGCCTCCTGACGATCTTCTGCCGTCACACCTCGGCCTCGCTCCTGATCCAGGAAAATGCCGACCCGGACGTGCGCAGGGATCTTCTGACGGCTTTCGACCGCTTGGCACCGCGAAATGCGGCTTATATCCATGCCACGGAGGGGCCGGACGACATGCCCGCCCATATCCGAACCATGCTCACCGGGTCATATTTGAGCATTCCGATCACGGAAGGGCAGATGGCACTCGGTAACTGGCAGGGCATCTATCTCGTCGAACACCGGGATCAGCCGCATCGCCGCGATATCGTGTTTCACCTGATCGGAGCCTGACCCCCTCTAACCATACAGTTTAACTCTGTATTCCCAGCTCCATACCCTTTACAGTTTCAGTAGAATAGCTTCGCGCTTTTCCGTCTCCGCCTTGCTATTGCATAGGTGATGCGGCTAAGGCTCAGAATAGTTGCGTGGGAGAAGACAGGGTGCAGGGTCAAAACACCACGATCATTATTGCTGACGACCATCCGTTGTTTCGGGGCGCGTTGCGGCAAGCGATCGGCTCCGTCATGCCGAAGGCTCGCGTTGTCGAAGCGAACGGGATGGACGAACTGAACGCCGCACTCGGCCATGAGCGGGATATCGACCTCATCCTCCTCGATCTGACGATGCCGGGCGTACAAGGCTTTTCCGGGCTTCTGTCCTTAAGGGCGCAGCATCCCGAGCTTCCGGTGGTGATCGTCTCGGCCACAGAGGAGGCGACGGTGATCCGCCGCGCCATGGAGTTCGGTGCCTCGGGCTTCATTCCTAAATCCATCGACATCGACAGCATCGGCGGAGCCATCGAGGCCGTGCTGGCAGGCGATACTTGGACCCCGCCGGATGTGGACCTCTCCGCCGCCGAGGACAAGGAAACCGCCGATCTAGTCCGCCGCCTCGGCACCCTTACCCCGCAGCAGGTCCGCGTTCTGACCATGCTCTCCGAGGGTCTCCTCAACAAGCAGATCGCCTATGAACTTTCCGTTTCGGAAGCGACCGTGAAGGCCCATGTTTCGGCCATCCTCGACAAGCTCGGCGTCGACAGCCGCACCCAGGCGGTCATCGCCGCGTCCAAGATCGGCGTGACCCAGCGCCCCTCCCCGGCCAGCGCCGATTAAAGCGCTCCGATAAAAGCATCGATCCGCGACAGCGCCTGTTCAGTCAACGCACTGTCGAAACGGATGAACACATGGCAGCCGCCCGGCCAAACGGCGAGGTCGGTCTTGTTGCCGGACGTGGCCCAGCGGGAAGCCATGAAGAGGGTATCGTCGAGCAGAAGATCCCGCGTGCCCACCGAGAACAGAGCCGGTGGCAGACCGTCGAGATTGGCATAAAGCGGCGATATGTCGGGATCGCGCCGGTCGATCTCGGGCCCGCAGAGATTGTCGATGAAGATGCGGACATCGCGGGTGTTGAGGATCAGCTTGTCGCTGCCCCAATTTACCACGCTCGGAGTCAGCGAGAGGTCGTAGCAGCCAGCAAAGAAGTTCGCCCCCCTGAACGGCGTGAGCCCGTGCTTGTCGCGCAGGCGCAGCAAAGTCACGGCGGAGAGATGCGCGCCGGCCGACTCGCCGCCGATGAAGAGGCGATCGGTGCCGAAGCGCTCCTTCGCCTCGCGGACGACCCAGAGGGCCGCCGCCTCGCAATCATCATGGGCGGCGGGATAGGGATCCTCCGGCGCGAGCCGGTATTCCACCGAAACGACGGCGAGGCCGCATCGGTCGGCCAAGCGGTCGAGCCAGGGATCCTGCTCGTCCGCCGTGCCCCAGGTCCAGCCGCCGCCATGGATATGGAAGTAGATGCCTTTCGGGTTCTCCGGAGCGATGATGCGAAGCGGCAACGGCCCGGCCGGGCCATCGATCTCGATCACCTTCGCACGCGTGCTCAACGCCATGGGCGGGAACGGGCCCAAGCCCTGGCGACGGCGCTCCCGCACCACGGCAGGCGGCACGGACCAGGGATCCGGCAGGCTGGACAGCCGGGACAGGATCTCTGCGTTCTGAGTCCGGATTTCTTCGCTGACGATGGAGGGGTCGAAAAGGGTGGGGTCGATCATGCCAGACTCGGATGAGGTTGCGTTCGTCGCCGACCCTTGCGATGAAGCACACGCAAACACGCAGGTCCAGCACGGCCGGTGGATAAGGAAGTGACGATGTCCAATATGAACCGTTTCCTCGGCGGCTCGCCCGGCTCCGTGCTGGCAAGGCTGACCTTCCTGTCGTTGCTTGTCGGCGCCTTCATGGCCTTTCTCGGCATTACGCCCTTCGGGCTGGTCGAAGGCCTCTACAACTGGCTGCGGTCGCTCCTCAACCTCAGCATGGATACAGTGATCGAGGTCGGCCGCTGGGTTCTCTATGGGGCGATCATCGTCGTCCCGCTCTGGCTCGTCGCCCGCCTCTTCGGCAGGCGATGAGAATTTTCCGCTGAGAACCTCCATGGAAGGCTCCATTTCCTCGCGGCGGATCGCCGTCACGCATTGGCGGCTGTTGGCGCTCGCGCTGCCGATGACGTTGTCGCATGTGACGACGCCGCTGCTCGGCCTCGTTGACGCGACCGTCATCGGACGGCTCGGCGAGGCGCACCTGCTCGGCGCGGTGGCGCTGGGTGCCGTCGTTTTCGATTTCGTATTCTGGAGCTTCGGGTCGCTGCGTATGGCGACCGCAGGCATGACCGCCCAGGCGACCGGGGCCGGGAACCCCCATGAGGTGGACCGCACGCTGGCCCGCGCCCTCCTGGTGGCCATATTGACAGGTCTCCTGCTGATCCTGTTGCAATGGCCCATTGCGGCTATCGCCTTTCCCCTGACGGGTGCGAGCGAGGCGGTGACGGATGCGCTGTCGACCTATTTCTTCATCCGCATCTGGGCTGCGCCCTTTACCCTCGCCAATTACGTCATTCTCGGTTCGACCATGGGGAGGGGCCGCACCGATCTGGGCCTGCTTCTGCAGGTCGCGATCAACGTGGCTAATATCCTTCTCACCTCGATTCTCGTGCTGGTGTTCGAGATGAGCGTCGCAGGCGCGGCCATCGGCACGGCTGCTGCAGAGGTGCTGGGTGTAGGCCTCGGCATTCTGGTTCTACGGCGTCTCGGGTCCAACCCTTTCGCGGTCGCATGGTCGGAAGTTCTGGACCGGGCAGCGATGCTGCTGACCCTGACCGTCAATCGGGACATCATGATCCGCAACATTGCGCTGATGATCGCTTTCGGTACCTTCAGCGCCATGGGCGCGCGATCCGGCGACGTGACGCTGGCGGCGAATGCGGTGCTCTTCAACTTGTTCCTGATCGGCGGATATTTCCTCGACGGGTTCGCAACCGCCGCCGAAACCTTGTGCGGCCAAAGCATCGGGGCGCGGGACGAGCGCGGATTCCGCCGTGCCATTCGTCTGAGCCTCGGCTGGAGCGTCTGTTTCGGCCTTGCCGTCTCAGTGATTGCCTTCGTCGGCGGCGGGTTGTTCATCGATTTCGTTTCGACCAGTCCCGAGATCCGTACCTATGCCCGGGACTATCTGGTCTATGCGGCGCTCACGCCGTTCGTTGGCGCCGCCGCCTTCGCATTCGACGGCATCTATGCCGGCGCGACATGGACCAAAGCCATGCGCGATCTCATGCTGCTCGCGCTTGCCGCTTATGGGCTCGTGCTTCTGGCGATGGGCCAACTCGGCAATACGGGTCTTTGGGTTGCGCTTCTGGTCTTCCTCGGCACGCGCGGAATAGGTCAGGCCCTGCTCTACCAGCGGCTGACACGGAAAACGTTCAAGTACGCCATCAAGAACTGATCCCGATTTTCAGTCCCCAGCCGCGCTCAGAACTGTCCCTTTGCGAGCGCCGCCGCGTCACGGCCGACAGCTTGATCGAGGGAAATGCGCTCCCTTTCGAGGATCGTCAACAGCCCCTGCTTGATCTCGCCGATGAGGCCGGGCCCCTTGTAGACCATGGCGGAATAGAGCTGGATCAGGCTCGCGCCGGCCCGGATCTTGGCCCAGGCCGCCTCGGCGGAATCGACGCCGCCGACACCGATGAGGGGGATCTTGCGCTCCACCCGCAGAAAGGTCTCCGCCAGGAGCTTCGTTGAGGGCTCGAAAAGCGGCTTGCCCGACAGGCCGCCAGTCTCCCTGGCGAGGCTCTTTTCCTTCAGGCTGTCGGGACGGGCCACCGTCGTGTTGGAAACTGTCAGCCCGTCGACACCGCGCTTCAAGGCCGTCGCGACGATAGCGTCGAGCGTCTCGAGCGAAATGTCGGGCGCGATCTTCAGCAGGACGGTTGTTTTCGCCCGCCCCCGGTCTGCTTCGTCGCGCGCCTCGATGCAACGGGCGAGAAGATCGTCGAGGAAGGCCTCGCCCTGAAGATCGCGCAGGCCCGGCGTGTTGGGCGAGGACACGTTGATGGTGAGGAAATCGACGAGACCGGACAACTCTCGAATGCACAGGGCGTAATCGGCAATGCGATCGTCCGAGTCCTTGTTCGCACCGATATTGACACCGACTATTCCGGGACGGCCGCGGCGCTGCGACAAACGCCGACGTGCTGCGTCAAGCCCCTCGCTGTTGAGACCGAACCGGTTGATGATGGCTTCATCCCGTGTCAGCCGGAAAACCCGCGGGCGCGGGTTGCCTTCCTGCGGCTTCGGTACGACGCCGCCGAGTTCGACGAATCCGAAACCGAGCGACAGCAGTTGATCGGGCACTTCGCACTGCTTGTCGAAACCCGCCGCCAGCCCGACCGGATTCGGAAAGTGGCGACCGAATACATCGATCGCGAGACGCGGATCGTCCTGCGGCACTGGCCGCACCGGCAGCAGGGATAGGCTCCTGATCGTCAGCTGATGCGCGCTCTCCGCATCGAGAGCGTGCAGAACCTTCTTCGCCAGGGGAAACAGCGCGGTGATCATGGAGTAAGATCCGGAAAATTGTGATGACCGTCAGCGCCCAGGAGGAGCGGTTTCACCCACAGCACGGCGGTTAAAGGAAGCGGTGCGTAAAGATGCGGGAACAGATCGCCTCCTCGTGACGATTCGTAGCGTAGGGCTTCGCCAAGTTCTTTGCCTTCGATCGCGATCAACAGCAAATCGTCCTGGCCCGCGAAGTGCTTCGCTGCGGTCTCGCGAACCTGCGTTCCCGTGGAAAAATGGATGTACCCATCCTTCGCATCGATGGGCGCACCGCTGAAGATGCCGACTTTCTCAGCCTCTTGCCAAAGGAGCCGCGAGCAGATTTTGTAGATCATCATGGCGCTTTTGAGTAGCGCCCAGCCCCTTCCGGGGCAACCGAAACATGGACGAGTTGTCGCGATACCTTGTTCATGGTTATCTGGGCCTTATAACAACCTTAATTCCTAATCATAGGTCCGGTTTCCAGTAGAGTTTTTGGCACCTCTCGAAGGTTCATCATATGTTGTCCCATGACCGTGTTTGGGCCGCTATCGATGCTCTGGCTTCTCGCCACGGCATGACTGCATCAGGCCTTGCCCGCAAGGCTGGCCTCGATGCTACTAGCTTCAACAAATCGAAGCGTACGAGTCCCGAGGGTCGGGATCGCTGGCCTTCGACCGAGTCGATTGCAAAAATCCTGCGCGCCACCGGCGCGACGCTGGAAGATTTCCTGCGCCTCGTCGAGCCATCCGGCTCACTGCGCCGCTCCACGATTCCGCTGATCAGCCTGACACAGGCCGGAACGGGTAAACTCTTCACGGACGAAGGCCTACCCGCCAGCGGACCCGGCTGGGACGAAATCGACTTTCCCGATTTCGGTCAGGAGAAGGTCTTCGCCCTGGAAGTGACGGGCGATTCCATGGCGCCACTCTATCGTGACGGAGACATCCTCATCGTCTCCCCCACGGCGAGCATGCGGAAAGGCGACCGGGTGGTCGTGCGCACGACCGGCGGCGAAGTTCTGGCGAAGGAACTCAAACGCCGCTCCGCAAAGACACTGGAGCTCGTATCTCTCAATGAGGCGCATGAGGACCGGGTGATCCCAGCCGAAGAAGTCGCCTGGGTCGCCCGGATCATGTGGGCGCGGCAGTAAGGGTCCTTAAGCCGCGCGCTCGTTGTCTCTTCTCTTCAGGAAGGCCTCGTGCTCGCTCACGAGCTTGCCCTCAAGAGCCTTTTGGATCAGCGCCCGCGTTTCCTTCACTCCATAGAGAGCGACGAAGGAGCCGAAGCGCGGTCCACGCGGCTCACCGAGCAGCACCTGATAGATCGTGTTGAACCACTCGATGGAGACGCCAGGCCGCTCGGGCGTGGCGCCCTTGGCCTTGAGATCCTGGTAGCGCGGCTCGGCGCGGCCGACATTGTAGATCTCCTCCTGGATCGCCTCCGCCGTCACAGGACGATTGTCCGCTTCGAAGGAGGTGAGCACCTCCTCCAGGCGACGCAAAGAGGCGGCCTCGACCTCGTCCGGCAGGCGATAGGTCTTCTGCGGTTTCACGAAATCCTGGAAGTAGCGAACCGCGCGTTTCACGAGGCTGTCGAGACGCGGATGCGTCTCGGGCGAAACGCCGGGCGCGTAGCGGCGGATGAAGCCCCACAGCACCGAAGGCTCCTCGGAATTCGCTACCGCCACCAGATTGAGCAGCATGGAGAAGGAAATCGTCGTGCCGGGCTGATTGCCTGTGCCCGACGACACCAGTTCCGGAGCGGGCGGATGGCCCGCATGGAGGTGCCAGACCGGGTTCATCAGACGCGTCTTGATATCCTGCGCCGGATACTTCTCCAGGAAGGTCAGGTAATCGTCGACCTGACGCGGGATCACGTCGAAGAAGAGCCGCTTCGCCTCGCGCGGCTTGTTGTACATGAACAGGCCGAGGCTGTCCGGCGTGCCATAGGCGAGCCACTCGTCGATGGTGAGGCCATTGCCCTTGGACTTGGAGATCTTCTGTCCCTTCTCGTCCAGGAAGAGCTCGTAGTTGAATCCTTCCGGCGGAAGGCCGCCGATGGCCTTGGCGATCTCGCCCGACAGCTTGACGCTGTCGATCAGATCCTTGCCCGCCATTTCGTAATCGACGCCCAGCGCCACCCAGCGCATGGCCCAATCGGGCTTCCATTGCAGCTTGGCATGTCCGCCCGTCACCGGCGTCTCGAAGCGCTCTCCGGTTTCCGGATCGCGCCAGACGATGGTGCCCGCATCGAGCTTGCGCTCGTCGATGGGCACCTGCATCACGATGCCGGTCTTCGGATGGATGGGGAGGAACGGCGAATAGGATTGCTGCCGCTCCTCACGAAGCGAGGGCAGCATGATCGCCATCACGGCGTCGTAGCGCTCGAGCACCGTGAGCAGGGTCCTGTCGAACCGGCCGGCCTTGTAGCACTCGGTCGCCGACATGAATTCGTAATCGAAGCCGAAGGCATCGAGGAATTCGCGCAGGCGCGCATTGTTGTGGTGGGCGAAGCTCTCATGCGTGCCGAACGGATCCGGCACCTGGGTCAACGGCTTGCCGAGCGCGGAGGCCAGGAGCTCCTTGTTCGGAACGTTGTCCGGCACCTTGCGCAGACCATCCATGTCGTCCGAGAAGGCGACAAGGTGGGTCGGGATCGTATCGCCGGTCAGTACCCGGAAGGCGTGGCGCACCATGCTGGTGCGGGCGACCTCACCGAAGGTGCCGATATGCGGCAGGCCCGACGGGCCATAACCGGTCTCGAACAGCACCTCTTTCTTTCCCGTGCGTTTGAGCCGTTCGATCAGCTTGCGCGCCTCCTCGAAAGGCCAGGCGGTGGCGGTCTGTGCGGCATCGATGAGGGCGGGGTCGAGAGAAAGAGGCTGAGACATGTGACCAAAGCTGATGGGAAACGCGGCACACTAGGGAGCCCGCCGCCCAGGGTCAATGCGGCTTAAAAGGGACTGACCGGAAAGAAGCGCAGGTAGAGCTCAGCGTATTTGCCTTCTTTCCAGAGCTGCTGCAGGGCATAATCGAAGGCCCGACGCAGGTTTTCCTCGTCCTGGCGGACGACAAACCCGATACCCTCACCGAAAAAACGGCTCTCAAGGTAGGGGCCGCCGGCGAAATCGCAGCATCCGGCAGCATCCTCGCCGCCGATCCAGAGTGAGAGGCCCAGCCCATCGGCGAAGATGTAATCGATCTCGCCGGCCTTCAACGCGGCTTCGGCCTCCGCAAGCTCCGGATAGGGCTTTAGGCTCGCTCCCTGCATGAAGGCCTTGGCGTAGGCCTCGTGGGCTGTGCCCCCGACGACCCCGATGGCCTTGCCCTGAAGCGCCTTGGCCTGTGGCGGCACGTTGCGATCCTTCCTGACCGCGAAACGGGCCGGAATCTTGAAGTAAGGCGCCGTTACGGCAAACCGCTGCCGGAGTGGGACAGTGATGGGAATGGCGGCAGCGACCACATCACCCTGCCTGTCCGCCAGCGCATCGAGCAGGGTGTCGAACCGGCGCACCTGCACGGTGCAGGAAATCGACAGGCGCTCGCAGGCGGCGCGGGCAAGCTCCACCGAAAAGCCAGTCGGGTTTCCGTCGGGGCCGCTGAAATGGAGGGGCGGAAAATCATCGTCGATGAGAAAGCGGATGGGCCGCAAACCCGTCAGGTCCGGCCGCTCCAGCTGTACGCGCGGATCCCAGAAGTTAGGGATCGCCACCTCCTGCGCCTGCGCACCAAGGACACCGCACAGGATGAAAGCCATGGATAACGCGAGCCGCCAAAGAGCAAGGGTATTGATCTTGAAGGAGAAGCAGGCGACGAAGATTTTAACATTATATCGTTTTAACAATCGTCACCCTCTTGCAAGCCGCCCCGCCTCATTCCCGGAAGCCGCCGTCGCCCATAAGCGAGGGTCTAGCGGAGGAAGGCCTACAGTCAACCATCGAACCGCCCGCCTTGCCGGTGGAAATCGGCTTTCTTGCCGATCACGGTCACTCGCCGGACTTGCTGCACCACGCGGCAATCTTTGCCGAGGCGGCCGGGGTCACGGCCGACGTGCTCCTGCTGAAAGGAGGTCTCGTCGAGGAAACCGAGTTCTATCGGGCTCTCGCTCATGAGCTTGGGCTGCCGTTCACGCTCTCGCCCCGCCTGTCCCGGCAATGCCGCTATCCGGACAGCATCCTGACGGGCATCGCGCCGATGGAGCCTGTCAGGACCTTCGCGATCGCTCCCTGCGGCCCCGTTCTCTCCCGGCTTCTGAAGGACCGGCGCGTCATCCATAAGGGTCTCGTCGTCACCCCGCCCTCCCGGCTGACAAAGGCGGTGATCGATGCCCGGTCGATGTCCATCGCGCATCGCGGCGCAAACGCTCTGAGCGAAAAGGCTCCCGATCTGTCGATCCGTGGCGGTTTCTCTGTCGGACAGATTGCGGGATTGAGCATTCTCTCCCTGCTGCTCTCGTTCGGCAGCATTCGCACCCCCGATGTCGCCCTGGCCTTCCTCGGGACCGGGCTGAGTCTGCTCTTTCTCGGCGGGGTCGTGTTGCGATTGGCCGCCGCGATCCTGGACAACCCGGTCCAGCCCCCGCTCAAACCGCCTCGCACGGACGATGCAGCTCTGCCGATCTATACCATCATCGCCCCGCTCTATCGGGAGCGGCGGGTCGCATCGCGGCTGGTGGCTGCCCTGTCACATCTCGATTACCCAGCGGCCAAGCTCGACATCAAATTCGTCCTCGAAGCCGACGACCTGGAGACGCAATCCGCTCTTGCCGCGATCGATATGCCGGGATTCATCGAGGTGATCGTGGCGCCCTCTGGCGACCCGCGCACGAAACCGAGGGCGCTGAACATTGCCCTACCCCTGGCACGAGGCCGTTATACCGTCATCTACGATGCCGAGGATGTGCCCGATCCCGGCCAGTTGCGCGATGCCGTCGCGGCCTTCATCCAGCGGCCGCCGGAGGTTGCCTGCCTGCAGGCGCGCCTGACCATCGACAATACGGACGACACCTGGCTGACGCGGCTGTTCACGATCGAATACGCAACTCTCTTCGATGTGTTCAATCCGGGCCTGGCCGAGATCGGAAGCCCGATGACACTTGGCGGGACGTCCAATCACTTCCGCACGAAAGTCCTCCATGACATCTGCGGGTGGGATGCGTGGAACGTGACGGAAGATGCGGATCTCGGCATTCGTCTGGCAAGGTTCGGATACAGAATAGCCGACCTCCCCTCCTCCACTCTGGAAGAGGCCCCAAGCACGCTCGATCAGTGGATGAACCAGCGCACGCGCTGGATGAAGGGCTTCATACAGACCTGTGTCAGTCATTCGCGCAAGCCGTGGGTGACGCTTGTCCAGCTGGGGCCGTGGCGCTTCTTCGGAGCACTGGTCTTGACGTTCGGGACGGTACTCAGCGCGTTGAGTTATCCGTTTTTCACGGGTCTCTTCGTCGTTTTATGGCGACAGGATCTGTTCCCCGAAGCCCAGTGGCAAGCGGCTTGGCGGATGGGAAGCCTGACCTTGTTCCTGCTGGGGGTGGCCGCAATCTTCCTTCCCGCCTGTGTCGCGCTCAATCGCCGGAGGTTGTGGCGGCTGCTGCCGTGGATCCCGCTTCTTCCGGCCTATTACGCACTCGTCAGCATCGCGGCCTGGAGGGCGTTATGGGAGGTCGTGCGAGAACCGTTCCATTGGAATAAGACCAGCCACGGGCTGGCGCGCACATCGCGCAGCGGGTTGCTTCAGAAACACCAGGCAAGAGCGGACGAGACCACATCGGTGAAGACGGCAGCGCCGTGACGCCACCAGAGCATTCCACCCGCACCGACAAGGCAGAGAACCGCGCCCGCGATCAGAAAGCAGCCCGTCAGCCGCTCATGCCTGTCTGCCTTGGATGGTTCGGTACCGATGCTCATGCCGTGACTTTTCGATGATGTGCAGTCTCCATCATACGCGGCGATGAGCTCGTGCAAAAGGGGATGATCGCTCATCCCCTTTTGTTGAATAATCAGGCGGCCTTCTTCGATGGCCAGCCGAGCTCGACGAGACGCGCCTTCGCGAAATCGCGAATTTCATCGCGGATGCCCTCCGGCAGATCGCCCAGCACACGCTGCGTATCGGCATGGAGCATGAGGTCGGTGACCGCATTGATGGTCTTCGCCTTGCTGATCTTCTGCTTCAGCTCGGTCTCGATGGCACTGTCGGAGCCGACGATTTCGACCGTGGTTCTTTCCACCTCGGCCTGCGGCTCGGCCAAAGCCGTACGGCTGTGCCTGAACTCGTCGGCCTCTTCCTCGGAATAGACCAAGCCGTGCAATTCGATCAGCTTGAGAATCACCCGGTCCTTCGCCCGCTTCTCGGCCATGGCATAGACATAAGCCGCCTGCTTGCCGGATATGCGGTAATTCGTCCCGACAAGGGCTTCGCCGATGGACCATTCCACCCGCTCGCCCATGCGGCCCGCCACCAGAATGACGGCCTCGTCCCGTTCGGCGCGGACGATGGTCGGCGGCTCGAACTGGATCTGGGCCTGAGCCGCGATGCGCTCCAGCGCCTTGTGATAGATCACGACCGCGCCTTGGACACGCCAGACGTTCCCGGCCATCGGCTCACCGAATTTCGCAAGCACGTCGGCGATTTTCCTATCCGTCGTATTCATCCTCGATCCTCACTTGCAAAGGGAGACCGCACGCGGCTCCGCAACTCGTTCGAACCATCGCCGAAGCGGGTTCGTTCTTTGTTTGTTCCATATCAAATCGGCCCATTCACGTCCAGTGACAAGACAATATTGCCAAGCCTCAAACCCTTAAATTACAAGCATTTCAGGCGTCAGCGACCTTTTGACCCAACGCTTGGCAAGTCAGCCTCATGCAGTCGTCTCCCTCGGGCACGAAGACGAGGCGGCGAAAATTTGACGACATCATTATTGTTCTGTATTTGTTCTCAATTGAATTCAGGGTGAAATCTATTCCTTATCCTGAAATCCCACCCCACTGCCACGCTGGAGGCCCCGATGTCCGCGCAAGCCATCCTCGACCTCTCGTCGCGACGCTCGTCCCGATCCGGGTCTCGCCGTGGCCAGAAGAGTCCCCAGGCTCCTGTGACGCGCAATGGATTGGTTGCCGATTTCCTGGCGATCTGCGAACTCGATCCTGATGTGGAAGCCTTGAGAGCGCCGGCCGATCCTGCCCGGTTCGACATCGGCGGCAAGGACATCACGCATATCGCGGATTTCGAGATCGTCCGGGACGGAGCCTCGACCCTCGTCGACATCGTGACGGACGATGACCTGATGAAGCATCCTCTGCGCGCAGCCGCGATCCACGGATCGACCTCGGCCGATGGACGTCCCTTTTCTCTCGAGACGGTGAGCAGCATCCGCGCCGAGCCGCGCTTCACCACCGTCCGTCTCATCATGGCCTGCAAGCGTACGCCCGTGACGGCGGGCGACCGGGTGCGCATTCTGCACCAGCTCGACGAATGCGGCGCGATGCGGCTTGTGGATTGCGCGAGCGCCGTCATGAACACGGCGGACGGGGTGGCGGCTGTTCTTGCACTGGCCTGCGAAGGCCTGGTTGCCGTCGATATCGGCCGCCCGATCCTGCCTGAGACGCAGGTGCGCCGACGCCGCCTGCCCTATTCGGATCCCTTCGCTTTCTAGAGCATCGTGCGGAAAACCGGGTCCACTTTTCCGCACGATGCGCTAACGAGGGTCAAGAGCGCGCATGCCGCTCCACCGCTTCGCCAAGAAGCGAGCGGACGATCGCGCGGACGGACTCGGATGTATCGTCCTGCGAGAACTTGGCCTCGATCTCGTCCCGCACGATTGAGCCGTCGCCGCTGCGTTTCAGCTCGGTCGGCGATTCCGCCTGGAGCAGGGTGACGAAGGCGCTCTCGACGGCCGCGGCCACAGCACCGTCATCGGCCGCGTCGACCAAGCGTCCCGTGAGGTCGAACACATTGGCTTCGAACGGCAAGGGCTGCGCGATCAGGTCGCCGCTGCCGTCAAGGATCCAGGCGCGCGGAACGTGATCCAAAAGATCGACCGATTGCCGGGTGATGTTGCCGGGATTCATCCAACGCGTGCGGCCGGCGAGGATGCCCTTCTGTGTCTTGTGAATATGCCCGTTGACGAGAAGGTCGCAGCCTTCGACCGCGAAGGGCGGCACCGCGCCGGGATAACCACCGTCGAAAGCGATGTCATGATGGGTGAACCAGGCCTGCATGTCGACGCCGGAGAAGCTGCCGCGCACATCGACCGGAATCGTCTGTCCGAACGGCGTCATGCCAACACCGAGACGGCGCCCTCCGATGTGAAATTCGGTAATGGGAGCGGAGGTCGCGACCACATCGACCACATCGCAGAGCCCGAGCAGGGCCAGCGTATCGCTGTCGGTCAGGGTCATGTGCTGGATGTCGTGGTTTCCCACATTGACGAGTGGCCGATGCCTGAAACCTTTCAAGATGCGGATGAGCTGGTTCTTGAGCGCCTCGTCCGGCTCCACTGGCCTGTCGAACAGATCGCCCAGGATGACGACGGCCAAGCCGCGCTCGTTGGCGATGGCCGCGCAATGTTCAAGCTTCGCGAGAACCGGCTGCGGCCAAAGCGCATCCTTGCGCCGCCCCGGGCGCCGCGAGCCGACATGCGGATCGCCGATGACAAGAATGCCGTTGCAGGATACGATTTCGAGGCGGTCTCCGGACAGGATCATGCGGTCAATCGCTCCATGGATGAATGAGCTTGGTGCTCCAGCAGGTTTTCCGCACTCACGGGCGAACCGCAGGTGGGGCAAACACCGCCCGTTTCTTCGACGAGATGCGCCATCTCTGCGCGGAGGGCGCCGAGGTCCGCATCGATCTGCGTCATGCTTCCCTGTGCGATACCGGCAGCGATGCGAAGATCGGCGAGGCGTTTCAGGATGTCTTGTGCCGGCGCCGTGCTTTCAAGATCGGGCACGGTCTCGGGCAGGGATTGCAGGGCGGAAAGCCGCGCGCGGCTTCGGCGAAGCGCATCGGCCGTTTGCAGGACGTTCCTGCCGATGCGTTCCCGTTCGCGGGAGCGCTCCAGGGCCGTCGCGAGCGCAGTCAACCGCTCCGGTTCCGGCAGGCTGGCCGTAATTTCCGTCCGCGCCCGTGCCTTCGCCAGCTTCCCTTGGAGATCCTCCAGCGTCCGCAGATGATTCTGCATGTTCTGCAGGAGGGTATCCGTCTTCTTGATATCTACGGCTTGCTGTCGGGCATGAGCGAGCTTTCCCTTCAGGCTTTCGAGCTCGTGAAAACCGTCCAGCGTCTCGTTCAGGGCGATCAATTCCCGCTCGCCGTTGCGGACGAGCGTGTTGTCGCGTGCACAGCGCTCTCGATGAATGACGAGCATGTCGCGAATGTAGCCCGCCTCCTGACCGATGGAGAGCACGGCGGAGCGGCGCGAGGGCGTCTCGCCCAACAGGAAGACCGGGAATTTCTGATGCGCGATGTGCACGTCGAGATCTTCCACCTTGGTGATGCGAAACAGGTCTGCGACCCAATCCGGCACCGCGCGGCCGCCGCTCTCATAGCGCATGCCCTTGGCCTCGACGATTGTTCCGTCCGCCTCGTGGAGCGACCAGATATTGACCGGCGTGCGGCGCGGCTGGCGCGTGAAGCGAAGCACGCGCTTGCCGGCGACGCCGATCTCGACGGTAGCGGCCTTCGCGCCCGCTCTAACGAGGCTATCTCGCGCCTCGCCGTAGAACACGGCGCGGAGCGCCCGGATGAAGGTCGATTTGCCGCGATTGTTCGGGCCGATCAGAGCATTCACGCCGGGGCTCAAGTGCAGGGTTGCATCCTCATAGGCCTGCACGTTGATGAGCCGGATGAAACGAAGGCCCGGCGCGGCGTCGTCCCATACGGCGCCGCAATCGGTAGATTGCACCTTGACGCCTGAGACCGGCTCGCCGGCGATGCGTGCGATGTGGAACTGCCCGGAGAATTGCGACAGGTCGTGATGGGATACCGCGAGGCACTGCACGCCAAGGCGCGCAGCGCCGTCCTCCAGCACCCGGTAGAAGGATGCGACGCGCTCGGGTGCGATCCAGCAATCCGCCTCGTCGAGAGCAAGAAAGCGCGCGACATCGGCCTTGACCACGGCGATCAGGCGCAGGGCCATGCCGATCACGTTGGTAAGCGCACCACCATTGTCTTCCAGCACGTCTTCCATGCTGCCGTCGGGACGCGTCACGCAGATGTCGAGGGCGGCCAGGCCGCGCTCCGTCGAAAGGTCGAGCGCGACGGGTTTCTCCCCCGGCAGAACCTCCTGCACCAGCGCACTCAGCAACGTCTCGAACGCGGCCAGATTGCGTCTGCTGGCACTGCCGTGCACCGCCTCGATGAAGGCTTCGACCTCATCCTTCACCGCAAGCCGGCCCTTGGCGAGCTCGATCTCGCGCGTCAGCTCCACAGCGCGCGCTCTCAGCGCATCGCGGGAGCCTTCCAGACGCGCGAGCGAGGCCTCGGCGCGGGCGACCTCATGATCGATTGTCTCGACCCGGATCAATACCCGCCTCCAAGCTGCTGCAGGCGCGTTTCGACCTCGCGCAGCACCGCGCCGAATTCCTCGACGCGCTTTGCGTTTTCGGTCAGGGCTGCTTCAATCCGTCGCTGGATTTCGGCTTCATCGTCGGTGCCGAATTCAGACTTGGCGGTGTCACGGGCCTGTTCGAGTTCGCGCGTCAGGCGGTCGACTTCGCCCTCCGCTCGAATCCGCTCCGCGCGCAGCCGGTCGAAAGTGGAGCGCATCTCTTCAAGACGCCTGAGGCTATCCGTTTCCAGGCGTTTCAGGCTCGTCATCTAAGGTGTCTCCACTAAACGGGATGGTCGATCTTCAATCAAGCTGGGCAGTGCCGCCCACGAGAGCTTCGTCTCATTTTCGGAAGAAAGATGCACGGTCTATTTAATCCTACCACCCGACCTCCCACATAATATCGGTTACTCCAAGATTACAGTCCGCGCGAGCATGTTTGCTTGACACGAAAACCCGTCGCGGTATGTTCTCTTTTTGTTCCTATTGCAGCTCATGCGCTTCGGCTATGGCGCCTTTAAGGCACGCGCCTGCCGGGGCTGGGAGGATGGAATGGCGGCCTTGGCGGAAGAACAATCAATCTTCGAGAACGAGGACTGGCTCGTGACCGACAGCGGTCTCGAGCACAAGACGACGGGCTATTTCATCGCGCGGGAAAGCCTCGCCGATCGGCGCGGCGACGGGCTCTGGTCATGGCCTCTGCACATGGCCGAGAAGAGCTGGTGCAGGATGGCGCCTTTCACCGAGGCATTCTCCTGTGCGGCCGCAGTCTACGGGGTCGAGACCGACCTTGATCTCGCCCATACTTTCAAGATCGCGCGCTGCGAAATAGCGACTTGGCCGCAACCGGAAAAGATGGCCTCGAACCCCGCTCCATCACTGCTGCGCACCTTGCGGCCGGAGGCATGCGATCCCATCTTGGTGGAGCAGGGTTATGTTGGAAAAGCCACGAAAAGCCAGGCTTTCCAGACCTCCGATGAGAATTGGCGCAAGCGCGGCCCGAAAGGTATCCGCTCCTTTCCGACCCATGCGCGACTTTACCCGTCACGCTTCGATCCGACGCGAGCCACGTCGTTTGGATGGAAGGCCCCGCGGATCCGCAGGACCGGAACTAAACTTGTCCAATTGATTCAAGCGGCATGGAACATAAAGTGAACTTATTGCCAAGCTATCAGCTTGCCGGAACGGGCCTCAGGAGTTCGGATGGCTTCGACAATGAGCACGCGACGCCTGAAACCGGAGACGATTTCGCCCGGCATGTGATTTTTGCAATCTGCCATGCCAGCGTGACGCCATCGGTCGGCCGCCGCGCCTATGAGCATTGCATGCGTGCGCTCGAGGTCGGCGCGACCGCGCGGCTCGGCTTCCGGCATCCCGGCAAGGCCGATGCGATCGATCTCGTCTGGCGCGAGCGTGACCGTCTCTATCGCGAATATACTGAGAGCGCCGACAAAATAGCCTGGCTCGCGACGCTGCCATGGGTCGGGCCCGTGACGAAAAACGCCCTGGCGCGCCGGCTCGGCCTCCTGGCCGGGCATGAGCCCCGGGCCGTTGCCTGAAAACCGAGAAGAACGACAAGAAGAGGTGTCATCAATGTCAAAGGAACGCGCAAGTAATGTCGGTTTCTGCGTCGTCGACAGCAATGCCGACGTCATTGCGGATAATCTCGTCCATCGTATCCATGAAAGCGCCGTGGAGATGGAGAGTCAGGTCAACCGGCTCTACCGGGGGCGCAACGCCTACGATCTGACCGAGGGCGCCAAGTCCGATCTCGAAAAGGCGATCGAGCGCCTGAACTACATGGCGAAAACCCTGCGGGAAGTCTCGGGCACCCAATCCCGGGTCGTCTATCTGCAGGCGGCCGAGTAAGTACACCTGTCGAGCCTTTCGAGAGGAGAACTCACCGGGATGGCCCCGCCCCTCTTCTCCGAGGCCAAAGGATCATGTCCTAGAATGCGTGCCATTTCCTCCGCTTATTCTCTTGCCATTTTCTTAGAACAAATATAGAACATTTGGTGATGTTCCGATCGGGGCAGGAGAGTGAAACCGACCTGATGTGACGGGCGATGCCTACAGAGCATCAGGAGAGATGAGATGGAGAAGTTGCCATGGCGGGCAGCGTGAACAAAGTGATCCTGGTGGGCAATCTGGGCCGCGACCCGGAGGTGCGGCGTCTCAACAATGGCGAACCGGTGGTGAACCTGCGCCTTGCGACCTCGGAGACCTGGAAGGACAAGGCCTCGGGCGAGCGCAAGGA
>NZ_JBFRFT010000019.1:0-83069 GCF_052114965.1 Microvirga sp. 2TAF3 | reverse complement strand
CCCGAGGGCACCGAGATGGTGATGCCGGGCGACAACATCGCGATGGAAGTCACGCTGATCGTTCCGATCGCCATGGAAGAGAAGCTGCGCTTCGCCATCCGCGAGGGCGGCCGCACCGTCGGTGCCGGCGTCGTCGCTCAGGTCATGGATTAATTAGAGGATCAAAGGAGCAGGCCGGTTTCGGCCGGTCTTCTCCCTTGCTGAACAGGTCAACCCATGAACGGTCAGAATATCCGAATTCGCCTTAAGGCGTTCGACCACCGGATCCTCGACGCTTCGACACGGGAAATCGTGTCGACCGCGAAGCGGACCGGCGCCCAGGTTCGCGGGCCTATCCCGCTGCCGACGCGCATCGAGCGCTTTACGGTTCTTCGCTCGCCTCACATCGACAAGAAGTCGCGTGAGCAGTTCGAGATGCGCACTCACAAGCGCGTTCTCGATATCGTGGACCCCACCCCCCAGACCGTGGACGCGCTGATGAAGCTCGACCTCGCGGCGGGCGTGGACGTGGAGATCAAGCTCTAAGCCCTCAAGGGTTTGGAGCTATCGGTAGACACGTCGAGAGGATACGCACATGCGCTCAGGCGTCATTGCACAGAAACTCGGGATGACCCGCATCTTCACGGATGCCGGTGAGCATGTCCCGGTCACGGTTCTTAAGGTCGACCAGTGCCAAGTGGTCGCCCATCGGACCAAGGATAAGAACGGCTACACCGCGCTGCAGGTCGGCGTCGGCAAGGCCAAGGTGAAGAACGTTTCGAAGGCCGAGCGCGGACGGTTCGCCGTCGCCAAGGTCGAGCCGAAGCAGAAGCTCGCGGAGTTCCGCGTCTCCGAGGATGCCGTCATCCCCGTGGGCGCCGAGATCACCGCCGATCACTTCGTCGCCGGTCAGTTCGTGGATGTCACGGGCACGACGACGGGTAAGGGCTTCGCCGGCGGTATGAAGCGCTGGAACTTCGGCGGTCTGCGCGCCACTCACGGCGTGTCGGTCTCGCACCGTTCGATCGGTTCGACCGGTGGTCGTCAGGATCCCGGCAAAACGTTCAAGAACAAGAAGATGCCTGGTCACCTCGGTGTCGAGCGCGTGACGACGCAGAACCTGCGCGTCGTGTCGACCGATGTCGAGCGCGGTCTGATCCTGGTCGAGGGCGCCGTTCCCGGCGTTGCCGGCGGATGGATCTACGTTCGCGACGCGGTGAAGCGCAAGCTGCCCAAGGAAGTGCCGATGCCCGGCGCATTCCGTTCGGGTGCGAACGATGCTGCGCCGGCCGTTCAGGCTGAGCAGGCCCAAGAGGAGAATGCGTGATGAAGCTCGAAGTCACCACGCTTGAGGGCAAGAAGGCCGGTTCGGTCGATCTGAACGAGACCATTTTCGGTCTCGATCCGCGCGCCGATCTTCTCGCCCGTTGCGTCCGCTGGCAGCTTGCCAAGCGCCAGGCCGGTACGCACGCCGTGAAGAATCGTTCGGATATCAACCGCACGACCAAGAAGCTCTACAAGCAGAAGGGCACCGGTAATGCCCGCCATGGCGCCGCGAGCGCTCCCCAGTTTCGGGGTGGCGGGCGTGCCTTCGGTCCGGTGGTGCGCAGCCATGCGCATGACCTGCCGAAGAAGGTGCGTGCGCTTGCTCTGAAGCACGCTCTGTCGTCCAAGGCCAAGGATGCTTCGCTCATCGTCGTCGACGAGGTGCAGCTCTCCGAGCCGAAGACGAAGGCGCTGATCGAGCGTTTCGGCAAGCTCGGGCTCGCGAATGCCCTGATCATCGGCGGCGCCGAGATCGAGGCGAACTTCCAGCGGGCTGCGCGCAACATCCCGAACATCGACGTCCTGCCGGTGCAGGGCATCAACGTCTATGACATTCTCCGTCGCGAGAAGCTCGTTCTCACGAAGGCGGCTGTCGATGCGCTGGAGGCGCGCTTCAAATGAGCCTGGACCCGCGCCATTACGATGTGATCGTAAGCCCGGTGATCACCGAGAAGGCCACGACCCTGTCCGATCAGAACAAGGTCGTCTTCAAGGTATCGCCGAATGCGACGAAGCCGCAGATCAAGGAAGCGGTTGAGAAGCTGTTCGATGTCAAGGTGAAGAGCGTCAACACGCTCGTCACCAAGGGCAAGGTGAAGTTGTTCCGCGGCACCCGCGGCCAGCGGTCGGACGTGAAGAAGGCGGTTGTGACCCTCGAAGAGGGCCAAACCATCGACGTCACGACGGGCCTCTGATCGGTTGAGAGAGTGATCCGATGGCTTTGAAGACTTTCAAACCAATCACCCCCGGCCTGCGCCAGCTGGTGATCGTCGACCGCAGCGAGCTCTACAAGGGCAAGCCGGTCAAGACGCTGACGGAGGGCAAGTCGTCCTCCGGCGGCCGTAACAATCTGGGCCGCGTGACCGTCCGCTTCCGTGGCGGTGGTCATAAGCGCACCCTGCGCAATGTCGATTTCAAACGCCGCGCGCGTCTGGGCGATGCCGCGACTGTGGAGCGGATCGAGTACGATCCCAACCGCACGGCCTTCATCGCGCTGATCCGCTACGCCGATGGCGAGCTGTCCTACATCCTGGCCCCGCAGCGTCTTGCGGTGGGCGATCGGGTGTCGGCGGGCGAGCAGGTTGACATTAAGCCCGGCAACGCCATGCCGATCGGCAACATGCCGGTGGGAACGATCATCCACAATATCGAGCTGAAGATCGGCCGTGGCGGCGCTATCGCCCGCTCCGCTGGCACCTACGCTCAGATCGTTGGTCGCGACCAGGGCTACGTCACCGTCCGCCTCAACTCGGGCGAGCAGCGCATGGTCCATGGCCTGTGCTTCGCCAGCGTCGGCGCCGTGTCGAACCCCGATCACATGAACACCTCGATCGGTAAGGCCGGTCGTAATCGCTGGCTCGGCAAGCGCCCGCATAACCGCGGTGTCGCCATGAACCCGATCGACCACCCGCACGGTGGTGGTGAGGGTCGCACCTCGGGCGGTCGCCATCCGGTGACGCCGTGGGGCATTCCGACCAAGGGCAAGAAAACCCGTTCGAACAAGCGGACCGACAAGTTCATCGTGTCGAGCCGCCACGCACGGAAAAAGTAAGGACAGAGGCACGTCATGGCACGTTCGCTTTGGAAGGGTCCGTTCGTCGACGGTTACCTCCTCAAGAAGGCCGAGGCTGCCCGTGGTGCGGGCCGCAGCGAGGTCATCAAGATCTGGAGCCGCCGCTCCACGATTCTCCCGCAGTTCGTGGGCCTCACTTTCGGGGTCTACAACGGTCAGAAGCACATTCCCGTCTACGTGAGCGAGGAAATGGTGGGTCACAAGTTCGGCGAGTTCTCGCCGACCCGCACTTTCCACGGTCACGCGGCGGACAAGAAGGCGAAGAGGAAGTAAGATGGGTAAGGCCGCGACTCCTCGCGCACTGAGCGACTCCGAGGCTCAAGCCGTCGCTCGCATGCTGCGCGTCAGCCCCCAGAAGCTCAATCTTGTTGCGGCCCTTATCCGCGGCAAGAAGGTTTCCAAGGCGCTCGCCGATCTCGAGTTCTCGCGCAAGCGGATTGCTCGTGATGTCAAGAAGTGCCTCGAAAGCGCCATTGCCAATGCCGAGAACAACCACAATCTCGATGTGGATGATCTCGTCGTCAGCCAGGCTTTCGTGGGCAAGGCGCTCGTCATGAAGCGCTTCCACGCCCGGGCTCGTGGCCGGGGCGCCCGTATCATGAAGCCGTTCTCGAACCTCACGATCGTGGTTCGGGAAGTCGCCGAACAGGCGTAAAGGAGAACCAGATGGGTCAGAAAGTTAACCCGATCGGTCTTCGGCTCGGCATCAACCGGACCTGGGACTCGCGCTGGTTCGCCGGCAAAGGCGAGTACGCCAAGCTGATGCATGAGGACATGGCGATCCGCGATGCTCTCATGAAGCAGCTGAAGCAGGCCGCCGTTTCGAAGATCGTGATCGAGCGTCCGCACAAGAAGTGCCGCGTCACCATTCACTCGGGTCGTCCGGGCGTGGTGATCGGCAAGAAGGGTGCCGACATCGAGAAGCTGCGCAAGCTCGTCAACAAGATGACGGACGCGGATGTGGCGATCAACATCGTCGAAGTCCGCAAGCCGGAAGTCGATGCGACGCTGGTGGCCGACTCGATCGCTCAGCAGCTCGAGCGCCGCGTGGCCTTCCGCCGCGCCATGAAGCGCGCCGTTCAGTCGGCGATGCGTCTGGGCGCCGAGGGCATCCGTATCAACTGCTCGGGCCGTCTCGGCGGCGCTGAAATTGCCCGTCTTGAATGGTACCGCGAAGGCCGCGTTCCGCTCCACACCCTGCGTGCGGATGTCGATTACGGCACGTCGACGGCCTTCACGACCTACGGCACTTGCGGCATCAAGGTCTGGATATTCAAGGGCGAAATCCTTGAGCACGACCCGATGGCGCAGGACAAGCGCATGAACGACGAGGGAGGCCGCTCGGGTGGCCGCCGCGAGCAGGCGGCGTAACCGAGAGGTCAGGAGAGGTTTGCCATGTTGCAACCGAAGAAAACCAAATTCCGTAAGCAGTTCAAGGGCCGCATCTCCGGCACCGCGAAGGGCGGCACGGATCTCAACTTCGGCCAGTTCGGCCTGAAGGCGATGGAACCCGAGCGTGTCAACGCTCGTCAGATCGAGGCGGCTCGCCGCGCGATCACCCGCGCCATGAAGCGTGCGGGCCGCGTATGGATCCGTATCTTCCCGGACGTGCCGGTGTCGTCGAAGCCGACCGAAGTGCGTATGGGTAAGGGCAAGGGCGCCCCGGAATTCTGGGCCGCCCGCGTCAAGCCGGGCCGTATCATGTTCGAGATCGACGGCGTGCCGGAGGATGTCGCCCGCGAGGCGCTCCGTCTCGGCGCTGCCAAGCTCCCGATCAAGGTGCGCTTCATCCAGCGCATTGCAGAGTAAGGAGGGAATCATGAAGTCGAATCAGAGAACCTCTGATCTCAAGGCGATGTCGACGGACCAGCTGTCGGATGAGTTGCTGAACCTGAAGAAGGAACAGTTCAACCTCCGCTTCCAGCGCGCGACGGGGCAGCTCGAAAACACAGGACGCGTCCGTGAGGTCCGCAAGGACATCGCCCGCGTCAAGACGCTGCAGCGCCAGAAGTCGGCGTCGGCGAAGGCTTAAAGGGGATCAAGATGCCGAAGCGCGTTTTGCAGGGCGTCGTTGTCAGCGACAAGCAGGACAAGACGGTCGTCGTGAAGGTGGAACGCCGTTTCACGCACCCGGTCATGAAGAAGACCGTGCGTAAGACGAAGAACTACCACGCTCACGACGAGAACAATGTAGCCAAGGTGGGCGACACGGTCTTCATCGAAGAATCGAAGCCGCTCTCCAAACTCAAGACCTGGGTGCTCGTCGACCAGTCGAAGGCCTAAGGGTTTTCGTTTGGGACTTGTCTAACGAGGGCGGCTCGTGTATACGGCCGCCTTTCTCGACATGAGGGCTGGGGACGTCAGATCCCCATCAGGCGTAGTCCGGGAAGGCAATCGTGCCTTGGCCCGGAAACCTGTCTGAAACAAAGGAAAGGATCAAAGCCATGATCCAGATGCAGACGAATCTTGACGTCGCCGATAATTCCGGCGCCCGTCGCGTGATGTGCATCAAGGTTCTCGGTGGTTCGAAGCGTAAATACGCTTCCGTCGGCGATATTATCGTCGTCTCCGTCAAAGAAGCCATTCCGCGCGGTCGCGTGAAGAAGGGTGATGTCATGAAGGCGGTCGTCGTTCGCACCGCCAAGGACATCCGTCGCGCCGACGGATCGGTCATCCGGTTCGACCGGAATGCCGCCGTTCTGATCAACAATCAGAAAGAGCCCGTGGGCACCCGTATCTTCGGCCCGGTTCCGCGTGAGCTGCGTGCAAAGAATCACATGAAAATCATTTCGCTGGCGCCGGAGGTGCTCTAATGGCCGCGAAGATCAAGAAGGGCGATAAGGTCGTCATTCTGGCCGGTCGCGACAAGGGCAAGACCGGCGAAGTCGTTCAGGTGATGCCGAAGGAGGAGCGCGCGCTCGTCCGTGGCGTGAACCTGGTGAAGCGTCATCAGCGCCAGACGGCAGCCCAAGAGGGCGGCATCATCTCGAAAGAGGCGCCGCTGCATCTGTCCAATCTGGCTTATGCGGACCCGAAGGACGGCAAGCCGACCCGGGTTGGTTTCAAGGTTCTGGAAGACGGCCGCAAGGTCCGTTTCGCCAAGCGTTCGGGAGACCTGATCGATGGCTAAGGCTCAGGTGGACGGCTACACGCCGCGTCTCCGGAAGCACTACGAGGAAGTGGTGCGTCCGAAGCTCATTGAAGAGTTCGGCTACAAGAACCCCATGGAAGTTCCGAAGATCGAGAAGATCGTTCTGAACATGGGTATTGGCGAGTCGACCGCCGATTCGAAGAAGGCCTCCGTGGCCGCTGCGGATCTGGCGCTCATCGCCGGTCAGAAGCCGGTGATCACGAAGGCCCGCAAGGCGATCTCGCAGTTCAAGGTCCGCGAGAACATGCCGATCGGCGCCAAGGTGACGCTCCGCAAGGCTCGCATGTACGAGTTCATGGACCGTCTCGTGACGATCGCTCTTCCCCGTGTCCGCGACTTCCGGGGCCTGAACCCGAAATCCTTCGACGGTCGCGGCAACTACGCTCTTGGCATCAAGGAGCACCTGGTGTTCCCTGAGATCAACTACGACAAGGTCGAGCAGGTTTGGGGTATGGACGTCGTCATCGCCACCACGGCGAAGACCGACGAAGAGGCCCGTGCACTCCTGCGTCACTTCAACTTCCCGTTCCGGCAGTGAGGACAGCAGTCCTCAAACGCGGACACTGGAGAAAATCGAATGGCTAAGAAAAGCGCTATTGAGAAGAACAAGCACCGTCGTGAGCTCGCGAAGAAGTACGCGGGCAAGCGCGCCCGCCTTCTGGCGACCGCGAGCGACGAGTCGAAGTCCATGGAGGAGCGCTTCGAGGCGCGCCTCAAGCTCGCCGAGCTGCCCCGCAACTCAAGCCCGACACGCATCCGCAATCGGTGCGAGGTGACGGGCCGTCCGCGGGCTTACTATCGCAAGCTCGGCATGTCGCGCATTGCTCTGCGCGAGCTCGGCTCCAACGGCCTGATCCCGGGCCTTGTGAAGTCCAGCTGGTAAGGGAGGGCGTTATATGATCAACGATCCGTTGGGCGATATGCTCACCCGTATCCGCAACGCGCAGATGCGCCGCCGCGGTACTGTCTCCACGCCCGGCTCGAAGCTTCGCGCCCGTGTTCTCGAGGTTCTCAAGACCGAGGGTTACATCCGCGACTATTCGCAGACTGAGTTCGGCAATGGCCGTACCGAGTTTTCGATCGAGCTGAAGTACTACGACGGCCAGCCGGTGATCCGCTCGATCGAGCGCGTCTCCAAGCCGGGCCGCCGCGTGTACGCGTCCGTCGACGCCATGCCCCGCGTGGCCGATGGCCTTGGCATCACCATTCTCTCGACGCCCCAGGGCGTGATGGCCGATCATGAGGCCCGGGAGAAGAACGTGGGCGGCGAAGTGCTCTGCAAGGTCTTCTAAGGCCGTAGCAACAGCACAGAACCACGGAGATCCAGAAAATGTCTCGAGTAGGCAAAAAGCCCGTCCCGGTTCCGTCAGGTGTGACGGCCTCGGTCGACGGCCAGACGGTGAAGATGAAGGGCGCGAAGGGCGAACTCTCGTTCCTTGTGCCTGAAGAAGTATCGGTTGTCCTTGAGAATGGCGCCGTGTCGGTGAACCCGCGCGACGATTCCAAGGCGGCCCGTTCGAAGTGGGGCATGTCCCGGGCTCAGGTGGCGAACCTGGCCGAGGGCGTGTCGAAGGGCTTCGAGAAGCGTCTTGAGATCAACGGCGTCGGTTACAAGGCAGCCGTTGCCGGCAAGGTGCTGAAGCTCTCGCTCGGCTACAGCCACGATATCGACTACGAAATCCCGGCCGGTGTCACGATCACGACCCCGAAGCCTACGGAAGTCATCGTTGTTGGCATCGACAAGCAAAAGGTCGGCCAAGCTGCTGCGGAAATCCGCGATTTCCGTGGTCCCGAGCCCTATAAGGGCAAGGGCGTCAAGTATGCCGGCGAATTCATCTTCCGCAAGGAAGGCAAGAAGAAGTAAGGACGACGTATCATGGCTGAGAAGAAGGGCGCTGAAGATCGCCGCAAGGCCCGTGTGCGCCGTGCGATCAAGAAGGCTGCGAATGGCCGTCCGCGTTTGTCGGTCTTCCGTTCGTCGAAGCAGATTTATGCACAGATCATCGATGACGAGCGCGGCGTGACCGTCGCGTCTGCATCGACGATCGAGAAGGACCTTCGGGGCAAGCTGAAGACCGGAGCCACCGTCGAGGCGGCGAAGGAGATCGGCAAACTCGTTGCCGAGCGCGCGACGAAAGCCGGCGTGAAGCAGGTTATCTTCGATCGTTCGGGCTACCTCTTCCACGGCCGCGTCAAGGCTCTGGCCGACGCTGCCCGTGAAGGCGGTCTCGATTTCTAAAAGCATGATCCGGACAAGTGGAAACCGGTTGTCCGACAAGATTATGCGGCTCTATAACGGCGGGTAGTTTAAAAACATCCTTAGCGAGCGGGCCCGCCGCCCGCGCAAGTGAGAGGTCTCATGGCGAGAGAACCTAGAGAACGTGCTGATCGCGAAGAGCGCGACAGCGAATTCGTCGATCGGTTGGTCCACATCAACCGCGTCGCGAAAGTCGTGAAGGGCGGCCGTCGCTTCGGCTTTGCCGCCCTGGTGGTCGTCGGCGACCAGAAGGGCCGCGTCGGCTTCGGCCACGGCAAGGCCCGCGAAGTGCCGGAGGCGATCCGCAAGGCTACGGACGCCGCAAAGCGTTCGATGATCCGCGTCGCCCTTCGTGAGGGCCGCACCCTGCACCACGACGTCAAAGGCCGTCATGGTGCCGGCAAGGTCATCCTTCGCTCCGCTCCGCAGGGTACCGGCATCATCGCCGGCGGCCCGATGCGCGCCGTCTTCGAGACGGTCGGCATGCAGGACGTGGTTGCCAAGTCGCTCGGCTCGTCGAACCCGTACAACCTCGTCCGCGCGACGTTCGACGCGCTGAAGAACGAGGATAGCCCGCGTTCGGTCGCCGCTCGTCGTGGCCTGAAGGTCTCGACCTTGCAGGCTCGCCGCCGCGACGCCTCCGACGCCGATGTCGGCGCTGAAGCGTAAGGGGGGCTGATCCATGGCGAAGAAGCCTGCCGCCGCTACGGCGAAAACCATCACCGTTGAGCAGGTCGGATCCCCGATCCGCCGCGAGGGCAAGCAGCGCGAGACGCTGATCGGCCTGAAGCTCAACAAGCTTCATCGGACCTCGACGCTTGTCGACACCCCTGCGGTGCGCGGCATGATCGAGAAGGTCAAGCACCTCGTGCGCGTTGTCGACGGGCAGTGAGGAGAGCGTCATGAAACTCAACGAAATTCGTGACAACGAAGGCGCTACCAAGAACCGGATGCGTGTCGGCCGTGGTATCGGCTCCGGCAAGGGCAAGACGGGCGGCCGTGGCGTGAAGGGTCAGACGTCCCGTTCGGGCGTCGCGATCAAGGGCTTCGAAGGCGGTCAGATGCCGTTGCATCGTCGTCTGCCGAAGCGCGGCTTCAACAAGCCGAACGCGATCGAGCTGAACGAGGTCAATATCGGCCGCATTCAGCAGGCCGTCGATGCGGGCAAGCTCGACAAGAGCGCGACCGTCACCAACGAGGCCCTGGTCGCAGCCGGAGTGATCTCCAAGCCGCGCGACGGCGTGAAGATCCTCGGTGTCGGCGAGCTCAAGGCCAAGCTCTCGTTCCAGGTAGCCGGTGCTTCCAAGTCGGCTGTCGAGGCGATCGAGAAGGCCGGTGGCTCGGTGACTCTTCTGAGTGCCGTTGCAGAGGCGTAAGCCAAGGCTTACATCGATAGAGATCCAAGCGGCGGCCCGCGTCTGATCGTGAGGCCGCCGTTTGCGTGATGACGATCACGTGTTCAGGTATTTCAGGGACGAGAACCATGGCTTCAGCAGCCGAGCAACTTGCCGCAAATATCAATTTCGGCGCGATCGCCAAAGCCGAGGAATTGAAGAAGCGCATTTGGTTTACTCTCGGTGCGCTGCTGATCTACCGGCTCGGCACCTATATCCCGCTCCCGGGCATCAATCCCGAGGCCCTGCGTCAGAGCTTCCAGAGCGCCAGCGGCGGCGTTCTCGGGCTGTTCAACATGTTCTCTGGCGGTGCCGTCGAGCGCATGGCGATTTTCGCCCTGAACATCATGCCCTACATCTCGGCCTCGATCATCGTGCAGCTGCTGACCTCGGTTCTGCCGTCGCTCGAAGCCTTGAAGAAGGAAGGCGAGGCGGGCCGCAAGATCCTCAACCAGTATACCCGCTATCTGACGGTCTTCCTGGCCGTGTTCCAGTCCTGGGGTATCGCGGTGGGCCTGCAGAGCTCAGGAGCCATCGTGCAGGCGCCGGGGCCGTTCTTCCTTATCTCGACCGTGATCACGCTGACCGGCGGCACCATGTTCCTGATGTGGTTGGGCGAGCAGATCACCTCGCGCGGCATCGGCAACGGCACTTCGCTCATCATTTTTGCCGGCATCGTGGCCAACCTGCCGCGGGCGATCGCTGGAACCCTTGAGCTCGGCCGTCAGGGCGCGATCTCGACCCCGATCATTCTCGGCGTCATCGTGATGGCCGTGGCCATCATCTATTTCGTCGTGTTCATGGAGCGTGCGCAGCGTCGCCTGCTGATCAATTATCCGAAGCGCCAGGTCGGCAACCGAATGTATGAGGGCCAGACCTCGTTCCTGCCGCTCAAGCTGAACACCTCGGGTGTCATCCCGCCGATCTTCGCCTCGTCGCTCCTGCTGCTGCCGGCGACCATCGCCAGCTTCCAGACCAGCACCGACGGCACGGGCTTCATTGCCATGCTCACCGCCTATCTGGGCCATGGGCGTCCGGCTTACATGTTCATGTATGCGGCGCTGATCGTGTTCTTTGCCTTCTTCTACACCGCCATCGTCTTCAATCCGCAGGAGACCGCGGACAACCTGAAGAAGCATGGCGGCTTCATACCGGGCATCCGTCCGGGCGAGCGGACGGCCGATTACATCGATCAGGTGCTGACGCGCATCACCGTTCTCGGCGCGGCTTACCTCGTTATCATCTGCTTGATACCGGAGCTTTTGGTTTCTTATGCGGCTTTGCCGTTCTATTTTGGCGGAACCTCGCTTCTGATCGTGGTATCCGTGACGATGGATACGGTGGCGCAGGTTCACGGCCATCTGCTGGCGCACCAATATGAAGGCCTCGTGAAGAAAGCGAAGCTCAAGGGCGCGCGCCGCCGTTAAAAATATAAATCCTCGCCGATAGGCGGGGATTCTCGACGAAGTCAGGGGGGACGTCGATGAGAATGATTCTGCTGGGGCCGCCGGGAGCCGGAAAGGGCACTCAGGCCGTGCGTCTGGTCGAGCGTTTGGGGATTCCCCAGCTTTCGACCGGCGACATGCTCCGCGCAGCCGTAACCGCCGGGACACCGGTTGGTGTGAAGGCGAAGGAACTCATGGACCGGGGCGATCTGGTGCCGGACGACGTGGTCGTCGGCATCATTGCCGACCGAATCGAGCTGCCGGACGCCAAGAGCGGCTTCATCCTCGATGGATTTCCGCGCACGGTGGCCCAGGCGGAGTCTTTCGATGCCATGCTGGCGGAGAAGGGCCTGAAGCTCGACGCTGTGATCGAGTTCAAGGTGAACGAAGCCGAGCTGGTCGACCGGATCGTCAAGCGCGCCAAGGAAACCGAGGCGCGAGGCGAGCCTGTCCGGAAGGACGACAACCCGGACGTGTTCAAGACCCGGCTTGAAGCCTACCGGAAGCAGACGGCCCCGCTTTCGGTCTACTATTCGGAAAAAGGCCAGCTGAAGACCGTGGATGGGATGAAACCCATCGACGAGGTCACTGAGGCGATCAAGGGCATTCTGGGGCGTTGACGGGCAGGGGCGTTCAGTCCCTGCCAATCATCCCTCGAAACTGGCATCGTCTCCGACAAGCATGTTTCGTGCATTCTTCGGCACCGGAAAGCCATAGCCGGACCCGGGCTTTTCAAAATAGATCTGGCCGGTCTTGTGATAATCGCTGAAGTAAATGCGCGCCGATCGTCTGAAGCGTCAAGATGAGGGCTTGCATCTGGTCGAGGCCATAGGCGGCGCTTTCTTGTATTCCGTCCGGCCAACCAATCGTGAAGCGGCAGCGCCAGTCCTGGCCGGTATCTTCAGGAGCATACAGACATATCGGGATCCGTATGACCGTTCCGTCGGTCGGTGCGTATTCAAGATCTCGCGTGGCGATGAGCATCTGTAGGCCTCAGTCATCAGGGGGCGTGATGGGGTTTTTCCCTTGCAATCCATATGGGTTCAAAACCTGCCTTGAGGTCTGATGGAAGCAGGCAGCGCCGCTTTCCGCCTCTTGCAAGGCCAAGCGCAAGAAGGCCGTCGACGGCATAAGGTCCATCGACGCGACGAAGAGATCAAAGGGATCGAGGCGGCAGAGGCATTGTCGCGATGCCGGCACGCCACGTTACCCATCGAATTCCTTATCGTAGCCTATGAGCAGGTCACGGGCGTTCTTGGTCACGGGAAAGCCATACCCGTTGTTGGGCTTTCCCCATTTGAGCCGGCCCGTCTTGTGGTAGTCGCTAAAGTAAAGGTCGTTTCCGATACTGTTGATGGCCAAGACCAATGCCTGCATCTGGTCAAATCCATAGGCCGCACCTGATTTGATCCCATTGGCCAGCCTATCGTGTAGCGGCAAGCCCAGCATCGATCATCTTCCTCCGGAGTAAAGAGCCGGATCGGAACTGACACGACGGTTCCGTCTTCTGCAGTATATTCAAGATCTCGTTGCGCGATCAGCATGACAACTCTCAATAGTTCAAGGGTGGAATGGGATGTCCCTTCTCGCAAGCGATCTTCCGGACGAAAGCTTGCGCTCAGCAAGGCTCACTTCTCAGAAGCTTGCACTGGAACCCATCACGTTTGTACTGTTCCTCGCACTCTGCGAGCGTTCGTAGCCCAGCCAAGGTCATCCGCCCCGCAGAGCTGCGTAACTTTGCGCGATCACCTTCCGGCAGGACCTCCTGATCGTATCTGACGTCGCCGTTCGTGGTCTCGCCCGTAGCCCACCGACCGCCGCCTGGGGTTCCGGCAGGAGCACGCGGTTGGTTTGGATCGTAGCGGCGCTCGAGAGCGCGGCGGGTGCGGATGTCTGCTACCTGCCTGCGAAGCGTATCCAGTTTCGAGTGAAGACGGAGAAGGCGTCTTCGGAAGTGAGTATCGTGTGGCATCGTGCTCCTCAGCAATCATCTCACGAAACAATGATGCATAAGGGAATAAAATCAAGAACAAAAAAGGAACAATTTTTGAGAATGCTTCACTTTTTGAAAGTGAGCACGAAAAAGGAGGAGGGCGCGGCGGCCCTGAAATGGCTTGACCTCGGGGCATCAATGCGCTAGGCAACCGTTTCTCGCAATGGAAGACGCGATCCGGAGGGCTTCGTCAGGGGCCGCTCCGTATTGTTGTGTTCATAAACCCGCGCAGGGGCCGGCCTCCACCGGACGCGCGACAGTATCACCTGAAGCGCAAGCTTCGCCACATGGAGATGGACGATGGCCCGTATAGCAGGCGTCAACATTCCGACCAACAAGCGCGTCGTGATCGCGCTTCAGTATATCCACGGCATCGGGCCCAAGAAGGCTCAGGAGATCGTGGAGAAGGTGAACATCCCGGCCGAGCGCCGTGTGAACCAGCTCACCGACGCCGAAGTGCTTCAGATCCGTGAGACGATCGACCGCGATTACATCGTGGAAGGCGACCTGCGTCGCGAAGTCTCCATGAACATCAAGCGCCTGATGGATCTTGGTTCGTACCGTGGTCTGCGTCATCGTCGCAGCCTGCCGGTTCGCGGTCAGCGGACGCACACCAATGCCCGCACCCGTAAGGGCAAGTCGAAGCCGATCGCCGGTAAGAAGAAGTAACCGCAGGGCGGTCTTCCGCCCAAGGTCATCCCCGGGTCTGGCCCGGGGATCTCGTGCCGAGTGCGGCACCTCAATTTGAATGCGCTGGCCGGGACCGACCCGGCCAGACACAACAAAATCTCCCGAGCGCCTGGCATCACGGGCGCGTTTGAAGGATCTGAAGAATGGCTAAAGAAGCTACCCGCGTTCGCCGTCGCGAACGCAAGAACATCGTGTCCGGCGTTGCGCATGTGAACGCCTCGTTCAACAACACGATGATCACCATCACCGACGCTCAGGGCAACACGATCTCGTGGTCGTCCGCCGGTGCGATGGGTTTCAAGGGTTCGCGTAAGTCGACCCCCTATGCGGCTCAGGTCGCTGCTGAAGACGCTGCCCGCAAGGCTTCCGAGCACGGCATGCGCACCCTCGAGGTCGAGGTTTCGGGTCCCGGCTCCGGTCGTGAATCCGCTCTGCGCGCGCTCCAGTCGGCCGGTTTCACCGTCACTTCGATCCGTGACGTGACCCCGATCCCGCACAATGGCTGCCGCCCGCGCAAGCGTCGTCGCGTCTAAGATCATCCAGCGCGTGGGCTCGCCCGCGCGCGTTCCGGTTTCAAGGGCTGGCTGAAGCTTCCCTTCAAGCCGTACCTTCGAGAGGTGTGGTTGTGATCCAAAAAAACTGGCAAGAGCTGATTAAGCCCAACAAGCTCGAAGTCGCCCCTGGTGACGATCCGAAGCGCGTTGCGACGGTCGTTGCCGAGCCGCTCGAGCGCGGGTTCGGTACGACGCTCGGAAACTCCCTGCGCCGCGTATTGCTGTCGTCCCTTCAGGGTGCGGCGGTGACGTCGATCCATATCGACGGCGTGCTGCATGAGTTCTCCTCCATCCCCGGTGTCCGCGAGGACGTGACCGACATCGTCCTCAACGTGAAGACGGTCGCCATCAAGATGCAGGGCGAAGGTCCGAAGCGCATGACGCTTCGCAAGACCGGCCCCGGCGCCGTGACGGCGGGCGACATCAACACGGTCGGTGATGTGCAGATCCTGAACCCCGAGCTCGTGCTCTGCACCCTCGACGAGGGCGCGGAAATCCGCATGGAGTTCACGGTCGATACCGGCAAGGGCTACGTTCCCGCCGAGCGCAACCGCGCCGAGGACGCCCCGATCGGCCTCATCCCGGTGGACTCGCTCTACAGCCCGGTGAAGAAGGTTTCGTACCGGATCGAGAACACCCGCGAGGGCCAGATTCTCGATTACGACAAGCTGATCATGACGGTCGAGACCAACGGCTCCGTGACCCCGGAAGACGCGGTGGCCTATGCCGCCCGCATCCTGCAGGACCAGCTCCAGGTCTTCGTCAACTTCGAAGAGCCCCGCAAGGAAGAGGCTGCCGCCGCCGCGCCGCAGCTGCCCTTCAACCCGGCTCTGCTCAAGAAGGTCGACGAGCTCGAATTGTCGGTCCGTTCGGCGAACTGCCTGAAGAACGACAACATCGTCTATATCGGCGACCTCATTCAGAAGTCGGAGGCGGAAATGCTCCGTACCCCGAACTTCGGCCGCAAGTCGCTCAACGAGATCAAGGAAGTTCTGGCCAGCATGGGCCTGCACCTCGGCATGGACGTGCCGGGCTGGCCGCCTGAGAACATCGAAGATCTCGCGAAGCGCTTCGAAGAGCACTACTAAGTTCAATCGGGGCCGTCTGCGTTCCACGCGGCGGCCCCGTCGTCTGCCCCGCCTCAAGAGCGGTTCATAAGAGAGACGGTCGTCCCTTGGCACGGCGGCCGGAAGATCAAGGAGAAAGCCATGCGTCATGGATTCCGCGGCCGTCGGTTCAACCGCACGTCCGAACACCGTAAAGCAATGTTCGCCAACATGGCGGCTGCGCTGATCAAGCACGAGCAGATCGTCACCACGCTCCCGAAGGCGAAGGACCTGCGTCCCGTCGTCGAGAAGCTGATCACCCTCGGCAAGCGCGGCGACCTGCACGCTCGCCGTCAGGCGATGTCGCAGATCCGCGACGAGGACATGGTGAAGAAGCTCTTCGCCGTTCTCGGTCCGCGCTACAAGGATCGCCAGGGCGGCTACACCCGCGTTCTCAAGGCCGGCTTCCGCTTCGGCGACAACGCTCCCATGGCCGTGATCGAGTTCGTCGATCGCGATATGGATGCGCGCGGTCAGGATTCCGGTCCGACCCAGAAGGAAGAGGTCGTCGAGGCGGCATAGCCGTCCGACCCATCCGGTTTCATCGAGGGCGGCCTTGGGCCGCCCTTTTTGTTTTCGCGTCCGTTCCCGGTTACGGAAGCGGGGCCACCTTACCCGGAATACGGTGCGGCATGGAGTTCGCGGAACGCGGCGGCGCCATGCGCATGTTCGTAGGCCCTGATCGCAGCTCCAGCGGCATGACGGGTTCGACCGGGCAATCGTGCAGCCAGAAATAGAGCGCCATGGCAAGCCACGCGTCTTCCAGTGCGCCATGCCTCTCGCCCAGGCGCCTGATGCCGATCCGTTCGCAGGCGGTTCCCAGTGAGGCGGAGCCGCCAATGCCACGCCCCCGGTATTCCTGCATGGTGCAGAACAAGGGGCGTCCGATGCGGGAGCATCCTGACGCCGACAGCTCCCGGTCGATGAACTTGGCATCGAAGCCGATATTGTGGCCGGCAATGACCGGTGCGCCATGCAGGAAATTCCACACCTGATCGGCGTGATCCTTGAATGGGTCCTGGCAGCGCAGGCTCCAGTCCGAGTAGCCATGCACCTGTTCCGCACGCGGATGGCTGTTGCGGCCCGGATCGAAAACCAGATGCATCCATTCGATATCGGGCGTCCCGGCTCGGACGGCGTCGACCGTCACGCGAATGGCTCCGATGGAAACGACACGATCCTCATGGCCGAGCCCTGTCGTCTCGACATCGGCAAAAACGATTTTGGCTGGGGTCATGAGGCCAAGTTCCGGAAAAGGGATGCAAACATGATTTTCGGGGTTGGAAAGTCCAGTCGACGGAAGGCCGGGATCATCCTCTCGTCGAGGTCCTTGTCTTATATGAAAACGAGATTATGCCAGTGCTATCAAATTTGAGCGGAAAGTCATGCGCATCACAATTCTTCGCTTAGCCTCCGTCGTCGCCGGCCTGTTTCTGGCCTGCGGGCTCGTCCAGGCGCAGACGCGGGCCGTTCCCGAGAGCAAAGCCCAGGTTCAGTTATCCTTCGCGCCCATCGTCCGCGAGACGTCGGGGGCGGTGGTGAATGTCTATGCCACCCGCTCCGAGCGCCGCCAGAACGCGGGCATGGAGGAGTTCTTCCGCCGCTTTTTCGGGGAGGGTGGGCCTAGCGTGCCGCCCGGCCGTTCGCAGAGCTCCCTCGGTTCCGGCGTGATCGTGGATCTGGCCGGTCTCGTGATCACGAACAACCACGTGATCGAGAACATGAACGAGGTGAAGGTGGCTCTTGCCGACCGGCGGGAATTCGAGGCGGAGATCGTGCTGCGCGACCCGCGCACCGACCTCGCCGTTCTCAAGCTCAAGAATGCCTCCGACCTCCAGGTGCTCCAGCTCGGCGATTCCGAGGCTCTGCAGGTCGGGGACCTGGTTCTGGCCATCGGCAACCCCTTTGGAGTCGGCCAGACAGTGACGCAGGGCATCGTCTCGGCGCTTGCCCGGACCCAGGTCGGGGTTTCGGATTATCAGTTCTTCATCCAGACGGACGCCGCCATCAATCCCGGCAATTCGGGTGGCGCTCTCATCGATATGAATGGCCGGCTGGTGGGCATCAACACGGCCATCTTCTCGCGCTCGGGCGGCAATATCGGCATCGGTTTCGCCGTGCCTTCGAGCATGGCGCAGGTGGTTCTCAATTCGGCGCGGAACGGCTCGCCCAATGTGGTCCGTCCCTGGCTCGGCGCCCGGCTGCAATCGGTGGATGGCGAAATCGCCGCGAGCCTGGGCCTTCCGCGCCCGACCGGCGTTCTCGTGACCTCGGTCTATGACAAGGGGCCCGCGATCGAGGCCGGATTGAAGCGTGGCGATGCGATCCTCGCCGTGGATGGGCAGCCGGTCGATAATCCGGATGCCTTCGGCTATCGCTTTACCTTGAAGGGAACGCACGGGCAGACGCCGCTCACTGTTCTGCGGAGCGGCAAGCAGATCCCCATTCAGGTCAAGCTTATGCCGCCGCCGGAAACTCCCGCCCGGAATCCGGTGCGCGTCAGCACCCGCTCGCCGCTTTCCGGCGCAACGCTTGTGAACATGTCCCCGGCGGTCGCCGAGGAGCTGCAGGTCGATATTTCGGATGATGGTGTCGTCGTGGCAGATTTGGACGAGAACAGCGTGGCGGCCAGCGTCGGCTTCCGGAAGGGCGACCAGATCGTCGCCGTCAACGGGGAGCGCCTGGCCTCCACCAAGGATGTCGAGCGACTGGTTCAGCGTGGGGGCGGCTATTGGGAAATGACCATCAACAGGGGCGGGCGGGTCTTCACGACGGTCCTCGGCCGATGAGCGCCTGGACCGTCTCGAACGAGCTGTCGCGTGAGGATGCCGATACCGCCTATCGCTGGATAGGGACAGAAAGCTATTGGGCGAAAGGCTTGCCGCGCCCGCTTTTCGATAAGTCGCTCGCCAATTCCCTGTGCTTCGCCCTGCGGGATGGTGGGGAAGCCTTGCGGGGTTTCGCACGCGTCATCACCGACAAGGCCACCTTCGCCTATCTCGGCGATGTGTTCATATGTCCCTCTGTGCGCGGGCAGGGGGCGGGAAAGGCGTTGATGCAGGCGATCATGGACCACTCGGATCTGCAATGCCTACGCCGCTGGATGCTGGTGACGCGGGACGCTCACGGGCTTTATGCCCAGTTCGGCTTCGAGCCGCCAGCCAACCCGGAGCGGATGATGGTTCGTGTCGACCCGGATCTCTATGCGCGCCTGAATGCGCAAGATATGGCGTCGTGAACGAGCATGAGCGACCTTTTTTCATCTGCAGGTCTCGATCGGAGCGCACCGCGGCCGCTGGCCGACCGGATGCGGCCGACGAAGCTGTCCGAAGTCGTGGGCCAGGATCATCTGGTCGGGGATGACGGCATCCTGACGAGGCTCATCGCCTCCAGATCCCTTGGCTCGTTGATCTTCTGGGGCCCTCCCGGTACCGGCAAGACGACGGTCGCGCGGCTTCTGGCCCATGAGACGGACCTGCATTTCGAGCAGATCTCGGCCATCTTTTCCGGCGTCGCCGATCTCAAGAAGGTGTTCGAGACCGCGCGGGGCCGCCGGTCCACCGGCAAGGGCACGCTTCTCTTCGTGGACGAGATTCACCGCTTCAACCGCGCGCAGCTCGATGCCTTCCTCCCCGTTATGGAAGACGGCACGATCACCCTGGTCGGCGCCACGACGGAGAACCCGTCCTTCGAGCTGAACGCGGCGCTTCTCTCCCGCGCGCGGGTGCTCATCTTCAAGTCGCTCGATGAGCAAGCGATTCAGAAGATCCTGCTAAGGGCTGAGGAAATCTCGGAAAAGCCTCTACCGCTTGACGATGAGGCGCGGGCCTCCCTCGTCCGCATGGCGGATGGGGATGGGCGCGCGGCCCTGACCCTGGCGGAGGAGGTGTGGCGCTCGGCCAAGCCCGGCGAGATCTTCGATGCAAGGCAATTGCAGGAGATCATTCAGCGCCGCGCTCCCATCTACGACAAGGGGCAGGAGGGACATTACAACCTCATCTCCGCCCTGCATAAGACCATCCGGGGCTCCGATCCTGACGCGGCGCTCTATTATCTGGCCCGCATGCTCGATGCCGGCGAGGACCGGCTCTTCATTGCGCGCCGGCTGGTGCGCATGGCGGTGGAAGATATCGGTCTTGCCGATCCGCAGGCCTTAGTCGTCGCCAACGCCGCCAAGGACGCCTTCGACTTCCTCGGTTCGCCGGAGGGCGAGCTGGCCCTGGCCCAGGCGGCGGTCTATCTGGCGACCGCGCCGAAATCGAATGCGGTCTACACCGCCTACAAGGCCGCGACGGGCGTGGCGAAGGAGCACGGCTCCCTGATGCCCCCGAAGACCATTCTCAATGCGCCGACGAAGCTGATGAAAAACATCGGCTACGGCGCGACCTACCGCTACGACCACGATGAGCCCGATGCCTTCTCGGGGCAGGATTACTGGCCGGAAAAACTCGAGCCGCAGAGGTTCTACGAGCCGGTGGATCGCGGGTTCGAGCGGGAGATCAGGAAGCGGCTCGATTGGTGGGCGCGACTGAGGGTAGAGCGTCGGAGTGATTAAGCCCTTCCGCAGCAGCGCTGTCCGAAAGTAAGTTGATCCAATGAAATCCTATCTTCTCGTCTTCATCGGCGCGGGCATCGGCGGCGCTCTCCGTCATGGAGTGAATCTCGGGTGCGCCCGCTATTGCGGGATTGGATTTCCATGGGGCACGCTGACGGTGAACGTCGTCGGCTCGTTCATCATGGGGGTGCTCGCCGGGTGGCTGGCATTCAAGGCTGGGGCAGGCTGGAGCCAGCCTTTGCGCCTGTTCCTCACGACAGGCGTTCTCGGCGGATTCACGACCTTTTCCGCCTTCTCCCTCGACGCCATCCTCATCTGGGAGCGCGGGGAGGCCGGTCTCGCCGCCGGTTATGTCGCGGCCTCGGTCCTGCTTTCCCTAGCCGGGCTCGTGTCGGGACTGGCGCTCATCCGCACGATGGCAGCCTAAAGCCTCGGATCCAGAAGGGGCCTCCACTTCTGGAACCATCCGATGCTTTCTTCCTTCGAGAGCGCATCGTTCGGCGTGAACCGAAGGTCTGCGTCAGCGAAAAAGCAGGGACCGTTTCCGCACGATGCTCCAGCGTCACGATGTCCCGTCCCTGAATAATTCATCGTCAGAAGTGTTCTTCGAGGCAACGTCAGGACGGCCTGATCGGAGGATATGATTATGATCTTCGCATCCCAATCTAAGACCAAATTCAAGGCTTTTCTTGCCGCTACTGTGCTCTGCGCCGGCACCATCGCGCTTGCAGCGCCGGCGGACGCGCGCATGGGCATGGGAGGTGGGTTCCACGGCGGCATGGGCATGGGCGGATTCCATGGTGGCATGGGAGGGTTCGGCGGGTTCCATGGCGGAATGGGAGGTGGTTTCCGTCCGCCGATTTTCCATCAGGGATTCCGCGGAGGCTTCGGAGGCTTCCACCCGGGCTTTGCGGGGCGCCCCTTCGTTACAAACCGGGCGTTCTTCAATAACCGGGGAGCCTTCAACAACAGGGCGTTCTTCTTCCGCCGGAACCACTTCTTCAATAACAACGCATTTGCGACCGGGCTTTTCGTCGGTGGTTTGGGTGGTCTGGCCTATGGCTATCCCTATTATGACTACGGATACGACTACGGATACCCCTATTACAGCACCGCCTACTATGGCGGGGATTGCTATTACGTGCGACGTCGGGTCGTGAATCCGTGGGGACACATCGTCGTGCGCCGCGTGGCGGTTTGCGGCTATTGAATGGAGAGGCCCTAAAGCGGGTCACCGGGCATCTTGCGTGGTGCCCAGTCTCGGTCTTCCTCACATCCGCGCGGCCTTTTCATCGCCCGGCGCTTTCCTTTGCGCCGGGCGAACTTCATAGCGGCTTCCGGTTTTCTGGCCGGAGAAGTTGGAAAGATCCCCGTCGCTTGATTGCCGCCCGCGCGGCGCTCTGTTACCCACTAGCGCATGAGACAAAGCGGTTCAGGACGAAATGGCGCCCGTGGCGGGCGGGCGGGATCACGGCAGGGCTTTCGCTCCCGTGACGATAAGCCCGTGCGCCAGAGCGAAACGACGAAGCAGCGGGCTCCGAATAAGCCTGCCTCAGCCAAAGCGCGTCCGGCTTCACCGCCGCGCGTGAAGCCGCCGACGGACGCACCGCGCCAGCCGACGCGGGCCCAGGCCAAGGCGGCGGCGCAGGAGACGCTTGCGACTGGCGTGCAGACCCTGGTGGTCGAGCCGGATGAAGCGGATATGCGCATCGACCGGTTTCTCGTCGCGCGCTTTCCGCAACTGGCCTTCACCCATATCCAGCGCATCGTCCGGAAAGGCGAATTGCGCGTCGACGGCAAGCGGGCGAAGCCGAACGAGCGGCTGGTGGCGGGCCAGAAGGTCCGCGTTCCGCCCCTGAAGCTCGATCAGCCGCGGCCTGTCGCGCGCTCTTCCGCCAAGGACCAGGACGATCGCGATTTCTTGAAATCGATCACGCTCTACGAGGACAAGGACGTTCTCGTCATCAACAAGCCGATGGGCCTTGCGGTCCAGGGTGGTTCGGGCACCACGCGCCACGTGGACGGCCTGCTCGAGGCCCTGCGTGACGACGAGGGGCAGAAGCCGCGTCTCGTGCACCGCCTGGACAAGGATACGGCGGGCTGTCTCGTCATCGCCAAGACGCGGTTTGCCGCCTCCACGTTGGCCAAGTCCTTCCGCTCCCGCACCACGCGCAAGATCTACTGGGCGCTCGTGGCCGGTGTGCCACGCGTGCGCCAGGGGCGCATCTCGACCTATCTCGCCAAGGAGGAGGGCGGAGAGGGCGATTCCCGCATGAAGGTCGCCCGTCACGGGGACGAGGGCGCCAGCCATGCGCTGACCTATTACGCCACCGTCGATACGGCAGCCCACAAGCTCGCCTGGCTCTCGTTGAAGCCGGTGACGGGACGCACCCACCAACTGCGTGCCCATGCCGCACATATCGGACATCCGATCGTCGGCGATCCGAAATATTTCGATATCGAGAACTGGGAATTGCCCGGTGGGATTCAGAACAAGCTGCATCTTCTTGCTCGGCGCATCGTCATCGCGCATCCGCGAACCGGCAAACCCATCGACATCACCGCGCCATTGCCGCCGCACATGCAGCAGAGCTTCAACCTTCTGGGCTTCGACACCAGTCGCTACGACCCCATCGTCGATGCGCCCGAGGCTTAAAGACGGCCCATCACAATTTTCGAATTCTTCCTTGTAGAAGTCGCACTTTTGCCGCTCCGTGAGCGTAGCATCGGTCGTCTCGGCAAGTCTTTGTGGCAGGCCGGGCCATTGCAAGGAGAAAGATCAATGGAACATAAGCATCTTGATCAGCTCCGTAGCGTAGCCGATGTGCAGCCGAGGTCTATGACCCGGCAGGAGCGTCTTCAGCGTTGGGTCGAGCTTCTTGAGCGCAACCCTACGCGTCGTCTCAATTCCCTTGGCGAAATCGAATACAAGCCGCCGGCAGAGCGGGCGTTGATCCGCGTCGACGACTCGCCGCTTTCTGTCGCTTACGAAGATCCGGTCCTTCGGGCTGAGGGTCTGGCGAGCGACAAGCTTGGCGATGCCATGAACTTCTTCGAGCTCTCGGACGGTCAGGCGCACTATGCGTTGTGCTCTTGCCTTAGCGGACGCACGATGGAAGCGGCTTCTTTCGCCCAGCGTCTTCGCAACACGACGGACGGCACCGGCTGGCGGCCGGTTGCTGGGGCTTGGGCCTTGGCCGGCTTGGCAATGACCCTGCCTGGATTCGTCTACCTGTTCACTTAAGACAGAAGACGTCTTCGCCGCCGAAAAGACATGATCAGGAGACCTCCGGGTCTCCTGATCGGAGCCTTTGACTGTTGCATCGTGACCGTCGATATCCGATGAAGATCACGCAGCAGATCATAAGGCAGCAGCACTATGCTTCATATCGCGCCGGTTACGCTTGCGACCGACCGTCTCGTCTTGCGTCCCATGAGCCTTGACGATGTGCCCGCCTTCGCAGAGGCGGCAAAGGACGGCGCGTTGTGGGAGAAAAAGACCACGACCGTACCCCGCCCGGAGGATTTCGACTCTTATGTGAGCAAGGCCCTCGATCTTCAGGCGGCGGGCCTCGCGCTTCCGTTCACCACGGTGGTCCGGGACGGCGACAAAGTCGTCGGTTCGACGCGCTACATGAATATCGACGCCACAAATCACCGGGTCGAGATCGGCACGACCTGGATCGCGCGTTCCTGGCAGCGCAGTTTCGTCAACTCCCATGCCAAGTTTCTCATGCTCCGGCATGCCTTCGAGGAGCTGGATTGCAACGCCGTCGAGCTGCGGACGCACGTCCTCAACGATCAGTCCCGCGCCGCCATCGAGCGCCTGGGAGCCAAGCTTGACGGCATCCTGCGCCGGCACATGATCATGCCCGACGGGCATATCCGCGACACGGTCGTCTACAGCATCATCCGCGAGGAATGGCCCGCCGTGAAAGCCCGCCTCGAAGACCGGATCGCCGGGACGAGCGTTGGAGCCGCGTGAAACGCGCCCTTTTCGCCGCCCACCGCATAACGGTCAAGAACCGCAACAGGTAGCATGGGCCGATTGCAAGAGCCGTTGCGGCGGGAGTCCAATCCTGCCGCAGATCTGGGCGGCCCTCACGCCGCCCGTGCCGTCTCGAGGAATTGGTCGATGTCGTGCCGCAAGCGGTAGAGTTGCTGATCCAGGGCATGCTTGGTGCTCGAAACATGTTGCGCTGCCGCCGCGGCCGAAGCCGTTGATCCGTTCAAGGTCTCGATGCTTCGCACTACGGCCTGCGTGTGGCCGCTGGTCTGCTGAACGTTCATCGCGATCTCGGAGGTGACCGCGGCCTGTTGCTCGACCGCCGCTGCAATCGCGGTAGCGATGCTGCTCACCTCCTCGACAATGTGAGCGATATCCTCGATTTCGATTGCACTCTTCCGGGTCGCCTCCTGGATCGCCCCGATGCGGGAGCCGATTTCCATCGTCGCCTTGGCCGTCTGGGTCGCAAGGGTTTTGACCTCCTGGGCCACCACGGCGAACCCCTTGCCTGCCTCGCCAGCATGGGCCGCCTCGATGGTGGCGTTCAAGGCCAGAAGATTGGTCTGGGAAGCGATCTGATCGATCAGATCCACCACGTCCCCGATCTGTTTGGCCTGCTCGGCCAGACCTGCGACGGAAGCCTTCGTATGTTGCGCACTCTCGAAGGCGCGCCGCGCCACGTTCGCCGAACGGCTGGCCTGCTCTCCGATATCCCGAACGGACGCGGCAAGCTCCTCGGTTGCCGCTGCACCGGACTGCATGTTGAAAGCGGTCTTCTCTGCAGTGCTCGCCACTTCGCCGGCGAGCATACTCGCCGCACCCGTTGCCGTATCGAGTGTGGTCGCGCTTTCCGACAGCGCGTCACTGGCCTCGCCAGAAATGCGCAGGCTCGCCTGAACGGCACCGGAAAAGGAGGAAATCGCGTCGGCCAGCACCTTGCCCCGTCTCTGACGCTCTTTCACGAGGGCTTCCTGATAGACTGAAATTGCGTAGTCCATGTCGAGCATGACGGCCTTGTTCATCGCCGCGATCTTACGGGCAAGGGCCGCGCCGCTGAACCGGTGCTTGGCCGAGAGAACGAGCACAAGCTCGTTCAGGACAAAGGAATAGCCTCCGATATACCACCGAGGCTCCAGGCCGATCTTGTTGTGGATGAGGCCGATGCGACGGATGCCTTCCACGTAGGCCGCATCGAACTTGCCGCTGAAGAGCCTGCTCCAGTGCTGCGACTGTGCCGAGACGAGCCGGGATTGTTGCGAGCCGATCAGGCTGGACAGGGTGGGCACCTGATGAAGATGGGCGTAGAAACGCTCCAGGATTTGAGGCAGGGCAGGGGAAATGACCTGCCACACGGATTGAAGCTCCCGGCACACATCCCCGTCGATACCGAGAAAACGGAGCCGTTCGGCGAGCGCAGCATCGTCCTGCATGGTTATCCCCCAAGTCTTGAATCTTCGGGGACATCTAGAACCGTAAGGTTAACCTGGGCTTACGCCATCCTTGTATCGACGGGATCTGTCAGATGCCTTTGAGTTAGGAGTGTCATGGATGTCGCTAATACTCATGCCGTGTCGGAGAAAGGCGCTTTCGATATTGACGGTGACCGTTTCACGTAGGGTTCATCTCGATTAAGTTCTGTGTGGGGAGCCCCATCAGGGCCCTCGTGCTTTGCCTTGCAAGCTTTCGGCGGTGCCTATCGACAGCACCGGACCATTGTCCGCCGACGGTGCCGCTCGACGATGAGATGAATGCCGAGGGCATGAATGCGAATTTTTTAGATCGATGACAGGGGGAACGTGCAATGACCGGTCGCGCAGCACAGCACAACGGCGCCCCGTGCGGATTGATAGGGCCGAAAGCCGAAAAGTCCGTGTCCCTGGCCCTGCAGGGCGGTGGGGCGCATGGTGCGTTCACCTGGGGCGTTCTCGATTATCTTCTCGAGGATGGCCGGCTCGCCATCGAAGCGATCACGGGCACGAGCGCCGGAGCCTTGAATGCGGTGGTGCTCTTCGAAGGCTGGCTGGAAGGTGGAATAGACGGAGCGCGTGCGCAGCTGCGCCAGTTCTGGAAGCGGGTCAGCCTCGACGGCAGCCTTTCGCCGCTTCAGCGCACGCTTTTCGATCGTTTCCTGAGTTACTGGAGCGCAGATGGCTCTGCGGCGCCTTCCTGGCTCGATGCCTGGTCGCGGATGGCGAGCCCTTACGATCTGAATCCGCTCGATATCAACCCGCTTAAGGATGCGCTCGATGGGTTGATCAACTTCGAGCGGGTGCGGGCGTGCGTGGACGCGAAGCTCTTCGTCGCGGCCACGAATGTCTGGTCCGGGAAGATCCGGATCTTCAAGGGCCCGGAACTCACCGTCGACCACGTCCTGGCATCCGCCTGCCTGCCCATGATCTTCAAGGCGGTCGAGATCGACGGCGAGCCTTACTGGGATGGCGGCTATACCAGCAATCCAGCGCTCTTTCCGCTTTTCTACGAGACCCGGACGGACGATATTCTTCTGGTTCAGATCAATCCGATCGAGCGCCGCTCGACGCCGCGCACGGCTCAGGAGATCCAGAACCGCATGACGGAAATCACGTTCAACGCGAATCTGCTGCATGAGCTCAGGACAATCGAGTTCGTCACGCGACTCATCGACGACGGCAAGCTTTCGACCAAGGATTACAAGCGGGTCCTGATGCACCGGATCCATGGCGGCCGGAAGCTCGACGAGTTCACCGCTTCATCCCGTCTCAATGCAAGGTGGGAGTTCTTCAAGGAGTTGAAGGATCTGGGCCGTGCGACAGCACGGCAATGGCTCTCCGACAATTATCAGGCTATCGGACGAGAGAGCACGCTCGATCTGCGCGCGGCCTATTCTTGACCGCATCGGCGGCGCTCGTGCATGAATGCCCGGCATATCCAGGGCCGCTGCATCGAAGCGTTCGAACGATTCCGGCTGAAATCGTCTTTCCGAACCGGATCGAGAACGCGAGCATCTGCCTCGCCGGGTCCGGATCAGTACTTAGATGTGGGAAAAGCTTTGAAACTCGTGCTCTTCGATGTCGATGGAACGTTGGTCGACAGCCAGAATATCATCGTCGCCGCGCAGCACATGGCTTTCGCCGCTTTCGGACTCGAGCCGCCGAGCCGGGAGCGGGCGCTTTCCATCGTCGGCCTCTCTCTCTTCGAGGCCTTCACGGTTCTTGTCGGCCCCAAGGCCCCTATCGAAGGGCTGGTCCAGGCCTACAAGGATGCTTTCGGAGCCCTGCGCCTGGACCCCGCCAATGCCGAGCCGCTGTTTCCCGGCGCGCTCCATTGCCTTGACTGGTTGAGCGGCCGCGACGACGTTCTCCTTGGCATTGCGACCGGGAAGTCCCGCCGTGGTGTAGCGCATCTTCTCGAGAGCCATGACTGGCACAGCCGGTTCGCCACGATCCAGACGGCGGACGATGCCCCGTCCAAGCCCCATCCGGCGATGATCCGACAGGCCATGGAAGAGGTTGGCGCCTTGCCGCACGAGACGGTGATGATCGGCGATTCCAGCTACGACATGGCCATGGCCCGGGCGGCCGGGGTGCTGCCGGTCGGCGTTTCATGGGGGTTCCAGCCAATAGAGTTACTGACCGAGGCAGGAGCCGAGCATATCGCCGATTCCTATGCGGAGCTTCAGTCGGTCTTGAGAAAATTCCTGACCCAGCTCTCGCCTACGGCGGCCCGACCGACTATCTGATGCCCATGAGCGATAACGATTGGTTCCCCTCGGCGGATGAGCCGACCCCGATGCGTGCGGCCCAGGCCGGCATGAAACCTGCCTTGCCGAAGCGTTTCTACAAGGAGGCAGGCGTCGAGGAGCGGGATGGACTTCATTTCCTGACCCTTGACGGCAGAACCGCCAAGACGCCGAACCGGCAGACGCTTGCCGTCCCATCCCGCGATCTCGCCCAGGCTCTGGCGGATGAATGGGCTAGGCAGGGGGCGCAGATCGATCCCTCGACCATGCCGATCACCCGGATCGTCAATTCCGCCATCGATGGCGTCACGCCCCGGCGGGCGGAAGTGGTCGACGACCTGGTCCGCTATGCGGGCTCGGACCTGCTTCATTACCGGGTGAGCGAGCCGGAGCGTCTGGCGCAGGCGCAGGGCGCCGCCTGGAATCCGATCCTCGATTGGGCGAGGGACAGCCACGGGGCGCGCTTCGTTCTAGGGGAGGGTGTGATGCACGTGGCGCAGCCGGAAGAGGCTATCGACGCAATCCACCAGGCGGTGGAGCGGATTCAATCACCGATCGCGCTAGCGGCCCTGCATGTGATGACCACCCTGTCCGGATCGGTGCTGATCGCCCTGGCTCACGCATCGGGGCGGATCGAAGCGGATGAGGCCTGGAAGGCCGCCCATGTGGATGAGCTTTTCCAGGAAAGCATCTGGGGCGAGGACTACGAAGCCTCGGAACGCCGCAAGCGCCGCGAGGGCGATTTCCTGGCCGCCTCGAAGGTTTTCAGGCTCTCGCAGCCATGAAAAATCGCCGGGGCGAAACCCCGGCGATTTCACGAGCGGGCACTCGCCCTGTCAGGCGCGCCGGAAGCTGATCCCGCATTTCTTCTGGACCGAGGCGCTCTCGATGGCCTGCATATGGCCTTTCAGGCGCGCGAGTTCCGCCGTCTGGGCGTTGTTGCCGCCGACGAAGAAAGCGGCCGGCCAGAAGATGACGACGGCGGCGGTAGTCGCCACCGCATCCTTCGTGCGCTGGGAATCCTGGGCGCCCGCAGCGGCAGCCGCTGCGCTGCTGACCCGCTGCGCTTCCTGGCTCAGTTCCTTGCAGCTATAGCCCTGATAGGCATTCGCCGACACATAGGACGCCGCAACGTCTTCCGAGCGGCTGGCGCAGCCGGCGGCTGTGAACGATGCAATGACGGCGACAGCCGCGAGTTTGGAGGGTTGCTTCATAGTCCGCCTCAACGAATGTTGTTTCGTTCCGTTGTCTATCCGTTGATCGGGCCCGTGGGAAGTGATGTAAAGCACATCAAAAGGGGGATTTTTCGTCCTCTTCCGGCTATGCTAAGCGAAATGACCTTTTTCGACGTCCAGAGTACCCCTCCATGAAAGATATGCTCGAACGGCTTGAAGATCGGCGCGCGCAGGCGCGGCTCGGTGGCGGCGTGAAGCGCATCGAGGCGCAGCACGGCCGCGGCAAGCTCACGGCGCGGGAGCGCATCGAGCTTCTGCTCGATACCGGCTCGTTCGAGGAATTCGACATGTTCGTCGAGCATCGCTCGACCGATTTCGGCATGGAGAAGGCCAAGATCCCCGGCGACGGCGTGGTGACCGGCTGGGGCACGGTCAATGGCCGCACAATCTTCGTCTTCGCCAAGGACTTCACCGTCTTCGGCGGCTCGCTGTCCGAGGCGCATGCCCAGAAGATCATCAAGATCCAGGACATGGCGCTCAAGATGCGCGCGCCCATCATCGGCCTGTTCGATGCCGGCGGGGCCCGCATCCAGGAGGGCGTGGCGGCCCTTGGCGGCTATGGCGAGGTGTTCAAGCGCAACGTGATCGCCTCCGGCGTGATCCCGCAGATTTCCGTCATCATGGGTCCCTGCGCGGGCGGCGACGTCTATTCGCCGGCCATGACCGATTTCATCTTCATGGTGCGCGACCGCTCCTACATGTTCGTCACCGGGCCGGAGGTGGTGAAGACCGTCACCAACGAGACCGTGACCTCGGAGGAACTCGGCGGTGCCAAGATCCACACCACCAAGTCGTCGGTGGCGGACGGCGCCTACGACAACGATGTCGAGGCGCTGCTGCAGGTGCGCCGCCTGATCGACTTCCTGCCCGCGAACAACATGGACGGCGCGCCGGAATGGCCGAGCTACGACGATCCGAACCGGGTCGACGACAGTCTCGACACCCTGATCCCGGACAATCCCAACAAGCCCTACGACATGAAGGAGCTGATCCTGAAAGTCGTGGACGAGGGCGACTTCTTCGAGATCCAGGAAGCCTACGCGCGGAACATCATCACCGGCTTTGCCCGCATCGAGGGCCGCAGCGTCGGCATCGTCGCCAACCAGCCGATGGTGCTGGCGGGCGTGCTCGATTCGGATGCCTCCCGCAAGGCGGCCCGCTTCATCCGGTTTTGCGACGCCTTCAACATCCCGGTCGTCACCTTCGAGGACGTGCCCGGCTTCCTGCCCGGCACGGCGCAGGAATATGGCGGCCTGATCAAGCACGGCGCGAAGCTGCTCTTCGCCTATTCCGAAGCCACTGTGCCGCTGGTGACGGTGATCACGCGCAAAGCCTTCGGTGGCGCTTACGACGTGATGGCCTCCAAGCATGTGGGCGGGGATGTGAACTATGCCTGGCCGACCGCGCAGATCGCGGTGATGGGCGCCAAGGGCGCGGTCGAGATCATCTTCCGGCAGGATATCGGGGATGCCGATAAGATCGCCGCCCGCACCAAGGAATACGAGGACCGCTTCATGTCGCCCTTCGTGGCCGCCGAGCGGGGCTATATCGACGAGGTGATCATGCCGCACTCGACAAGGCGGCGCATCGCCCGGGCGCTCGCCATGCTGCGCGCCAAGGAAGTCGAGCGTCCCTGGAAGAAGCACGACAACATTCCGTTGTAGGTATGAGGTTAGGCCTGCCCGCCATGAACATACCCTGCAACCGCTCCTGGGTCTCCACCGCCATCCAGATCATCGAGGCGGATTTCAACCGGTCGTCGGATACGCATCTTCTGACGGTGCCGCTGCCGGCCGTTTCGGGTATCGCGCTCTATCTCAAGGACGAGTCGACCCATCCTTCGGGCAGCCTCAAGCATCGGCTGGCGCGCTCGCTGTTTCTCTACGGATTGTGCAACGGCTGGATCGGGCCGAGCACGACGATCATTGAGGCATCGAGCGGATCGACGGCGGTGTCGGAGGCCTATTTCGCCCGGATGCTGGGGCTTCGTTTCATCGCCGTGATGCCGCGCTCCACCTCGGCGGAAAAAATCGCGCAGATCGCCTTTTATGGGGGCGAGAGCCACTTCGTCGACAGCCCGGCCGAAATGTACACGGAAAGCGCGCGGCTCGCGGCGGAACTGGGAGGCCATTACATGGACCAGTTCACCTATGCGGAGCGGGCTACGGACTGGCGCGGCAACAACAACATCGCCGAGTCCATCTTCAGCCAGATGGCGCACGAGGAACACCCCGTCCCGAGCTGGATCGTGGTCGGGGCCGGCACCGGCGGAACCTCGGCGACCCTAGGGCGCTATATCCGCTACCGGCGCATGCCGACGCGGCTGTGCCTGGCCGATCCGGAGGCGTCCGTCTTTCACCGCCACTTGATGGACCGGAATGTGTGCACCGTGTCCTGCGCGCCATCGGTGGTCGAGGGTATCGGCCGCCCCCGGTGCGAGCCCTCATTCGTTCCCGACCTCATCGATCACGCCTACGCGGTGCCGGACGCGGCCAGCATTGCGGCCGCGCGAGTCCTGTCCCGCCGCATCGGACGTTCGTGCGGTGGCTCGACGGGGACCAATCTGTGGGCTGCGGCCCAGATCACCGCCGGGATGGCGCAGCGCCGGGAAAAGGGGTCCATCGTCACCCTCCTGTGCGATTCAGGAGATCGCTATCGCAGCACGCTTCTCGACGATGCATGGCTTCGCGAGCGCAAGATCGACATCAGGGCGGCCGAAGACACCATGGAGCGCTTCTTCGAAAGCGGCGTCTTCAGCCCGCCCGTCTAGAGCATGATCCGGACAAGTGGAAACCGGTTGTCCGTCAAGATCATGCAAAGACAAGGAACCTAGGGTCTGATCATGTTTCAAACCGACATGATCAGACCCTAGGATTGTCCGCAGTGGCCCTGTCTTCGGCCAGCCACTTGGTGAGCCCTTGGAGGTCCATCTGCGACAATCCATGGCCGACGGGCAGGGTCCGATGTTCGATCAGGGCGCCGGATGCCGTCAGGCCGGTGGCAAGCCGCGCCGCATTCTCCGCCGGGATGATCGGATCCATCGCGCCCGATAGCATCAGCACGCGCTTGCCCGCCAGATCCACCTTCGGCATCTCGCTCAAGGGCACCATCGCACGCAGCAAGGCCGCGCCCGCCAGCGCTTCCGGACGCAGCAGGAGCATGGCGGCGGCGATGTTCGCACCGTTGGAGAATCCGACCGCGATGGGGGCTTCGAGCCCATAGGCCTTGCGCGCCTCGGCGACGAAATCAGCGAGCTCGTTGGCGCGCTTCCTCACATCCGCCTCGTCGAACACGCCCTCCGCCAGACGGCGGAAGAAGCGGGGCATGCCGTTTTCGAGCACCTTGCCGCGCGGGGAGAGCAGGGCGGAGCCGGGGGAGATCGCCTTTCCCAGAGGCAGGAGATCGTCCTCGTTGCCGCCCGTGCCGTGAAGCAGCAGCAGGGGAGGTCGGCCCGGCTCGGTGGCGGGGATATAGCGATGGACGAAGGAAAACTCGGTCATGATTTCAACTTTCTCCCTCTCCCGCAGAGGGGAGAGGGTCAGCGGTGGCTTATACAAGCTCGGGCAACGTGGCCTCGATCTCGCCGCGGTGAGATTCGAGGAAGGGCGGCAGCTTCAGATCGTGCCCCAGCGCATCCACGGTTTCGTCCGTCGCGAAGCCGGGAATGTCGGTGGCGATCTCGAAGAGGATGCCGCCCGGCTCGCGGAAGTAGACCGAGCGGAAATAGTTGCGATCGCGCTGCTCCGTGGTGTGGATGCCGTGGTTTTTTGCCAGGCGTTTCACCATCTCGGCCTGCGCGTCATCGTCCGCGGCGCGGAACGCCACGTGATGGACCGACCCGCCGCCGAGGTGCCCCGGCAGGAAGCCTTTCGCGCTGCGAATATCGACCGTTCCGCCGATCGTGGCATCGCCCTTGTAACGGATGAGCGAACCGTCCCGCGCCGCTTCCTGGAAACCGAAGACATCGGTGAGGATGGCGCCCGTCCGCTCGGCATCCTCCACGAGGAGCGTAACGCCCTCCAGACCCTGGATGGTTGCATCCGCAGGAATGTCGCCTTGGGTCGAAGCCGGCCCGGCACCGATTTCCGGCACTCCGACAAGGGCGAGGCTCGTCCCATCCGGATCCTTGAAGGTCAGGACGCTTTGCCCAAAACGCTTCTCGGGCGCGCCATGCACCACGCCCTTCTCGATCAGGCGATGGGTCCAGTAACCGATGGAAGCCTCGGGAACGCGAAAGGCGGTTTCCTGGGGCGAGCCGACCCCGGCGCGACCGGGCGCGGCATGCTCCCAGGGAAAGAAGGTCAGGATCGAGCCGGGCTCGCCGGATTCGTTGCCGTAGTAGAAATGATAGGTGCCCGGATCGTCGAAGTTGACGGTCTTCTTGACGAGCCGCAGGCCGAGAACCCGTGTGTAGAAATCGACATTGCGGCGCGCCGGGCCGGCAATGGCGGTGACGTGATGAATGCCGTGATGCTGCATGATGTTTTCCTCCGTAAGGGAAGGCGGGCCCATGCCCTGTCTTGCCGGAAGATAAGAATGCCGCCGGTCAAACCCAGGCCGGAAAGGGTGAGCTTGCGGGAATGCAAAGCCGATGCTGTCGGAGAGAGATGGCCCTGGCGCTCATGTGAAAAAATTCTCCGTCAAGATTCCGGCAACCAAAGAGTCTCAACATCGCTTAACCTCAACGGCGATTCAGAATTTCCCGTTAACTTTTTAGGCCCTGCCCCCGTGTGAAGGTCGTCCCCGGATAAGAGATCAACCGGCATTCGAAAAAGCCGGGGGAGTCAAACGGATGATTAACGCTAAGCTTCGCGAATTCATCGAGAGCGTGATCGATAGTAAGTCTATCTCGGCCGATGACGTGAAAAGACTTCAGCGGGATGTTCTGGCGGACGGTATCGCGAGCAAGTCCGAAGCCGAGGCGCTTCTGGCTCTCGACCGCTCTGCCGAAGCGGATGCGACCTGGGGCCCGGCGCTGACCGCGCTGATCGTCGATTTCGTGGTATGGGGCCGGCGGCCGACCGGTACGGTCGACAACGACGAAGCGCATTGGCTCGCCACGGCGCTCGACGTGGTCGGCCCCACCGGGACTGCCTTAGCCATCGCCTATGCCGTTCTCGATGAAATGCGGCACGTGGACGCCGCGCTCCTCGATTTCATCATGCGGGGAAGGCAACAGGAGCGGCAACAACGCATTGCCGCGTGATTTTTCCTTTACGGCACAAAAACTAAATGCTGAATCAGCCTCGCTTCCCGAATGCGCCGATGTGCAGTAACGGAGGTAGGGCTTAATTTTTGGGTGGAAGCGTTCGAGGGCTCATGTTCGACAAGATCCTGATTGCCAACCGGGGCGAGATCGCCTGCCGCGTCATCAAGACCGCCAAGCGCATGGGCATCAAGACGGTCGCCGTCTATTCCGATGCCGACCGTGACGCGCTCCACGTGGCGATGGCCGACGAGGCGGTGCATATCGGGCCTGCCGCTGCCGCCCAATCCTATCTCGACATCGACAAGATCGTCGCCGCCTGCAAACAGACCGGTGCCCAGGCGGTCCATCCCGGCTACGGCTTCCTGTCCGAGCGCGAGGCTTTTCCAAAGGCGCTCGCCGCAGCCGGCATCGTCTTCATCGGCCCCAATCCGGGGGCGATTGCCGCCATGGGCGACAAGATCGAGTCGAAGAAGGCGGCCGCCGCCGCCAAGGTCTCCACTGTCCCCGGCTTTCTCGGCGTCATCGAGAACCCGCATCAGGCGGTGAAGATCGCCGACGAGATCGGCTATCCGGTCATGATCAAGGCCTCCGCCGGGGGCGGCGGCAAGGGCATGCGCATTGCGTATTCCGCCGACGAGGTGGCGGAAGGCTTTGCCCGTGCCAAGTCCGAGGCCGCCTCCTCTTTCGGGGACGACCGGGTCTTCATCGAGAAGTTCATTACCGATCCGCGCCACATCGAGATCCAGGTGCTCGGCGACAAGCACGGCAACGTGATCTATCTCGGCGAGCGCGAATGCTCGATCCAGCGCCGCAACCAGAAGGTCATCGAGGAGGCACCAAGCCCGTTGCTCGACGAGGCGACCCGCAGGCTGATGGGCGAGCAGGCCGTCGCACTTGCCAAGGCGGTGGGCTACGACAGCGCCGGAACGGTGGAATTCGTTGCCGGGCAGGACAAGTCCTTCTTCTTCCTCGAGATGAATACCCGCCTGCAGGTCGAGCACCCGGTCACTGAGATGATCACCGGCATCGACCTCGTCGAGGAGATGATCCGGGTCGCTGCCGGCGAGCGCTTGAGGCTCAAGCAGGCGGATGTGAAGCTCAACGGCTGGTCGGTGGAAAGCCGCATCTATGCCGAGGATCCGGTGCGCAACTTCCTGCCCTCCACCGGGCGGCTCGTTACCTATCGCCCGCCGCAGGAAGGCGGGCAGGGTGGCGTGAGCGTGCGCAACGATACCGGCGTCTACGAGGGCGGCGAGATCTCGATCTATTACGATCCGATGATCGCCAAGCTCGTGACCCACGCCCCGACCCGCGAGAAGGCGATTGCGGCGCAGGCCAAGGCCCTCGATGCCTTCGCCATCGAGGGCATCCGCCACAACATCCCGTTCCTGTCGGCGCTGATGCAGCATCCGCGCTGGCAATCTGGCAAACTCTCGACCGGTTTCATCGCCGAGGAGTTTCCGCAAGGCTTCAAGGCTCCCGCACCGCAGGGCGAGATCGCGCGGCGCATCGTGGCCGTGGGCGCTGCCATCGATCATCTGTTCAACGAGCGCAAGCGCCAGGTCTCCGGCCAGATGCGACCGGCTTCCGCCGTGAAGTTCGATCGCGAGCGGGTCGTCATGCTGGGCACGGAGCGGCATGACGTGGTGATCGAGGACATCGACGGCGGCATTACGGTTCTCATCGACGGGCAGGCTTGGCCGGTCTCGTCGTCCTGGAAGCCCGGCGAGCCGGTCTGGACCGGCGAGGTCGGCGGCGAGATCATCGCGGTGCAGGTGCGGCCGATCCTCAACGGCGTGTCCCTGGCCCATGCGGGCGCTTCCGCCGAGGTGCGGGTCTATACCCATCGGGAGGCGGAACTGGTCGCCCTGATGCCGGCGAAGATCGAGGCCGATACCGGCAAGAAGCTGCTCTGCCCGATGCCTGGCCTGGTGAAGGCCGTCAACGTGAAGGTCGGGCAGGAGGTGAAGGCGGGCGAGCCGCTCTGCATCGTCGAGGCGATGAAGATGGAAAACGTGCTACGCGCCGAGCGCGATGCCACAATTTCCAAGATCCACGCCAAAGAGGGCGACAGCCTCGCCGTCGATGCGATTATCATGGAATTCGCTTAAGCTCCGGATCTCCAGGCGCAGACCTCATCCATGCCCCTCTATTTCGCCTATGGTTCGAACATGGATCGAGCCGCCATGGCCCAGCGCTGCCCGGCTACGAAACCGATCGGTGTGGGGCGGCTCATGCGCCACCGCTTCTTCATTTCCAGCGACGGCTATGCATCGGTGATGCGCGACCCGCGCGGCATGGTGTGGGGCCTCCTGTGGGATCTGGCCCTGGCAGACGTACCGGCTCTCGACCGCTATGAGAGCTTGTCGACGGGCCTCTATACCAAGGTCATCCAGCCCATCCTTACGGATAAGGGGCCGCGCCGGGCGATGGTCTATATCGGCCGAAGCACCAAACCCGGTCTCCCCAAGCCGGGATATATGGAGGGCGTGCTGGAAGCTGCGAGCGGTATCGGCCTGCCGAAGGATTACGTGCAGGGCATGGGGATCTGGCTGCCGCAGGCGAAAACTGCGGCGCAGGCTCCCGTCGAGCGGCCCGCCGTCCGCCCGCGCTGGAGCGCTCCCGGCGGTTCCTTCATCCCGATCCGGCGAACCTGATCGTCCCATTCCCGACGCTCTCGATCTCTTTGCCGGGTGGAACCGGGAAAACTGGCAGGATTTGGCTCTGGCGCATCGTGCGGAAAAGTGGACCCGGTTTTCCGCATCGGACGATGCGCCGCTTATAGGGTTGAGCATCGGATCAATCCCAAAAGTGGAAGCCACTTTGGGGTCCGATGCTCTAAGCATGAAGGCGGGATCCGTCTATGATGCGATATCCTGCGGCCAGGAGATGTTCGATGAGTTCAAGCCGGAGCGTTCATGTCATCATCCACGGGCGTGTCCAGGGTGTAGGCTTTCGCGCCTGGGCACATCATCAGGCTCAGCTGCACGGGTTGCAGGGCTGGGTTCGCAATCGCCGTGACGGCAGAGTGGAAGCGGTCTTCGCCGGTCCCGGTGAACTCGTCGAGGTGATGCTGAGGGCCTGCTGGCAGGGACCACGCGGGGCATCCGTGGAGTGTATCGAGGCCGTCAGCGACCCGGACAATCCGGAGGGCGCTGAAGGCGAGGGTTTCCAGGTCCTGCCGACGGTCTGAATATGTTTCCTGCCCCATTCGGCATATCGATCGATGCGGAACCGTCCGGTTCGGCGTGGCGTTCCGTCCCGGTGAACGGAGGCATCGATGGCAACATCTCGCAAGACGGAACGGCGCATTCTGAGCCGCGACGAGTTTGAAGTCGTCCAGAATACGCATCATCCGACCCTCGGCAAGTTGGACAAGCAGGAGTTCGATCAGGTTACCAAGCTCCTTCGGGAGCGCCGCGATCGTGCCCGGGACATCCTCAACCGGCAACGGCGGGAGATCCGCGCGAAAGGGCTCGGGCGGACGACATTCGCGGACGAGGAACGGGGCATGCGCCGAAGGAAGGCGGTTCTGCGCGAGGCGCTCGGACGCGTCAGCAAGGAGCAGTCGAGGCGAAACGCGAAGGACAACCTCAGGCGGAGCGCCCGCAAGGCCCTTGAAATGAAGCAGTCCGCATCCTCTCCGAAACCGCCCTCTCAGCGGACGCCGCGCAAGGGGATGCAGCCGAAGGAGAGCACGAAGTCTGATCAGATCGGCAGCCCGATGGATGCCGGCCGCATCTCACAGCGGACCAAGGTGGCGCAAGCCAAGCGCGATAACCGCTGATCGTCAGGTGACCGACGGGCTCCCGCTGCGTCCATGTCCATAGGCAGCGGTCCTTCGCTCCTGGGAGAGGAGAAGGTCTAAGACTGTTTCGGCGGCTGGGTTTCCACCGGTCCACCTGCAGCCTTCCAGGCCGTAAAGCCGCCCTCGATATGGGCGACCGGCTTCAGGCCCATATCCTGCGCCGTCGCGGCCGAGAGGGCGGAACGCCAGCCTGCGGCGCAGAAGAAGATGAAGGTCTTGTTCTGAGCGAAGGCAGGCTTGTGATAGGGGCTTTCTGGATCTATCCAGAACTCCAGCATGCCGCGCGGGCAGTGGAGGGCACCGGGAATTCGGCCTTCCCGTTCAAGTTCCCGTGGATCGCGCAGGTCGACGAAGACCATGTCGTCCCGACCCTGCCTGGCGATGGCTTCTTCGGCGGAGAGGGTTTCGATCTTCGCATTCGCCTCATCGAGCATGGCCTTGTAACCGCGGGTGATTGTCTGGGCCATTGCCATTCCTTCCTTTGAGGTTGCGTCAAAACTGGGCATGATGGGGGAAGAGTCAACCGGAGATAACGGTGCTGGGTTTCACCATTCTCGACATTGTGGCGATGGGTTTCTTCCTCGTGGCGTGGCTGGGCTATTACGCTGCCGTCGAGCTCACCCATGCGGGGGAGAAGACCCTGAATACGGTGATGAACCGCTATCGCTATCTCTGGATGGAGCAGACGGTGGTGCGCGAGAACCGAATCGTCGACACCACGATTCTCGGCGCGCTCATGAACGGCACGGCGTTCTTCGCTTCCACGTCGCTCATTGCGATCGGCGGCGTGCTGGCGCTGTTCCGGTCGGCCGATGCCGTTCTGCCGATTTTCGCCACTCTGCCGTTCGGGCCTGCAACGACCCCGCTGATGTGGGAGATCAAGGTGATGGGGCTGGCGGTGATCTTCGTCTATGCTTTCTTCAAGTTCGCCTGGTCCTATCGCCTGTTCAATTACATGGCGATCATCGTCGGGTCGATTCCTGTCCTGAGGGAAGGAAACCGGGAGGAGGCCGCAGCCGTCGCGCGGCAGGCGGCGGCGATGAATGTCGTCGCGGGCAAGCATTTCAACCGCGGCCAAAGAGCCTTCTTCTTCTCTCTCGCCTATCTCGGATGGTTCGTGAACGCCTATCTCTTCATGGCGGCGACGGCTTGCGTGCTTTATGTGATGTGGCGCCGTCAGTTCATATCGGATGCCCGACTGGCGGCGTTGGGCAAGAATAACGTAGAGGAATGATGTCGAAGAGCGCAACGCCGGAAGAGCTTGAAACCACTATGCTGGCGCTTGTCGCCGAGCGCGGCGCGGGCAAAACCCTCGACCCAACAGAGGTCGCACGCGCTCTTGGAGGTGATCACCCCGACGGCTGGGGACCTTTAATGCAGCCTGTCCGGCAGATGGCGGTGCGCTTGATGAAGGAGGGCCGCGTCCTCATTCTGCGCAAGGGCCGTCCGGTCGATCCGGACGATTTCAAAGGCATTTATCGCCTGACGCTGCCGCCGAAGCCCGAAAATTAAGGTGCCGGAAGAAGCTCCGTCGTGCGGCCTGCCGCGTAATAGCCGATCAAACCGGCCCATTCCTTCGTGGCCACATCGAGCCGCCGCAAGCCGTCCGAGATGAAGGCGAAGAGGCGCTGCGTCTCCGAGCGCGCGCTCGTGCGGAAATCCACCGGGTAGGGCAGCACGGTCAGTCCGACCTTTCGGAAAGCGCCCATGGCGCGGGGCATGTGCCAAGCGGAGGTCACGAGAAGCCAGCGGCCGCCCTTCTCGGGATCGATCAGCTCGCGTGAGAAGGTCGCGTTCTCGGCGGTGGTCCGCGAACGGTCCTCGATGATGATCCGTTGAGGATCGATGCCGACGGTCTTCAGGAAGTTTGCGATGATCGGCGCTTCCGCGGTCCCGTCCCCGAAGACGTTTCCGCCGCCGCCGGAAATCAGGATGCGGGCATCGGGATAGCGATGGGCGAGGGCTATCGTATCGAGCAGGCGCTCCGCTGACTCATTGGCGACGATGCGGCCCCGGGACGCAGATTCCGACGCTTCGACGGCCCCGCCGAGCAGAATGATGCCGTCGACGGGTTTTCCATCATCGCGGAACGGTGGGAAACGCTCCTCCAGCGGCATCATGATGTAGCTGGAGATCGGAAGCAGCCCGAGCCCGGCGGTGGCAAGCGTCGTCACCAGGGCGAGCCCGAGGCCGATGCGCCGCCAGCGTCGGGTGAGCGCAAGAACGAGGCCGAGGAGAATGAGGCTGATCAGCAGGTTCGACGGCGTTGCGAAAAACCAGACGAACTTCGATGCGTAATAGAACAAGAGCCGTCTTCTCCCCGATCAGGTCTTACGGTTTGCCGGTTTCAGCCTCGTACCGGGCCTTGGTTTCCGCGTTGGGCGGATAGAGGCCGGGGAGGGGGACGCCTTTCTCGACTTCGCGCATGATCCAGAGTTCGAGCCGCTCCTGCTCGACCGCCGCCTTGGCGACCTCTTCGACCAGGGCTGCCGGGATCACGACGACGCCGTCTCCATCGGCCACGATCACGTCGTCAGGATAGACGGCGACGCCGCCGCACCCGACGGGCTCCTGCCAGCCGACGAAGGTAAGACCCGCCACCGAGGGCGGGGCCGCGACGCCGGAGCACCACACGGGAAGCTCCGTGCCTTCGACACCGGACCCGTCCCGCACGACGCCGTCCGTGATGAGGGCCGTGACGCCGCGCTTCTTCATGCGCGCAGTGAGGATGTCGCCGAAGATGCCCGCATCGGTAACGCCCATGGCATCGACCACGACCATGCAATCCTCGGGCATATCTTCGATGGCGGCGCGGGTGGAGCGTGGAGACGACCAGGATTCAGGCGTTGCCAGATCCTCTCGCGCCGGCACGAAACGCATCGTGAAGGCACGCCCGACGAGCCGCTCGGCAGCGTTGAACATGGGCACGGGACCCTGCATCCAGCAACGCCGGATCCCCTTCTTCAGGAGGACTGTGGTGAGCGTTGCTGTGGTCGACGCGCGCAGGGCGTCGGCGATGGCTTTGTCGAGGGTCATGGCGGCCTCACTGGTGTTGAGCTTAGATCTCATACCCTCCGAAGAGTTTGTTTGCCAGCAGGCAATGGCGCACACGGATACGTTGCTGAAGCCGCCGATCCGTCACTAAACTGATATCGCCCGCTCGCTAGAAGCGGTCATGAATGTTGGAGGAAGATCGATGCGCCGAGTTTCCAAATGTCTGATTGCACTCGCCATTACCGCAATGGCTCCAGCCGCCGTGGCTGCGGATAGCAACCGCGATGTCCTTGCCGAGCGGGTGACGAAGCTCTCCCGCGGCACGCAGTGGAAACCCGTTTCGGCCGTACAGATCAACTTTCTCACTCATCATCCTCAGGGCATGGTGAAGATCGGGGACATGCTCTTCGTATCCTCCGTCGAGATCAAAGTGCCGACCAAGCGCTTTCCACAGCCGGTGGATGGGTATGACCGGGATACGGGCGAAGGGGTTGGCCATCTGTTCAAGGTCGACATGAAGGGAAATCTCGTCGCCGAAATTACCTTGGGCGAAGGGTCGATCTATCATCCGGGCGGCATCGATTATGACGGCCGCTATATCTGGGTTCCCGTTGCGGAGTATCGCCCGAATAGCCGCTCCATTGTCTACAGGGTCGATCCCGAGACCATGCAGGCGACCGAGATGTTCCGCTTCGGCGATCACGTCGGCGGTCTCGTTCGCAATACCGACGACAATTCCCTGCACGGAGTCAGCTGGGGCTCCCGCCGGTTCTATCACTGGCCCTTGGGGCAGGATGGAAAGCCGACGAATGCCGGCGAGGCTCCCGAGAAACTGAGGGCGCTCAACACCTCGCATTACCTCGACTATCAGGACTGCAAATATGCAGGCAGCCATCGCATGCTGTGCTCGGGCGTAACCGAGATGCGCGTAACCCCGGATGCGCCCCTGTTCCGGCTCGGAGGTCTCGACCTTATCAGCCTCAAGGATGGCCGTCCGCTCTTCCAGACCCCAGTGCTGCTATGGACGGCAACCGGGTTCGACATGACCCACAACCCGGTTTGGATGGAGGCGAGCGAAGCCGGATTGCGCGGCTATTTCATTCCGGAAGACGACAAGTCGACGTTGTATATCTATGAGACCGAAGTGAAGTAGCGCCACATAAGAGAGATGGAGGGGGCGGTCAAAACCCGGTTTTGACCGCGCTCTTTAGGGCTTGGTCATGTCTCCTTGAGGCATGACCAGGCCCTCAGTTTTGGTGCCGCACGATCATTGCGGACAACCGGATTCCACGTGTCCTGACCATGCTCTAGCGTCACGCCGTCTTCTCGGAACAGCTTGTACCCGATCAGCTTGCGCTTGGCCGCGCTTAAGCCGGCTCTGGTCTCGTAGAGCTTCGCATCCGCAGGAGGGGGCCTGTCGGATAGTCATTGCTAGATCCGTTGACGCCCAGAAGCTGGGTGACACACATTGACGCTGCAACTTTGGCCCATATAGGCCCAGCCGACCGACTCGAATATAACTTTATTTCATCAACGAGACGCTCCCCCAAAAAGCGAGACTGCGACGTGACCGCAACGCAAAGCATCGGCCGCACCGCGCCGCTTCCTGCCGAGAAAAAGTCCGAACACCCCTTGGCGGTGGTCTGGCAGACAGGTCTCGTCGCGGCGCTGATCGTGCTGCCCCTGATCTATACGCTCGTTCCGCCGCTGGAGGACTATCCCAATCACCTGGCGAGGACGTTCGCCCTGTCGAGCCTGCCGGGAAACGCGTTCCTGTCCCGATTCTATGAAACCGAGTGGGCGGCAATTCCAAACCTCATCATGGATCTGGTGGTGCCGCTGCTGACGCCACTTTTCGGCATCTATGCGGCGGGGCGCACCTTCATCGGCATGACGCTCCTGCTCATGCTGCTCGGCCCCATGCTGCTGCAGCGCGCCCTGTATGGACGCTGGTCCGCCTGGCCGCTGGTGGGGGGATTGTTCGTCTATAACGGATTCCTGTTCGTCGGCTTGATGAACTACCTGTTCGGTGTCGGCCTTGCGGTCTTCGGCCTCGCCGCATGGATCGCATTGTCCGGACGGAATACTCTTCTGAAAGCGTTCGTAAGCCTTGTCTTCTGCGCGGCGCTCTATGTCTGCCATCTCTCCGCGCTCGGCCTCTACGGCCTTGGCCTCGCGAGCTTCGAGGCCTGGCGCCTGTGGACGCAAAAGTCATGGCGCCCATCGGCCCTCATCGGCCGCGCCCTGGTGCTGGCCTTGCCCTTCCTGCCTTTCCTGTACCTCCTCGTCAAAAGCCCGACTTGGGGCCTGTCGCATGATTTCGACTGGCAGTCCCAGGGCAAGCTCGAAGCCGTGACGATGATGGTCTCGGTCTATTCGGATCTCACCGACATTCCCTTTCTCGTCCTGCTCGCGGCGGCCGTCTATTTCGGTGTTCATCGCAAGCTCGTGCGGATCCATCCGGCCGGTGTCGTCGTCGCCATCGTCCTGTCCGCCGCCTTCCTGGCGATGCCTCGCCTCGCCTTCGGCTCCTGGATGGCGGATCAGCGGCTCGTGATCGGCATCTTCTTCATGACCCTGGGGTTCATTTCGGTGGATCTCAGAAAGCTGGAGCACAACCATGCTTTCTTCGTCATCTGCCTCGTGGCCGTTGCCTTCCGCGTGGTCGACGTGTCGGTCAACTGGGCGGCGATCTCGCAGCCGCTCATGGAACTGAGAAGTGCCGTTCGCTCGATGGCGCCGGGGTCACGCCTGCTCGTGGCACAGGCGGATGAGACGGATCAGGGCAGGGTGATCGAGGCGGCCCTGGCCCATGCGCCCAACCTCGCGGTCATCGAGCGCTCGGCGCTCGTCTCGCGCCTGTTCGTCGTGCCCGGAAAGCAGATCCTGCATGCCCGGCCAGGGTTTCGCGAGCATGTCGATACGGAAGACGGCGATACGCCGACCGTCAGCCGCATCCTGACGGCCAGCGACGAGCCGGAGCCTGGTGGGGCGCATTACTGGGACAATTGGCCCGAGAACTACGATTACCTGATCGTCCTCGGCACGAATCCGGACGAGTCTGCGAACCCCGACCCCGATCAGCTGCGCCTTGTGCATAACGGGCGGGCGTTCCAGCTCTACAGGATCAGGAAACCCGCTCCTTAAGGAGGCCTATCATTGCCCTCCCGCAGGGTTCAGGCCGATTTCTCGAACAGCTCGCGCCCGATCAGCATGCGCCGGATTTCGCTCGTGCCGGCTCCGATTTCGTAGAGCTTCGCATCGCGCAGGAGGCGGCCGGTCGGATAGTCGTTGATATAGCCATTGCCGCCCAGGAGCTGGATGGCGTCGAGGGCGCATTGGGTCGCCTTCTCGGCGGCGTAGAGGATGGCGCCGGCCGCGTCCTCGCGAGTGGTCTCAGCCCGGTCGCAGGCCTTGGCGACGGCATAGACATAGGCCTTGCAGGCATTCATCGTCACATACATGTCGGCGACCTTGGCCTGCACGAGCTGGAAGTTGCCGATGGCCTGGCCGAACTGCTTGCGCTCATGGATGTAGGGCATGACGATATCCATGCAGGCCTGCATGATGCCGAGGGGCCCGGCGGCTAGCACGGCGCGCTCGTAGTCGAGGCCCGACATGAGCACGTTCACGCCCCTGCCGACCTCACCGAGCACGTTCTCCTCCGGCACCTCGCAATCCTCGAACTTCAATTCGCAGGTATCGGAGCCGCGCATGCCGATCTTGTCGAGTTTCTGGTGCGTGGAGAAGCCCTTGAAGCCTTTCTCGATGATGAAGGCCGTCATGCCGCGGGAGCCCGCTTCCGGATCCGTTTTGGCATAAACCACCAGGACATCCGCTGTCGGGCCGTTGGTGATCCACATCTTGTTGCCGTTGACGATATAGCGGTCGCCACGTTTCTCCGCGCGGGTGCGCATGGACACCACGTCGGAGCCGGAACCGGGTTCGGACATGGCGAGCGCCCCCAGATGCTCGCCGGAGATCAGCTTCGGCAGATAGCGGCGCTTCTGCTCCTCGCTGCCGTTGCGGCGGATCTGATTGATGCAGAGATTCGAATGGGCCCCGTAGGACAGGCCGACGGCTGCCGAGCCGCGGGAGATTTCCTCCATCGCAATCACGTGCTCGAGATAGCCGAGCCCGATGCCGCCATATTCTTCCTCGACCGTGATTCCATGGACGCCGATCTCGCCCATCTTGGGCCAGAGGTCGCGCGGAAACTCGTTGGTCTGGTCGATTTCCTGTGCGCGAGGCACGATGTTGTCCTGCGTGAAATCACGCACGGTTGCCCGAATAGCCTCGGCGGTCTCGCCGAGGTCGAAATTGAAGACTTTGGCGGTATTCCGGAACATGCCTTCCTCCAACCTCCGCACGTCGATCCGGAAGGGGCGGGATCGCGACGGATGCTTTGTTGTTATGTCTGTCCATTTTGGTCAGCATTGCTGCCCTTTTCAAGCGGGGTTCAAAGGAAAAATTTGGTGCGGCATGCCTCCCGCGCATAGTGAAAAGCCCGCCGGTGCAAGCATCACCGGCGGGCTTCGCAAAGGGATGGCCGCGGACAGTCTCCGCCCCGAGCGTTTCGTTCCCAGGCGTGCGGGGAGCGGGGACCTCTCCTCGCGCGACCGATCAGAGAATGAAATCGCTGAGCTTGAGGGCAGCGGGCTTGTTCTTGAGATGGATCTCAAGTTCCGCCGCCGCGTCCTTGTCGGTGTTGCCGTAGAGGATGCCCTTCTTGGCGTCGTAGCGCAGTTGCCCGGCGGCCGTGAACTTCTCTTTGGCGGACAAAAGGGTGGCGAAGGCGTCGTGCCCCTTCTTCCTCGTGTTGGCGTCGATCCCGCTGAGGTCGATCCGGTCGACTCCCACCGCGAAATCAAGGATGACGTCGCGGTTCTTGCCGGGGCTGGTTTCGCCCTTGCCGCCGAAGCGGAAGACGTCGGCACCTGTGCCGCCCACCAGCGTGTCCTTGCCCACGCCGCCGTCGAGCAAGTCGTCACCGTCGTCGCCAAAGAGCTTGTCATTGTCCCGGCCGCCAAGGATACGATCGTCGCCGCTGCCGCCGCGCAGGACATCATTGCCCTTGCCGCCGTCGAGCGTGTCGTTGCCAACTCCGCCGACGAGAACATCCTTGCCCTTGCTGCCGGTGATGATCTTGTCCGGTTCGGTAGGCATCGGCGGATCGCGGTCCAGCGCCGCGAGGACTTTCGCGAGGTTCCAGGACTCCCCATCGGAGAAGGTTATCGTTTCGATATGCCCCGCCTCGTCGTCCTGTGCTTCGGCGGTGACGAAGTACTTGTTGATCTTCAGCCGGGCTTCGCCCTGCGAGATCACCAGCGTATCCGTATCGCCCGTATCGCGCGTCAGGACCACTGACGTCGAGGCGGCCTTCACGATGACCGTATCGTTGCCCTGGTGATCGACGATCAAATCCTCGCCGCCATCCGGAGTCCAGATGAAGGTGTCGTTGCCGTGGCCGCCGATGAGCAGGTCGTTGCCCTTGCCGCCGTCCAGGGTATCGTTGCCGCCCTTGCCGTCGAGCACATCGTCGGCGTCGGTTCCCTGCAGCGAGTCGTTTCCTTCCGTTCCCACCGGGGGAGGCGGGTTCTCTGGTGGCGTGTGCGGCAACCGTTCCAAGACGTCTTTGCGGGTCAGGATGTCACCATTTGAGAATGCGAAACGCTGGATGCTGCTCGCTGCATCGAAGAAGCCCTTGACGGTGAGGTAGTCGCCGTTGTCAGCAGCAAGGAAGAGATCGTCGGATCCGACTTGGTACGACCAGGTGATGTGATCGTCGAAATCTATTCGGATCGTATCGTCGCCACTGCTGTCATCGATCGTATCGTTGCCGCCGTTCCAATGGTAGGTGTCGTTACCGGCACCTCCCAGAAGCAGATCGTTACCGGCGCCGCCATCGAGCGTATCATTGCCAGCGCCGCCGTGGAGAGTGTCATTACCGTCCTTGCCGTCGATAAGTTCGCTTCCAGCCGAACCCGTGAGGACATCGTTGCCGTCCGTTCCGACGATAATGGGGCTCGGACCGGGATCCGGTTCGGGCTTGGGCTCCGGATCGCGCGTCTCGAGCGCGTGCAGCACGTCGTTCCGAGTCCAGACGGTACCATCTGAGAAAACGATGTGCTCGATACGACCATAGTCCGTCTCGCTGAAATAGTCGCGGACCGCGACGCCGCTATCGCCGAGACGGATTAAGAGATACTGGCCGCTCACTTCGAAGGTGACTTCGCTTGAGAGCGCATCGATGACGATAGCGTCATCGTCCCCACCCGCATCGAAGATTTCGCTATGGCGGGTATCGCGGCCGAAAATGTAAACGTCGCTGCCGCTGCCGCCGAAGAGCTTATTGCGCCCGCCGCCGCCGTCGAGTGTGTCGTTGCCCGCGCCGCCGATCAGCTCGTCGTTGTTGGCGCCGCCAAGGATCGAGTCGTTGCCGCCGCCACCGTTCAGGTTGTCGGTGCCACCATTGCCGATAATGGTGTCGTTCCCGGCTCCGCCGGCGAGGGTTTCGCTATCGCCCGTGCCTTCGATCAGCCGGCCTTCCGTGTCCAGAGTCGCGCTCATTGGTCCTGCCCCCAGGTTTCGGCGGCTGCGGGCTTCGAGGCCTCCTCAGGCGCACTGGCCACGCAGCGAGCCGATAATGCGTTTCGTTATATAATAACATATAACGTAGCGCAATCGGTTGCAAGGAATTGTGTCAACGGCTCAGGGTTGTCCTGGCGGGTGAGCCTTTCGGGAGGCGAGGGCCCGTATCAGAGGAGGCCGGCGCCTCTTCTCACTCGTCGACGCTCGCCGTCTGCACAGGATCGAGCGCCCCGCAGACACCCACGGATTGAAGACGCCTGTGGTCGCGCGGGTCGCAGGCGCTTTGCACGAACATGCGCCACTGGTTCTCGGTGCCGTAGAAGGTGTTGCGGTCCACGTCGCCGCTCACGCCCGGTACCCGGCCCGTCGTGGTAAACTGCCAGAAGGTCCAGCGGCGGTCGGCGTAGCGCTCGTGCGGCTCGGCGGCGACGCTGCGGATCCAGTAGGGGTAATCGTTGAACTCGCCTTCCAGGATTTCCTTATGGAAGGTGATGTCGGTGTAGATGATCGGCCGCTTGCCCGTATGGGCCTGCATCTCGCGCAGGAGCACCTCGATCATCGCCAGGGCCTGCTCGCGCGGTACCTTCCTCGGGCAATTGACCGATTCCCCGTTCCATTCCACGTCGAGAACCGGGGGGAGGGCCTCCGGGTCCTGAGGGACGTTCTTCTTGAACCATGCGGCCTGCTCGTGGGCCGAGCGGCACCAATAGACGAAATGGTAGGCGCCGCGCGGGACGCCGGCGCTCTTTGCGCCCCACCAGTTTTCCAGGAACCGGTTGTCCACATGGTCGCCGCCTTCGGTCGCCTTGATGAAGGCGAACTTGGTGCCCGCCTGGCGCAGGGCCGCCCAATCGACCTTGCCCTGCCACTTGGAAATATCCACGCCGTGGATCGGAAGCCGGTGAGCCGAGGCGACGCCGGCGTGAGGTTTGATATCGCTCTTTGCGGGATAGCGGCTCGTGGGAGCGATGGCGCAGGAGGCCAATCCCATGGCCAGGGCGGTGACTGCGGCGAACCGGACGGTGCGAAGGAGCCGTGGGAGCGCGGAGGTTTTCGAGCGGCGGTTGGGGCGGCGGCGGGACATCGGCTTCACTGTAAGGACACGTTACCTATCAGATCACCGATGCCCCAATGCCCTTAACAGATCATTGCGAAAACGGATCCGAAACGAGATTTACAGACGAAACCAAAGCGTAGCTATACCCAAGAAGGAGAAAAATCCGACGATATCGGTGATGCTCGTCACGAAGGGGCCTGAGGAGACGGCCGGATCGACGCCAAGTCGGTCCAGGGCGAGCGGTACGAAAATCCCGCCGAGCGCTGCAAAGAGCAGCACGCTGATCATTGCCAGCCCGATCACGAAGCCGATCTGGGCGGTCTGGAACCAGATTGCGGCGATCATTCCCATGATGAGCGCAAAGACCACCCCGTTGAGCAGGCCGACCACCGCCTCGCGGCGGATGATGCGCCAGGCATTCGCGCGCCCGAGTTCGCGGGTGGCCAGCGCGCGGACGGCGACCGTCATGGTTTGCGTGCCCGCATTGCCGCCCATGGAAGCGACGATCGGCATTAGGATCGCGAGCGCCACCATCCGTTCGAGCGATTCCTCGAACAGGCCGATGACATTGGCGGCGACAAGCGCGGTGCACATGTTGGCGAAGAGCCAGGGAAAGCGGCTCCGCTGGGTATAGAGGACGGTGTCCGAGAGTTCTTCCTCCGAGTTCACGCCGCCGAGCGCCTTGATGTCCGCGTCGGCCTCTTCCTCGAGAACGTCGACGATGTCGTCGACCATCATGACGCCGACGAGCCGGTTGGCCTCGTCGACCACGGCGGCGGAGACGAGGTTGTAGCGCTCGAACAGGCGCGCCACCTCTTCCTGGTGCTGCGTCGCCTCGACCCGGTCGGGCTCGTCGTCCATGATCTCCTGGATCGTGACCGGGCGCTTGCTGCGCAAGAGTCTGTCGAGAGCGACCGCGCCGAGGAGATGGCCGGCCGGGTCGATGACGAAAATCTCGTAGAAGGTTTCCGGCAGATCTGCCGTGTCGCGCATGAAGTCGATCGTCTGCCCCACGGTCCAGAAAGGGGGCACGGCGATGAACTCGGTCTGCATGCGCCGGCCGGCGCTGTCTCCCGGATAATCGAGGGAGCGCTGGAGCGCGACGCGCTCTATGGCCGGAAGCTGGTCGAGAACCTCCGCCTTTTCCTCTTCGTCGAGACTTTCGAGAATCGTGACCGCATCGTCCGAATCGAGCTCGCGGACGCCCTCGGCCACGGTCGAGGTTTCGAGCTCTTCGAGAATCTCCTCGCGGACGGCGTCATCGACCTCGGTGAGGGCGGTGAAGTCGAAGGCGGAGCCGAGAAGCTCGATCAGGCGCGGACGGTATTCCGCCGCCAGGGCCTCGAGGAGGTCGCCGAGATCGGATTCGTGAAAATCCTCGACAAGATGCTGAAGCCGATCCGAGTCCGATGCCTCGATGGCATCGGTCATGGCTTCCAGGAAGTGCGGGTTGATGTCGCCGCTCTCGTCCCTGAAGTGCAGAAGCTCGACCTCTGTGCCATGGGGCGGCGTCTGGTTTTCGACGTCCTGCATGAGCCTGTCCTCAGAAGCGATCCGGGGCCTTTTAGGCGTGCGCCGCGACCAGCACAATGCGCCGTAAAGACGAGATGGATGAGTCGGTTAGGAGCAGTTTCTGCGAAGCTGATTCAGTCTTTTCAGGAAGCTGCGCCGGCGGGCGAGAGATTCGGGTGAAGCGATTGTGAATGCTAGAGCATCGTGCGCAAAAGTGGACCCGGTTTTGTGGCCACACGATACTCTCATCAAAGGAGAAAGCATCGGATGATCCTAAAAGTGGAAGCCACTTTCAGGTCCGAGGCTTTAGTGAAGCGGCTTCACGCCAAGATGACAACCGCGCACAGGCAACAAAAAAGGCCCCGCTTGCGGGGCCTTTTTTGTTGTGCCCTAAGGCATCTTGAAGGTTTGGTGCGGTCGAGAGGACTCGAACCTCCACGGGTCTCCCCGCTACCACCTCAAGGTAGTGCGTCTACCAATTCCGCCACGACCGCGAAACCTTCAAGGCCAAGGTTATTTCCCTGGCGAGGCGGTGGCTATACAAGATCGGTTGCGCCACCGCAAGTCCATCCGGCGAAGACTTTCAGCACTATCGAAGACTGGCTCCGAGAGGCCGTGCTGCGCCGAGCGAACGGGGTCCCTATAGCTTCCCGATTTCGTTTCGTCCACCGGGAAAGGCATGGTTGACCCCAATGTGGTTCCGGGACCAAAACGTTCTTAATTTATCGTTGACGATGAGGGGTGTTTTTACGTGTCGAGCCTTCGCGACAATCTGGCCGATGCCTTCCTGGCCGAGAGCGGTTCCGAGCCGGTGGACTGGGTCGTCGCGGAGGGTCTGACGGGCTACGAGGAGGCCGTTGCCTTCATGGAGGCCCGCGCGGCCGCGATCGCCGAGGGGCAGGCCCGCGAGCTGGTCTGGCTCGTGGAGCATCCGCCGCTCTATACGGCGGGCACCTCGGCCAAGGGGAGCGATCTCGTCGAGCCCGATCGGTTCCCAGTGTTCCAGTCGGGGCGCGGCGGACAATACACCTATCATGGGCCGGGCCAGCGGGTGGCCTATGTGATGCTCGACCTCAAGCGCCGACAGCCGGACCTGCGCCGCTTCGTGGCGGCGCTGGAGGCTTGGCTGATCGCAACGCTGGCCGAGTTCAACATCCGCGGCGAGCGGCGTGACGACCGGGTCGGCGTATGGGTGCGGCGACCGGACAAGGGCGAATCCGTCGAAGACAAGATCGCCGCCATCGGCATCCGAGTCCGCCGCTGGGTCAGCTTTCACGGCATCAGCCTCAACGTGGAGCCCGATCTCTCGCATTTTTCGGGAATCGTACCTTGCGGGGTGCGTCAGCACGGGGTCACGAGCCTCGTCGATCTCGGGATTCCGGTGACCATGCCGGAGGTCGATGCAGTGATGCGCAAGACCTTCGAAGGCATCTTCGGGCCGACCGAAAGAGCGGGTGCCCCGTTGCTTTCGGGCAACTGACGCCCGGTTTTCCACTCCCGATGTTACATGGCTTCTCGTCAAAGCCGCTTCGTGCTCTAAGCTTGTCCAAAGGGTGACAATCGGCGGACAACGACATGCATCGCGCAATCCTTGCTTCTCTCCTCGCTCTGGCCGCCTCGGCCTGCTCCTTCAACCCAAGTCCGGCCGAGCGCGTTCTCATCGTCGATTCTCCGGCTGATGTGCGTCACTGTACCCGCCTTGGCGAGGTGAGCCCCACTACTCCCACCGTTCCCGGTTTCGGCTCCGCCCTGGAGGGCATGCTGGAAACCACTTTCGTGATGAACGGCACCCATCTTTATCTGGAGAAGCGCTCAAACGATTGGCTGCTCGTGCGCGGCATCGCCTATGCATGCGGGAAGAAGGTCGTTCGCGAGCCGGTGATCCGCGCAAAGGGGTAAGGCCCCCGGAGCCGGGCATGCTCCACGTGCCTCGGGCCGTGATTGTCCATTCGTGCCCTTGGAATGAACCAGGGTTTCAGCGCCAGGGAGCCTGACGACGTGCCTGTCATCGCTACATCCGCCGATCTCGCATCGGAAGCCGCCCGGGCGAACCGGGACGCCTGGGCCGACCTGTCCCGCGAACTCGCCGCCAAACGCGCGGCGGTGGCGGAAGGCGGTCCCGCGAAAGCGCGGGAGCGGCATCTCGCGCGGGGCAAGCTCCTGCCGCGGGAGCGCGTGACACGGCTTCTCGATCCCGGCGCTCCGTTCCTCGAACTCGGCGGACTTGCCGCCCACGGCATGTATGACGACGCGATCCACGGGGCCGGCATCATCACCGGCATCGGGCGCGTTTCCGGCCGCGAGGTCATGATCGTCTGCAACGATTCGACCATCAAGGGCGGCACCTACTATCCGATGACGGTGAAGAAACACCTCCGTGCTCAGGAGATCGCCCGGGAGAACCGTCTGCCCTGCATCTACCTGGTCGATTCGGGCGGCGCGAACCTGCCGCACCAGACCGAGGTTTTTCCAGATCGGGAGCATTTCGGGCGCATCTTCTACAATCAGGCGACCCTGTCCTCGATGGGCATCCCGCAGATCGCCTGCGTCATGGGCTCTTGCACGGCGGGCGGGGCCTATGTGCCCGCCATGTCGGACGAGACGATCATCGTCAGGCGGCAGGGCACCATCTTTCTCGGCGGGCCACCCCTCGTGAAGGCCGCCACCGGGGAGGTGGTCTCAGCCGAGGATCTCGGCGGGGCCGACGTTCACGCCCGCCAATCCGGCGTGGCGGATCATTATGCGACGGACGATGTCCATGCGCTGGCCATCGTGCGTCGCATCGTCGGAACGCTGAACACGCGAAAGACGGTTGATCTCGATCTCTCAGAACCGGTCAAGCCGAAATATGCGATCGAGGATCTTGACGCCATCGTCCCGACCGACCTCAAGAAGCAATACGATATCCGCGAGGTCATCGCGCGCCTCGTGGACGGCTCCGAGTTCGACGAGTTCAAGCGCCTCTACGGCACGACGCTGGTTACGGGCTTCGCGCGTCTCTGGGGCATGCCGGTCGGCATCATCGCCAATAACGGCATCCTGTTCTCGGAGAGCGCGCTGAAAGGTGCGCATTTCATCGAGCTGTGCTGCCAGCGGCGCATCCCGCTGCTCTTCCTGCAGAACATCTCCGGCTTCATGGTTGGCCGCCAATACGAGGCGGGCGGCATCGCCAAGGATGGCGCGAAGCTCGTCACGGCAGTGGCCTGCGCCCAGGTGCCGAAGATCACGCTGCTCGTCGGCGGCTCCTTCGGCGCAGGCAATTACGGCATGTGCGGCCGGGCCTATTCCCCGCGTTTCCTCTTCACATGGCCGAATTCGCGCATCTCGGTGATGGGCGGGGAGCAGGCGGCGAGCGTTCTCGCTACCGTGCGGCGCGACAATATCGAGGCCGAGGGCAAGACCTGGAGCGCGGAAGAAGAGGAGGCCTTCAAGGCGCCCATCCGCGAGAGATACGAGGAGGAGGGCAGTCCCTATCACGCCACGGCCCGCCTTTGGGACGACGGCATTATCCTGCCCTCCGAGACCCGGCGCGTCCTGGCGCTGGCCTTCTCGGCCACGCTCAACGCACCCGTGCCGGAGACGAAATTCGGCGTGTTCAGGATGTAAGCACCCTCCTTACGCAAGGGCTTGGGCGCGTTCGGAACAAGCTGGGCCGGGCGGGCTTTTCATGGAATGGCCACGACGTTGCCCGACAGCACCCGTCTTCGCTACGCCGAGCGGATCACGCGGATGGGCGGGTGTGATGATCCCCGTATCGAGCAGGCTTTCGCCGCGGTGCCTCGCGAGAACTTCCTCCCACCGCCGCCCTGGACCCTCATCTGCGCCGGCACCGCGATTCAATCGGCCGAGCTGGCGGATGTCTACGAAAACGTCCTCGTCGCCATCTCCCGCGAGCGCGGTATCAATAACGGCGAGCCGGCGCTCCATGCCGCATGGCTTTCGGCCGTCAGCCCGCAACCGGGCGATACCGTGATCCATGTCGGGGCGGGCACGGGCTATTACACCGCCATTCTCTCGCTGCTTGTCCAGCCCGGCGGCCGTGTGGAGGCTTACGAATACCAGCAGGACCTCGCTGACGCCGCCGCTCGTAACCTTAAGGCTCATGCCGATATCACTGTTCATGCCGCATCCGCTCTCGGGAGAACGATGCCGGATGCGGATGTCATCTATGTCAATGCGGGCGTGGTGGCGCCCGATCCTGAATGGCTGAAGGCGCTCAGGCCGGGCGGACGCCTGATCTTTCCTTGGCAGCCGCATGGCGGGTGGGGGCCGGCCATACTTGTAATTCGCAAGCCGAACGGCTTTACGGTGAGCCGCCTGATGAATGTGGGTTTCATATCGTCCAGCGGCCAAAAGAAGATCCCGGTCAAGGGGTACGGCCCGATGGAAGGGGACATCGCCAGGACGCGATCGGTCTGGCTCACGGCCGATCGGCAGCCCGACCACTCGGCGACGGCAGTTTATGACGCCGTCTGGTTTTCATCTGAAAGTATTGATTAGAAGACGGTTTCGTCTCGACAAAAATGTTGCTTGTCGGCAACACCTTCAAACCTTCCACATCATGCCGCTCTTGGCCCGAGCTCTGCCAAGATGCCGCCATAAACGAAGCTCAACCCAAGAGCCTGATTAAACTGCTTCCAGTCCAACGCTTTAGAGCAAGGCGACCCGAGAAAGCAGAGCATTAAGCCTGATCGGCTTTTGCTTTTGTGAGTCGTTGCGTCGATGGCGTGGCACGTGGCAGATCACGATGGTTCCGTAACCTTTCGAAACCAACGTAAAAGGCCTGGTGGGGAAGAGCTTAAGTCTATGGATGCGCGCCTGATCGACAAGTCGAGATTGCCCAGCCGTCATGTGACGGAAGGGCCGGCTCGTGCGCCGCATCGCTCCTACCTCTATGCGATGGGTCTCACGAAGGAGCAGATCGGCCAGCCGCTCGTCGGCGTCGCCACCTGCTGGAACGAGGCCGCGCCCTGCAACATCTCCCTCATGCGTCAGGCCCAGGCCGTGAAGCAGGGGGTCGCCGCCGCCCGTGGCACACCGCGCGAATTCTGCACCATCACGGTGACCGACGGCATCGCCATGGGGCACCAGGGCATGAAGTCGTCGCTCCCGTCCCGCGAGGTGATCGCGGATTCGGTCGAGCTGACCATGCGCGGCCACTCCTACGACGCGCTGGTCGGCATGGCCGGCTGCGACAAGTCCCTTCCCGCCATGATGATGGCGATGGTGCGCCTCAACGTACCGTCGATCTTCATCTATGGCGGATCGATTCTTCCCGGCTCCTTCCGCGGACGCCCGGTGACCGTGCAGGATCTGTTCGAGGCCGTCGGCAAGCATTCGGTCGGCGAGATGTCGGACGAGGATCTGACGGAACTCGAGCAGGTCGCCTGTCCCTCTGCCGGCGCCTGCGGTGCGCAGTTCACCGCCAACACCATGGCGACGGTGTCCGAGGCCATCGGCCTCGCGCTGCCCTATTCGGCCGGTGCGCCCGCGCCCTATGAAATCCGCGACCGGTTCTGCTTCACGGCCGGCGAGATGATCATGGGACTCCTCGCCAGGAACATCCGCCCGCGCGATATCGTGACTCGCAAGGCGCTGGAGAACGCGGCGACGGTGGTCGCAGCCTCCGGCGGTTCCACCAACGCGGCCCTGCATCTTCCCGCCATCGCCCACGAGGCGGGCATCAAGTTCGACCTCTTCGACGTGGCCGAGATCTTCAGGCGCACGCCTTATGTGGCCGACCTGAAACCGGGCGGACGCTATGTGGCGAAGGATATGTTCGAGGTCGGCGGCATTCCGCTCCTCATGAAGACCCTGCTCGACAACGGCTATATGCACGGCGACGTGATGACCGTGACCGGCCGCACCATGGCGGAGAATCTCGCCTCCGTGAAATGGAACCCGGACCAGGACGTCGTCCGGCCCGCGAACAAGCCGATCACCCCGACCGGCGGCGTCGTCGGCCTGAAAGGAAACCTTGCTCCCGAGGGCGCGATCGTGAAGGTCGCGGGGATGCCCGTCGAGAAGCAGACTTTCCGCGGTCCGGCTCGCGTCTTCGATGGGGAGGAGGCTTGTTTCGAGGCCGTGTCCAAGCGCCGATACAAGGAAGGCGAGATTCTTGTGATCCGCTACGAGGGTCCGCGCGGCGGGCCCGGCATGCGCGAGATGCTGTCCACCACCGCGGCGCTCTATGGCCAGGGCATGGGTGACAAGGTTGCTCTCATCACCGATGGCCGTTTCTCGGGTGCAACCCGTGGCTTCTGCATCGGCCATGTGGGGCCGGAAGCGGCTGTCGGCGGGCCGATCGGCCTCCTGAAGGATGGGGACATCATCGTTCTCGACGCGATCAAGGGCACGATCGACGTCGAACTCTCTGAAGAGGAAGTGGCCCGTCGCCGCGCCGCATGGCAGCCGCGCGAAACGAGCTCGACCTCCGGCTACCTTTGGAAATATGCGCAAACCGTGGGGTCCGCGCGGGATGGGGCCGTAACCCATCCGGGCGGCGCCGCAGAAAAAGAAACCTATGCGGACGTCTAGACTCATCGCCGCCGTCTTTGGCGTGGCCGTCTTCGGCCCGGGCGCGGCCTTCGCGCTCGATGCCGCGCCGCGTCCGCAGCCACTGACGCCGGCCACCAAATACGGTTCGGCGCGCGAGGCGCTGCGCAACGGCATGCGCGACTACAATGCCGGAGACAAGCGGGGCGCGGCCCTGGCGCTGGAATACGCAGCCGGGCAGGGGCATACGCTCGCCTTGTGGAAACTCGGTCGCATGTATGCCGACGGCGACGGCGTTCAGCACGACGATCTGAAGGCCTTCGAGTATTTCTCCAAGCTCGCGGATCAGAACGCGGAAGAGAGCCCCGATTCCCCGAACGCTTCGGTGATATCGAGCGCTTTCGTGGCGCTCGGCACCTATTTCCTGGATGGCATCAAGGGCACCTACGTGAGCGCCAATCCGGTTCGCGCCGTCGAGATGTTCAACTACGCGGCCTCCTATTTCAGCGATTCGAACGCCCAGTACAATCTCGCACGGCTGTATCTCGAAGGGACCGGCGTCGATAAGGATGTCCGCCTCGCGGCCCGGTGGTTCAACCTTGCGGCGGAAAAGGGCCATCACGCATCCCAGGCGCTGTTGGGGCACTTGCTGATGAACGGCCAGGGCGTTCCGCGCCAGCGCGCCCGCGGCCTGATGTGGCTGACGCTTGCGCGCGAATCCATCGATCCCTCAAAGGACCAATGGATCGTGAAGCTCTATGACGAAGCTTTCGAGAATGCCGGGGAGAATGACCGTAAGCTCGCCCTTGCGCTGCTCGAGCAATATATGCAGTCCCGCCACTAGCGCATCGTGCGGAAAAGTGGACCCGGTTTTGTGGCCACACGATGCTCTCATCTGATGCTTTGGACTTCACGGCTGCCGGTCCCCAGCGGACCGGCTCCTAACAAAGCCCCCGGGCGGATCCGTCAGTCGATGTCGAGATCGACCATTACCGGCACATGGTCCGACGGCTTGTCCCAACCGCGCAATTCCTTGCGGATCGAAGCGGTCTTGAGCTTATCCTGAGCCTGCGGGGAAAGCAGGAGGTGGTCGATGCGGATGCCGTTGTTCCTCTGGAAGGCGCCAGCCTGATAATCCCAGAATGAATAGAGGCCGGGCTGGTCGTTGCAGGCGCGGACGGCGTCGCCCAGACCCAGATTCAGGAGTTCGCGAAACTTCGCCCGGCTTTCGGGCTGGTAGAGAGCATCGTTGAGCCATGCCGCCGGATCGGCCGCATCCTTCGGCTCGGGAATGACATTGTAATCGCCGCAGAGAACGAGCGGCTCTTCCAGGGCGAGGAGGCGGCGCGCATGGGCCTCGAGCCGATCCATCCAGGCAAGCTTGTAATGGAATTTCGGCGTGCCGATGGGGTTGCCGTTCGGCAGGTAGATCGATGCCACCCGCACCACGCCCGTCTCCGTCGAGACGACGCCTTCGAGATAACGGGCCTGCTCGTCGGTATCGTCTCCGGGCAGGCCGCGGCGGATGTCTTCGAGCGGACGCTTGGAAAGGATCGCGACGCCGTTATAGGCCTTCTGGCCATGGGTGGTGACGTTGTAGCCGAGCGCTTCGATCTCGCCACGCGGAAAGGCCTCGTCGACGCATTTCAGCTCCTGCAGGCAGACGACATCGGGCTCGGCGCTCTTCACGAAGGTGACAAGATGGTCCAGTCTCTGCTTGATAGAATTTACGTTCCAGGTCGCGATCCGCATCTTCTCTCGCTCTCGTTTTCAGACTCTCCTGTTTCATCGGACGTTCGCCAAAGACTGGCAAGGTGAAACCCGGATTCATCCCCACGGTTGCTCACATGGCCACCTCCTGGTTCTCGCCTGTCGACAATTACTGCGAGCGAATCGATGCCAGTTTCTGGTCCGAGCCGCTGAACGCCCTGACCAACGCCGCCTTCCTGATCGCCGCGGCTTTTGCCTTCGTGCAATGGCGACGAGCGGGCGCAAGGGATTGGCCGGCCCTGTGGCTGATCGCCGTCACAACCATCGTCGGCATCGGCAGCTTCCTCTTTCACACCTTTGCCGAGCGCTGGGCGCTTCTGGCCGATGTGCTGCCGATCGCCGTATTCATCTACAGCTATTTCTTCCTCGCCATGCGCCGATATTTGCGCCTTGGGGCGATTGCTGCGATTGCGGTGACGGTTCTGTTCGTTGCCTTGAACATATCTTTCGACCGCCTGTGGTTCGGCCTATTCCCGGCCTTCACCCTCAACGGTTCCGTCGGTTATCTTCCTGCCGCCCTTGCCCTGCTGGCGGTCGGAATGCTGTGCCTGATGAAAGGTGTCCTGGACGCTGGGAAGGCCCTTCTTCTGGCGGCGGGCGTATTTGCCGGATCTCTGGTTTTCCGCTCCGTCGACAGCGCCATCTGTTCCACGCTGCCGATGGGAACGCATTTTCTCTGGCATATGCTCAACGCCCTGGTTCTTTGGATTCTCATGAACGCTGCCATCGCTCACCGCCCCGGACACGACAGATGATCGAGGTTCACGGCTACGCCATCGTCTCCGATGACGACCGCATCGCCGATGAAAGCGGGCGGACGCCGGACATCCTGCGCAACGATGCCGACTGGGCCTATTTCCAGAAAGAGCTCGACAAGGCGGCCGTGACGGTGCTCGGGCGGCTCGGACATGAGGCCAATCCAAATCCGAGGGGACGCCGTCGCCTTATCCTGTCGTCCTCTTCATCCGGGCTGGAACAGCGCAGCGACGGTTGGTGGTGGAATCCGCAGGCCCTGTCGTGGAACGAGGCGATCGGCACCGTTCTTCCTGAAGGCGGGCGGGTCGCCGTGCCCGGGGGGCGAAGGGTCTTCGACCTCTTTCTCGATATCGGCTACGAGGCTTTTCACCTCTCGCGTGCCGAGGGCGTGAGGATTCCCTCTGGCGTCGCCGTTTTCTCCGCCTGCGAGCAGGGCTTGAGCGCCGACGCAGTGCTGTCGGGGAGGGGGCTGAAACCTAGCGCACGCGAGGTCCTGGATCCGAAAGTTCCGATCAGCTTGACCATATGGCGGCGCTGACCGGAAACCCTCGGCAAGTTTCGGGCGTTGACCCCTGCAATCCGATGTCGGGAGGGGTTATGCGATATCTCGCGATTTCAGCTGCGCTTGCGGCCAGTCTCATCGCAGGTGTGGCGCTTGCACAGTCCGGCGGGGGATCCGGAGGCGCTGCCGGAGGTGCCTCTTCCGGCGCAGGCTCGCCTTCATCCTCCGGTCAGTCCATGTCTCCAAGCCAGCCCATGTCCCCAGGCCAGTCCATGGCGCCGGGCTCCTCCGGCACGACGCCGCTTCCCCCTCCCGGAACCCAAGGAAGCAGCGGCCGCGCGATGGGCCCCGGCGCTACCGGGTCGGTAGCTCCCGGCACCAATAATCGCCCGACGGATCCTTCTGCCCTCGGTCCGACTGCTCGCGAGGATGAGATGGCCCGTCGCAATCAGGAGATCGATCGCCGGATCAAGCGTGGAATCTGCGTCGGCTGCTGAATTCACTCCGCGCTTGCCCGGTTGAGCTGCTCGATCGCGGAAGCGTCGAGCTTCAGCCGTGTGGCGGCAATCAGATCGTTCAATTGTTCGAGCCGGGTCGCGCTCGCGATGGGGGCGGTGATGCTCGGGCGCGCCATGAGCCAGGCCAGGGCGACCTGTGCGGGGCTGGCGTTGTAATGCAGGGCAACCTCATCGAGCGCCGCCAGGATGCGGTGCCCACGATCGGTAAGGTACTTGGTCATTCTGGCCCCGCGGACACTTTTCCCGAAATCCTTTTCCGAACGGTATTTTCCGGTCAGGAAGCCGCTGGCGAGGGAATAATAGGGAATGACATCGATTTTGTTTTCGACACAGACCGGCTCAAGCTCCTGCTCGTATTCGGCGCGGTCGAAGAGGTTGTAGAGGGGTTGCAGGCTATCGTAGCGCGGCAATCCCATCTTCGCGCTGATGGCGAGCGCTTCCTTCATTCGTGCGGCGCTGAAATTCGAAGCGCCGATCACGCGCACCTTGCCGGCGGCGATGAGATCCGCATAAGCACTCAAGGTTTCCTCCTGAGGCGTCTCGGAATCGTCCCGGTGGGACTGATAGAGATCGATATAGGAGGTCTGGAGGCGCTTCAGGGAATCTTCCACCGCTGCCTTGATACGGTCTTTCGACAGGCCTTTCTTGCTGGGGCCCATCTCCGAGCCGACCTTGGTTGCGATCACCACCTGATCCCGGTTGCCGCGGGCCTTCATCCACTTGCCGATGATGGTTTCCGACTCGCCGCCCTCGTGACCGGGGACCCAGCGGGAATAGACGTCCGCCGTATCGATGAAATTGCACCCCGCTTCGACGAAAGCATCGAGAATCTTGAACGAGGTAGGCTCGTCCGCCGTCCAGCCGAAGACGTTTCCGCCCAGGCAGAGGGGTGAAACCATGAGGTTCGAGCGGCCCAAACGACGCTTGTCCATTGTGATCTCCTGTTCGCAGCCGATCTGTATCAGGGGGAGAATATCTCAAGTGGGTATGAACTTGAGCAGCTTGGAACCCATGTTCTCTCAACCATTCGCGAATGCGCAATGACTCATTCCGGCCCGTCGTCGAAATCTGTGGGTTGTTGCCGGCGGCGTTTTCGAGCGGGGCCCTTCAGAAATCACCCTTGGAGAGGGCGAAGGAATGGGCGTCGGTCAATCACTGGGCCTGCTGTTGATCCCCAGCATAACGCCGAGCGCGGGTGGTAACGAGGCGACGGCGATTTCATGCGCGGAATGAACGGCATCACGAAGCAGAACGAGATTGCTGCGCTCTTTCGGATCGGCAGCGGCCTTACCGATGTCGGCAGGTGCGTGCTCTGCCAGCACGCGCGCGGTATGAAGCGCAAGGATGAGCGAAGCCCCCCTATCGCTTTGCGGGTTGACCATGAGCTGCCCCATGGCTTCCGCAGCTTTGAGATTGACGGCGATGGCCCGCATGGCACGTCCGCTGCGCCAGTCCTCCGCAAGAGTGGGGCGCACTTTGTCGATGCTCTTGCCCATGACGAGCCCGAGCTTCTGATTGTCGATGGTTTCGAACAGGGAGATGTAGTCCGTCGCGAGGCGGGTGAGAGCTTCGTCGACCTTTTTGGCATCGCCCTTCTCCAACTGGACGAGGGTGCCGTCCGGGCGATCCCATTCGTCCAGAACCTGGGCGCTGATGCGGGCAAGATTGCCCGCAATGGCCATGGCAAGGTTACAGCGATGCTTGGCCTCGTTCGATCCGCCCATGAAGGCGTGTACGGAATCGGGATCGTAGAGCAGCCGCTCCAGAGCCGAGAGGCCTTGCACGGCAGCGCTTGTCTGGGCGAAGTGCTCCGGTATCAGATCGTCGCTGCCTCTTCGCGACAGCAGAATGAACAACCCTCGTCCGACGACATTCCTGCGCTCGGGCCAGTGGGCCATGCGCTCGGCGCGTAAGTCCATGCCGATCGGGCCATAGTGCACGAATTCGACCCCCGACCAAGCGTCCGACGCCTTCTGATAGGCGATTTTCAGATTGCCGACCGCGCTCATGCGGGGCGCGGCACAGAAGCCGTTCCAGAGATCCTGTTCGGCCTTGGTTGTCATCCTCAGGTTTTCGTAACCGGGAACGATGAAGTCCTGTGCGACACGCATAAGCGTATCGTGCTGGCTGGAGTTGTCTTGGGCCAGGGCAGGACACGTGAGAGACAGGCAGAACACAGTGACGATTATCGGCAGACGCATGGCGCTTCTCACAACGTTTGCAGGAACTCGGTTTGCAGGAACTCGACCGTTTTATTCCTCTCCGCCCCAGACAAAGACAGAAAATTGTCCTTGATAGGGCGGCTTCTCCTTCATGAAAGCGGACAGCCTGGTTCATTCACGCAAGGAGGCTTGAGCTCTCGGCCGTTATGCCAAAGCCTTCCAATCATCCATGCTGTCGGAAAGGTATCATGCACCCTCTCCGGATCGCGCAGGATGAGGCCGAGCGTCGCTCGCCTACAAGCTCGCCATGGAAGAGCCTGGATGCTTCAAAAGGGCTGCGCTGAAACGGGGGGCACAAACGCCTCTGGGATCACGTCTTTTCCTCCGCGGGATACGTTTGAGAGTAGAACGGCGCGGAAGGCCAGCGGTGCTTCAGCAGAGCTCATGATATGATCGTCGAACCGGCAATGTCTTAAACAGTCAGGTGTCCAGTTGGAGATGACGATGCCAGAACTGGTTCGCGAGTGGCCCCGCCTGCTGGAGCGCGTCTTGACTCAGATTCGTCCAGTCGCCGGCTGTGCGGGCCGTTATATGGCTGAGGTCGATTTGTCGGAGGACGAGTTGCGGGCGCTGAACTTGTTCGAAGCCAGCGCCCGCCATGAGCACGTCTCTTTCAAGGATCCACTCACCTCCGAGGAATATTTCGCCTATCTCAACACGCCGATTGGTCTGGGCAAACCTCAGAATGAGGGTGGCTGCATCGCCCGTGTGCGCATATCGTTCACGGCGGTGCAACGCATCAGGCCGGTGGAGGCACGTTCGGACGTTCTGCGCGAGTCCTGACGAGGTAGGGCCTCCACGGCCTGTCCATCAGATTATTGGACAATTTCGATCACCTGCCGGGTCTGCGGATCGACCAGGACAGTCTGCCCGTTCACGATGGTATAGCTGTAAGGGGTTTGCAGGCCGACGCTGGCCGGCACGGGATAGACCCTCACGCGGGTCGGCAATGCTTGGCCGATTGCCACCGGTTCCTCGACGCGGATCGAGGGGCGGCGTTGAGCGACCACAAGAGTGCGGACCCGCGTAGACTCCTCGGCGCTGAGAACTCCGCCCGCCGTTGCGCCCGCGACACCGCCCACGACAGCACCGACAGGGCCGCCGACGACGGCGCCTGCCACCGCACCGCCTGCTGCGCCCGTAGTGGGGCCCGATTGGCAAGCAGCCAGGGGAAGAGTGAGAATGGCGAGCGTCGCGGCCGCGTGTAGGACATGATGGCGCATGGCGGATTCCTTTCCGATTGGCACGGGGCGAACGCCCCGTGATGAGGTCGGTTCCGCCGCCGTGAAAAGAGGAGATTCCCTGAAGAGTGCGCTTCTGCCCGCTCTGAGGTATGATGAGGGGCAATCCGATGCTGAGGCTGCATGTCGTCCGGTCATGCGCCTGAGCCGAGCATGGAGGCGGCCATGGGACGGAAATTCATCGATTGCCGTGAAGTACCCAGCGACGTGAAATGCAGCCTCGCTCTTGTGGCGGATACGGAGGGCGAATTGCTGGAGGCGGCGGTTCAGCATGCGGTGACCGTGCATCACCACCAGGATACGCCCGAATTGCGCAGCCAGATCAGAAGCGCCATGCATGACGGTTCGCCTCCGGCAGCAGCGCCGCGTCGCTCCGCTTGAGCCGGGAAGAACGATTCCAGGCGTTCTCGATTGGCCTCACGTCCGCCGAGCGTCCCCTTCGATGGCGGCGGTCATGACCGCCACCATCGCAGTGATGGGTCTGCTTATGTGATGACGTCGGGCGCAGTGCGGCCGGTGCGCTCGCGGATGCCGGCGATGGCATCGGCCGCGGCGATCACGTCGGAGAGCATCTCTTGCGGGTCGTGGTCGTGGCGTGAGGGATCGGACTCGAATGTCTCGAGATACACACGCAGTGTCGCACCTTCCGTCCCAGTGCCGGACAGGCGGAATACCGCCCGCGCGCCGTTGGCGAACAGCACCCGCACGCCCTGCTGGCGGGTCACCGATTGGTCGGTCGGATCCTGATAGGCGAAGTCGTCTGCTGCCTTTACGGTCAGGCCGGCGAAGGTCTTTCCGGGCAGGCTCGCCAGGCTGGTACGCAGATCCGCCATGAGCCTGTCGCCGGTGGCAATGTCGATGCCCTCGTAATCGTGGCGTGTGTAATAGTCCCGCCCATAAGTCTTCCAATGTTCCTTCAGAATCGCGGCGATCGGCTCGCCGCGCGCGGCGATGATATCGAGCCAGAGCAGGATAGCCCAGAGCCCGTCCTTCTCGCGCACATGGGCCGAGCCGGTACCGGCGCTCTCTTCGCCGCAGATCGTGACGCGGCCGGCATCGAGGAGGTTGCCGAAGAACTTCCAGCCGGTCGGAGTCTCGAACAATTCGACCCCGCGCTTCTCCGCCACCCGGTCGGCGGCGCGGCTGGTCGGCATCGAGCGGGCAATGCCCTTGAGGCCGCCCGCATAACCCTTGGTATGATGGATGTTGGCCGCGAGCACGGCAAGGCTGTCGGAGGGCGAGACCGAGATGCCGCGGCCCAGCACGATATTGCGGTCGCCGTCGCCATCCGAGGCTGCGCCCATATCGGGCGCCTCGGCCGAGAACATGAGGCGAAACAGCTCCGCGGCATGGACCGGATTGGGATCGGGATGATGGCCGCCGAAATCGGGCAGGGGAGTGGCGTTGATCACGGTGCCTGCGGGGGCGCCGAGCGCGCCCTCGAGGATCGCCTTGGCGTAGGGGCCGGTGACCGCATGCATGGCGTCGAAGCGGAGCGTGAAGCCGGAGGCGAACAGCTTGCTGATCCGGTCGAAATCGACCAGTGTCTGCATCAGGGTGACGTAATCGGCGACCGGATCGACGATCTCGACGATCATGCCGCCGAGCCTGCTTTCGCCGAGCGTGCCGAGCGCGGGCGCGTTCTCGTCGAGGATGCGATATTCTGTGAGCGCCGTGGTGCGGGCGAAGATTGCATCGGTGGTGGATTCCGGCGCCGGTCCGCCATTGGCGATGTTGAACTTGAGGCCGAAATCGCCGTCTTCGCCGCCGGGATTGTGGCTCGCCGACAGGACGAGGCCACCGAAGGCTTTGCGCTTGCGGATCAGGTTCGAGGCCGCCGGCGTGGAGAGCATGCCGTTCTGGCCGACGATGGCGCGTTCGGCGCCATTGGCGGCGAGCATGCGCAGGATGATGGCGATGGCCTGATCGTTGAAGAAGCGGCCGTCGCCGCCGACCACGAGGGTGCGGCCCTCGACCCCGCCGACGCCCTCGATCACGGCCTGGACGTAGTTCTCGAGATAGCCCGGCTGCCTGAACACGGCGGTCTTCTTGCGAAGGCCGGAGGTACCGGGCTTCTGACCTGCGATCGGCGCCGTGGAAACAGTCGCGACACTCATTCCTCGTATCCTTCCCATCGGCCTCTCGCAGGCCCGTTCGATATATGATCCGCCGAAAAGGTTACGGCTCGGCGACAAAAATCATATGCTCCTTCAATAAGTGAGAGCGGGACCGGACGCAAAACCGGATTCCTCTTTTCCAAGGATCCCGTCGCCCGTCTTCCTCGCTATGGTTTACGGCTCGGCCGAGGGCGATCCTCTCAGGTCCAATTCAGCCGGCCACCGGGAAAAGCACTGTCATGGTGAATGCCGCTCGCCCCTGTCCACCTCGCTCATCAACCGCGTGACTTCCGCGTCGGAAAGCTGGTGGAATTCCTGATAGAAGGGGCTGAGAGCATAGAACACTTCAGGCACGGCGAGGCATATCAGGTCGTCGACGAGAGGCTCCAGGGCTGCGACCGTCTCGGCGGGAGCCACCGGCACCGCCAGCACGAGGCGAGCGGGGTTGCGCCGTCGCAGGGCCGTAAGGGCCGCTCGCATGGTCGTGCCGGTGGCAATGCCGTCATCGACCACGATGGCGGTTCGCCCCTCTACCGAAACCGGGGCGCGATTCTGCAGATAGGCATGTCGGCGCCGCTCGATTTCCCAGAGTTCCGGCTGGGCCAGATCGTCGATCTGGTCCTCGGTCAGGCCGACGAGAGAAATCACTTCCCTGTTCAGGACGAGGTCGGGGTGCTCGCCATCGACGATGGCGGCTGCGGCAAGCTCCGACTGCCCTGGGACGCCAATCTTCCGCACGAGAAGGAGGTCGAGCGGTGCCCGTAGCGCGTCCGCAATGTGACGAGCGACTGGAATTCCACCGCGGGGAAGGGCGAGCACCACCGGATCGGCGAAATGCATGGAGGCGAGCCGGGCTGCGAGTTGCGCGCCCGCATCATCGCGATCTCTGAAGAGAACGGTTCGCATCATGCCGCCCTCCCATCGCGATAGAGATGACCATTCCGGCCAGCCCATTTCCATGCAAGGCGCAAGTAGGCATTATGCGGAGCATCATACCATACCAGGCTCCCAATGTATGGTCGGGTACTCCGGATAGGTACGAGGTCTCTGCAGGAGATCTGTCACGGGCCTTTCCCATGGCGGCCGGGACGGGGATCGGATAACCTTTTCCTGTTGCAACGACGGGCCCCGCGCGAGGAGGCTGCTCAGATGCGACCCGGGTTCTTCGCTTTCGCCGTCGCGTGTGCCTTCGTCGGTGCTGCGCTCTATATCAATGTCGTCGAGCAGCCGGCCCGGCTGATGCTCGATGCCCGCTCGATGATTCAGGAATGGTTGGATAGCAACCGGCGCGGTTTCCTGATGCTGGCAACACTCGCGATCCTTTCGGCAATCCTGGCCTATGTGGATTTCGGCCATTCCGGCGATGTGCGCTGGCTCATCGGCGGAACGATCATCCTCGCGACGGGGCTTTACGCCTATTTCGTGGTCGTGCCCGTGAATGTCTGGTTATGGACGCTTCCGCCGGATGCGGAGGGCTCGCCGGTTCGCGAGCTTGTTCGCGATTGGGGTTTGCTCGAATGGGGACAGACGGCCATCGGCTTTGCCGGATGCTGGATCCTCGGCTGGGCTGTCGTCTTGCCTGTATAAGAGCCGTGCAAGCCCTTGCCGGGTCGATGTCCGGCAAGGGTTCGGCAATCGGAATTTATCAGAAGCTTCAGGCGGCCCGGGCGGTCCGCGTCTCCTTGAGAAGATGATCGAGGTGCTTTGCGATGGTGAGCATGCCGAATAAACCGGCGCGCGCCTCCGCATCCGGGTTGTAGTTCGTGTTCGTGTTCACGTCGTAGGTATAGATGCGGCCGTCCTGGTCGGCGATCACCTCGATCCCGGCAATGCCGATTCCGTTCGCCGCGAGGAACTTCTCATAGGTCGGGATCAGCGGGTTTTCATAACCCTCGACGATGCGGAACTTCTCGGAAGGAGCAACCGCAGGGCAGGCAGCCGAACCAATCGCCACCGCGTCCACCTGACAGGCATCGGCCGGGCAGAGTTCAAAGCCCTGGCTCGTATCGACGCGAACCGCATAGACGAAGCGTCCACCGATGAATTCGAGCCGCGTGATGAACGGCTCGGGTGCCTGGATGTAGCGCTGCACAAGGGTGATCCCGTCGACGGGATCTTCGAACTCGGGCGAGGTCAGATGCTCGTCCAGTGCCGCGCTGCTCAGGAAGAGGCGCACGCCGAGGCCCTTGCCGCCCCGGTTGTGCTTGAGGATAAGAGGATATCCCAGCTCCTTCGCGGCCTCAGCGATATTGTCCTTGCCGACCACGGCGATGGTATCCGGCGTGCGGATACCGAACGCGGCCAGAGCCTCGTACTGGGCGACCTTGCTGATCTCCAGCCGAAGAGCGCGGCTGTCGTTCACGATCGTGCGGCCGTGCCGTTCGAGCCATGCGAGAACGGCGCCTGTGTACTCGGCCGCGTAACGGTGATCCCGCGTGTGAGAGGAGGCGCTCATGCGGTTGTAGAACACGCCTTCCGGCGGCGGCGCGCGGAGATTCAACACACCCTGGTCGAGAAACCACTCTTCATAGGGTGTCTTGAGCTCGGCGAAGGCAGTCCGAAGCGGTTCGACCCAGATGCTGTTTTCGTGAATGACAAAGACTTTGGACATGTGCTTCTCCGCTGCGGCCCCACCTTTATAGTCCGAGTCAAATGTGGTTCAACGTATTTCACATCAATATTGAATAAATAGAGTTTTATTTACATATTTTAACGTGAATAAGCTTCCCTTAAATCACGCCGGGAAGCAGCAAATGTGAATTCTCCGTCTTTCGTAAGGGCGATCGAGGCGGCTGTTGCCGCCCTCGATCCGGAGGCGGTGAAAGAAGGGCTCGTCACCATCCGCGAGTTGGCGGAGGAGGGGATGACCTGCCTTCTCGTCACCCATGAAATGGGCTTTGCGCGCGAAGGTGCGGGCCAAGTCTATTTCACCGGCGTCTATTTCACCGACCGCGGTGTGATCGTCGAACACGGTCCGCCGGAGGAAATCCTCACCCGTCCGCACGAGGCGCACACGGGAATTTCTGGGTCAGGTCCTTTAGAGACGGATGGCCGTCTCTTCATGCGCTCACACCGATAACCGTCCCGGCTGTTCCCGCGCACTCGGCAGAGCGACGGGATGAACCAGGGCAATGGCATCGGCCACCTCGTCCAGATGCTCCGTGAGGAGGCTGGTCGCAACGCGGATGTGGTGGCTGTCCGTGAGGGTGCATTTCTTGCCCGGCAGAACTGCGATCCCGCGCGCTGCGAGGGTCACGAGAGCATATTGCTCCGACCTCACCGGGATCCAGACACATAGTCCATCACGATCCGGCATCTGCACGCCGCGCAGGCGCAGTGCATCGATCAGCGCCTGACGCCGCGCGGCATAGACGTTCCTTGCCTTCTCCACCATCGCATTGGTTTGCGGGTCGTTGATCAGCCAGGCGGCGGCTTCCTGAAGGATGCGGCTCGTCCAACCCGCGCCGAAACTGCGATAGGACTGGATCTGATTGACGATGTCCGCCGAGCCGGAGAGGACGGCGAGGCGCAGGTCGGGGCCGAGCGACTTGGAATATGACAGGATGCGTACGGTCTGCTGCGGATAATATTGCCCGAGGCTGGCGGGGGCTTGGCTCGATATGTCGCCGACGCCGTCATCCTCGATGATGAGGGTGTCGCTGCCCTTCAGCACGCCGGCAAGTTCCTTCATCCTCGCTGCACTGACCCGGTGGCCGGTGATGGCATGGGTGCGCGGCTGATAGATGAAGGCCGCCGGTTTTTTCCGAAGCGCATTGGCCAGAGAGGCCGGGTCCGGCCCTTCCTCGTCGCATGCGACAGGGACCACATGCGCATTGATGTTGTCGAGAATGTCCAGGAGCCTCATGGCCGTGGGGTCTTCGATGGCGATGACCGAGCCAGGCATGACCAGAGCCTGAAGCGTCACATAGACAGCCTCGTAGCCGCCATTGGCCGCGAGATATGCCTCCGGAGCATAAGGCCACCGCGCCTGCACGGCGCGCTGCAGCGAGTCCAGGATCGGCACGCGCAGATAGCTGTTCAGTTTCTCTGCTGCCGCACCGCGCGCGAGAGCCTCGCCGAGAGGCGGCAGCAAGGCTGGGTCCGGAACCGCCACCGTAAGGTCGATCACGTGTTCGCCGAAATTCCCGATGTTCTCGAAACGTGAGGGACGCGGCGCGATCTTGTCTCCGCAGACCCAGACCCCGTTGCGCCCGCGGCCGCCGATCACCTTGTGCCGCCGCAACTCGCCCCAGGCGGCGGAAATCGTCGCAGGACTCACGTTCAAGGCATGAGCGAGATCGCGAACCGGGGGGAGCTGCGTTCCGATGGGAATGGCCCCCGAGCGGATCAGGGCGCTGGTCTCAAGAGCGATTCCCCGCATGGTCCGGTCCCCGAGATGGGCGGCCAGCCACTCCGCTTCTAATGTTTCGGTCATTGGAACTTTCTTTGTTCAGTAACGAAGATGGCATTGTACAGGCATATGTAAACATTTACGTTGCGTTAATTGAGGTGGCTAGTCGCTTTTGCCGCCCGTCCGATCTTTCTAGGGAAGCGCAGGGGAAGCGTTTGAGTATCAAGATCAAATTGGCAGTCCGCGATTGGGACTACATCGTCCCTCTCGCGCTGGGCGACGTCAGGGCGAAGGAGATCGACCTGGAAGTCGATCGTGTCGGGACGCTCCCCGAGGACCTCGCAACCGATCCTCGTTACGATGCAGGCGAGATGTCGATGAGCCGCTATGCACTGGGCCGAGCCCGGGGCGAGGATTCCATCATCGGCGTGCCTCACTTCCTGATGCGCGCGTTCCGCCATCGCTGCATCATCGCCTCCAAGTGCAGCGACATCACCGAATTGCACCAGCTCGCAGGCAAAAAGATCGGCCTGACAGGCTGGCAGGATTCCGGCAATACCTGGACCCGCGCCCTGTTGCGGCGGGTCGGGGTCGGCATCGAGGATGCCCAGTGGTTCGTCGGCCGTCTGACGGCGGCCCATCCCATCGTCGACAGGCTCGGTGGCTATGGCCGCCCAGGCCGCATCGAGGCCACGCCCGGCGAGCGCCCGATGATGGAGATGCTGCAGACGGGCGATCTCGACGCGGTTTTCACGCCCTTCATGCCGCCCGGCTTCTTCGATGCCGATTCCGAGTTCCGGCAATTGCTGCCCGATTTCCGGCAGGCCGAGGTCGAGTACTTCCGGGATGTCGGCTACGTGCCGGGCATTCACCTTCTGGGCATCAAGCCCGCCATCGTCGAAGCCAATCCCTGGTTGCCGCAGGCGCTGAGCGAACTGCTCGACGAGTCGGCGCGGGTCTGGCTCGAGAAGCGCGCCAAATACGCCGACACCACGCCCTGGATCATCGACGAGATCCGGCAGGTGGCGCGCGATCTGCCCGCATCCTGGGATCGCAACGGCCTGGAAGCCAATGAGCGGATGCTCACCGATTTCGGCATCGAGCTTCAGGCTCAGAACCTTACGGAAAAGCGCCTCACGCCGCAGGACCTTTTCCCAGCATTCGCGAACTAGGCGGCCGGCCATGAATCAGGAACAAGGAAAACCCGTCATGAAAGTTGCGCTCGGTCAGTTCGTCGTGAGCCGGGAATGGCAGGAAAACGCCAATACGTGCCTGCGTCTGATGAAAGAGGCCAAGGCTGGCGGTGCGGATCTGCTGGTGCTGCCGGAAGGCATCCTGGCCCGCGACATCGCCGATCCGGATATCGTGCTCAAATCGGCGCAGCCGCTGGACGGTCCTTTCGCGACGCAGCTGCTCGATGCCAGTCGTGGCAGCGACATGACGATCATCATGACCGTGCATACGCCCGACGGTAACGGCCGCGTCTGGAACGTTCTGATCGCGATCCGCGATGGCGAGATCCTGACGCAATACCGCAAACTCCATCTTTATGACGCTTTCTCCGCCAAGGAATCCACGAACGTCACCCCCGGAGAGGACGTGCCGGAGCTGGTTGACGTGGCCGGTCTCAAGGTCGGTCTGATGACCTGCTACGACGTGCGCTTCCCCGAGTTGGCGCGCCGCCTCGTGCTCGACGGCGCCGATCTGCTGGTGCTGCCGGCTGCCTGGGTCAAGGGCCCGCTCAAGGAGGCGCATTGGGAAGTGCTGGTCACCGCCCGCGCGCTCGAGAATACCAGCTACGTGGTGGCGGTCGGCGAATGTGGCGAGCGCAATATCGGCAACAGCTTGGTGGTGGATCCGCTCGGCGTGGCCGTGGCGCGCGCGGCCGAGGGACCGGCGCTGGTCTTCGCCGATATCGATCCGGCCCGGATCGCCCATGCCCGGCGGATACTGCCGGTTCTTGAGAACCGTCGCTTCGCCAAGCCCGAACTCAACAAGGCCAGCGCCTGAACAGCTGTGCCGGAACCAAGGGAAGTCAATCATGAAACCCAGTAAACTTGCCTATGCCGCGCTACTCGCCGGTGCTCTTTTCTCCGGTTCGGCTCTGGCCGAAGAGGTGAAGATTCCCGCGCAGAAGCTCGATTCCGCGCTGCAGGCCAAGCTGCCGAAGGAAATCCTGACCGCCGGGGAGATGATCTCCGTCAATAGCGGCTCCTTCCCTCCCTATGAGATCGTGAGCGACACGCGCACCATGACCGGTGCAAGCTCCGACCTCACCGATGCTTTGGGTCAGTTGCTGGGCGTGAAGATCCACCACGAATCCGTCAGCGGATTGTCGAGCATCCTGAGCGGCATCAAGTCGGGTCGCTATCAGTTCGCCATGGGCCCGATCGGCGATTTCGCCGATCGCGAGAAGAGCAACGATTTCGTCGACTGGGTGCAGGAATACGTGGTCTTCGCCGTGCAGAACGGCAACCCGAAAGGCATCAAGGGTCTCTCCGACACCTGCGGTCTTCGGATCGCGGTCCAGTCGGGCGGATCGGCCGAAAAGGTGATCAAGCAGCAGGCCAATGTCTGCGCGGAGACCGGCAAGCCTGCGCTCGAAGTGCAGTCCTTCCCCGATCAGCCGACGTCGATCCTTGCCGTTCGCTCCAAGCGGTCCGACGCTTTCTTCTCGTCGCAGGCGCCGCTGACCTACTTCGTTCAGCAATCCAACGGCCAGCTTGAATTGGCCGGCGTCGGCCAGGCCAATGGCTTCGACGACCTGTTCCAGGGCGCTGTGGTGCCCAAGGATTCTCCGCTCGGCCCAGTTCTGCTCGAAGGACTTCAGAAGCTTTATGAGAACGGCACCTACGCCGCCATCATGAAGAAGTGGGGTTTGGAGAACAACATTCTGAAGACGCCAGGCCTCAACCTGGCCGGGAAGAATGCGAAGTGACGGGGCGCACGCTCAATCCAGCATCCGTGCCTTTCGACGACGCCGCGGAGCTCAAGCTCCGCGATGTCGCCCATGCCCGCCAGCCGCTCAATTACGGGCGCTGGCTTCTGTGGGCGGTGACGCTCGCCATCGGGATCAAGTTCGCCTGGATGGTTGCCCACAACAAGAACTTCGAGTGGGGCGTCGTCGCACAATGGTTCACGGCGCAATCGATCCTGCGCGGCCTGTCGGTCACGCTGGGTCTCACCGTGGTGTCGATGGTGATCGGCGTTGCGATCGGGCTTCTGATGGCGATCGCCCGGATGTCCGACAACAGGCTGTTGCAGATCCTGTCCGGCCTCTACATCTGGTTCTTCCGCGGCACGCCGCTGCTCGTGCAGCTGATCTTCTGGTACAACCTCTCCACCCTGTTCCCGGTGGTGTCGATCGGCATTCCATTCGGGCCGGAGCTGGTCAGCTGGAACGCCAACGACCTCATCACGCCCCTGACCGCGGCCATCGCGGGTCTTGCCCTCAATGAGGCGGCCTACATGGCCGAGATCATTCGCGGCGGCCTTCTGTCCGTCGATGCGGGGCAGGTGGAGACGACCCAGGCATTCGGCATGACCCGGGCCCGTGCCCTGCGGCGCATCATCATCCCGCAGGCCATGCGGGCCATTATCCCGCCGACAGGCAACCAGCTCATCAGCATGATCAAGGCGACCTCCCTGGTCAGTGTCATTGCGATGGGCGATCTCCTGTATTCGGTCCAGGCCGTCTACAACCGGACCTTCGAGGTGGTTCCGCTGCTGATGGTCGCGGTCCTGTGGTATCTGCTCGTGACCTCGATCCTCAATGTCGGACAATCCGCCATCGAGCGCTATTATGCGCGTGGCGAGAAAGGCTCCACTGCCCCTGCAAAGGGCCGGCGCGGCAAGCCGGATGACGGCGGAAGCCTCTCCTTCGATACGGGGGAAGCGCGATGACGATCACAGTCCTTCCTGAAACCGTCGCCGCATCGACGCCGCTGGTCCGTGCACGCAACGTGCACAAGTCCTTCGGCGAGAACGAAGTCCTGAAAGGCATCGATCTCGATGTGAAGCCCGGCGAGGTGGTGGTGATCCTCGGGCCTTCCGGCTCGGGCAAGTCCACCTTCCTGCGGTGCATCAACCATCTCGAGACCATGGATCGCGGCTCCATCGAAGTGGCGGGCGAGCAGATCGGCTATGAGCTGCGCGGCCAGCGGCTGCACAGGTTGTCTGATCGGGCCATCGCCCGCCAGCGCCGGCAGATCGGTATGGTGTTCCAGCAGTTCAACCTCTATCCGCATATGACGGTGCTGCAGAACATCGTCGAGGCGCCCATCGGCATTCACGGACAGAGCCGGCAACAGGCCGAGAAATACGCGTTGGAGTTGCTCGAACGGGTCGGCCTCACGGACAAGGCGCAAGCCTACCCGCGGCAATTGTCCGGCGGGCAGCAGCAGCGCGTTGCCATCGCCCGGGCGCTGGCGATCCGGCCCAAGCTCATGCTGTTCGACGAGCCGACCTCCGCGCTCGATCCGGAGTTGGTGGGCGAGGTCCTGAACACCATGCGCGATCTGGCGGACCAGGGTCTCACCATGGTCGTGGTCACCCACGAAATCGGCTTCGCCAAGGAAGCGGCGGACCGGGTGGTGTTCATGGATGGCGGCGGCGTCGTCGAGCAGGGCAGGCCGGAGGATGTTCTGGTGAACCCGCAGCACCCGCGCACCCGCGCCTTCCTGGCCCGGTTCATCTGACTTTCGGCATGGCGCAGCGACCCTGCGCCATGCCGAACTTTCATGGAATTTGATCGCTCCCCGTCGCAGAGCGCCTTATCGTTCGCGTGCAAGGTTCACGACAGCTAGGATCGATAATCCTGGCTAGTGCCTTTGCATTCGCGCGAATCCCCTCGGCCAAAGCCGTGGACGAACTGCGGGGAAAGCGGGGGCGCGACAGGCATGGCGCCGCTCGTTAATATTTCGTTGACTATACGGGCGCACGCTTGCCTCCCTGTAAAGGGGGTTTCCATGATTGCCTTGCTCGTTAGTCTGGTGGTCGGATCGTTTATCTGCCTCATCGCCCCGCCAGCCGTGCGGATGGTAGTCCTGAGACGCGAGATCAGGGGATCGACACGGGCCAAGCCTATCGCCTTCGGCTGACATCTGACGGGCCATGCATGACCTGCATGCCTGCTTTCGAAATGCAGGTATGTCCGGGCGCGTGGTTTACCCCCACATTGAACTCATGGCGCCGCATTGATGGCGACGTTATCCCTCCAAAGTTTCTTCCCTGACTCAGGGCCGCTGTTACAGGCGGCCCTTTTCTTTGACGCGGGCGCGGTGAAAATTTTTCTCCGCATGAAACTTAACGAGGTTACACCGATGTTCGGACGGTACTATTCGACGGCTGAAAACAGAATGATCGCCGTGACGACGAACCCGCCCGCCATCACCAGGCTGATCCAGCGGAGAACCCGTGCCGTTCGATCATTTGCCGGGGTGGTTTCCGGCACTTCGAGCATATCCTTGGGCTCGTTCTCGTCCATAGGCGCAAACCCGATCGCACGCTGCAACGTGATGGCGCATGAAAACATGACTGCTATTGGGGAGTTCAGTCCTCCTTGGTCGGTCATTACGATTGAGTAAGATGAAATTCTGGGTGGCGAAACGGATGGATCTTCAGGAGCTGCGGCAATGTGCGCGCTCGCTCGTCGGGTCGAGGGCACAGAAACGAATGGCCCCGCTTCGAGAGGGTGTCGGCGGACCGCCTGGCTTCATGCCCGCGGCCCGCGATAGATCCCGGGTGAAATCAGCGCCACAATCCAAACTTTTCCCACTGATCTTCCGGTATCGCTTCGCCGACATGGTAGGTGAAGGAGAGGGCCGACATATTGTCTTTGGCAAGGATGCATTTGAACTGAAATTGATGCCATTGCCCCTTCAGGCGGAAAGCGCCCCCATCGCCCGAGATGACATGTTCATCGAAACTCGGAGTCGACATCGCGTCGACGACGACACGATCGAGACGTGAAAATTCTTTCTCCTTAGAAATTTCCCGCGAGCCCTTGTTGTTGCAAATCTGCAGGCTTCTCGTTCTCGGCTCCATCTTCAGAAAGCCACGTGAAAGATGGGAATTGGCGGGATAAGCGGGACCGAGGGCAAGGAGGGAGGTTGAAATCAGAATTAGGATTTTGGTCGTCAGCTTAGTCATTTCTAAGCATGTCTCCGGAGAAAAAGAGGTAATGATCTATGAGGAACGACCGAAGTTGGCTCGGTCCTGCCGACCCACCGCGACGGTGGCCTTCTAGGCAGCATGGGTCGATTTATTTCATCCAGGCGCCGAGACAAGGGTTATCCATGCAGGGCCGGTCGGCAACCTATGCGCTGCCGGCGGATCGTGTTGGAGGACGGCGCAAATGAGCGTGATGGTGAAATTTATCGCTGCCGAAATTTCGTCTTGAGGATGGCTATGGCGGGTCCGACGCTGTAATTTGGAATCTCTCTTGTCGCGAAGATGAGTCGGCGCCATGCCAACCGCGCTCCGTTGAGGAGCGCTTCGCTATGGAGTGCAATCCTGTCACATATCCTGTCATTCGGACTGGCCTCATGAGAAGAGTTTCGAGCGCGTTTCTTGCGATGATGTTCGTGTCCTCCGGAGCGCTTGCGGATGGCGAGAGCCTTGCCGGATCGATGTGGACATGCGCCCGCGCGCGGGATGGTTCGCAGTTCATCATCACATTCTACCCCAGCGGTGGAGTTGGTGGAGGTGAATTGGATGGTGGAGAGGTAAGCCCTTACGTCTTCGACGCCTCAAAGACGAAGAAGGGGAGTTGGCCCGGGCAGTGGAAGCAAACGGGAACGAACTTCACTTGGGATTTCCCTGATCAGCATATGGTGATCGAGGGCAGGATCGGTTCGCCGGAACGAAAAAGAGACCAGTTGACCGGCACCGAGAACGCATTGGGGCTCACATCTGCCATCGAGTGCCGTATCCGGCGCGATCTTCCAAAGATCGGCGCGGGTCTCGTCATTCCCAAGGACGGTCATTTCATGGATGAGGATGACACGGAGGGCGAGCTGAAGGTCCCGACTGGCGTCTCGCTCCAATCTCCGGGCGCTGTGCGTTAGCGGCAACCTCTTCGAATGTTCCCTAGCGCATCGTGCGGAAAAGTGGACCCGGTTTTGCGGCCACACGATGCTCTCATTAAAGGAGAAAGCATCGGATGATCCTAAAAGTGGAATCCACTTTTAGGTCCGATGCTTCAGAGTCCGCTCGATGAGGAGTTTCTGTCGTGGTAAAACGAATTGGATCGATGGCTTGGCGGGTCGATGTGGCGGCCGACGGCAACCTGTTTTCGCTCGGCGTCCGGAACGATGCCGGCCGCGAATATGAAGTGCTTCTCGGAACGGTCGATTCGACCCCGATCCTGTCGGATCTGCTGAGTGAAATGGCCCGCGTCCATCGAAGTCTGCCCCCTAGGACCTTTGCCGAGGGCGCGGGTCCCCGTCATCCAAAGAGTCTGCCCCTTCAGCCCTTGAGCACCCACATTCAGCAGCACGACGGCGTTCCCGTACTCGTTCTCGATTTCGGCGGCACCGTGTTGAAAGTCAGGATCGATCCCGACGAATTGCAGAGGAGCCTTGCCGCTTCAGGAGCCGGTGCTTGAATTCGCATTCACCTGATGCACGAGCTGGAGTTGCTTCACGGGCAGCGGCTTCACCGCGGGGCCGCTGAAACGCACTGTGCTGAGATCGTTCTCGAGCTGGGATGAGAATCCGAGGTCGAGGAAAGCCGTGCGGGGGTCGAAAAGGGCCCGCACCGAGGCCTTCCTGTCGGGGCCGAGGATCGGCTCGATCGACGGAACAGGAGGCCTTGCTGCCACAGCCGCAACGATCATGCGGTCAGGCCGTGCCGGCGGAGGCTCGATGCCGGTGGCCAGAAGCCTATCTTTTGGACGGTTCGGGGGAATGGGAGCAAGCGCCAGAGCCGTATCCGGGATCACCGGCGAAGCAGGTGCGACCTGTGCCGCGACAGGCTTTGATGTCTGATCCGCCTGCGCCGGACGCGGCGGGTCCTTCCGACCGAGAAGAGCTGTCATCATATTGCCGATAGGGCTGCCGCCCATGGAGGCCTGCGCGGCGAGGGCGGCATTCCTGGGCAGGATCTCGGCCTTGGCCTCCGCATATCCCGGAAGCGGTTTGCCGCTGGGAGGCAGGTGGAGGGTCTTGCCGTTGGGGAACAAGCGGGCAAGCTGATCCTGCGACATGCGTGGCCATGCGCGCACGCTGCCCGTGTCGACATGGACGAATTCCGAGGATGGGTAATAACCGACGCCGCCATATTGCATCTTCATGGCGATGGCGCGCAGGCGGCCCGTATCGACGTCCGGCAGGCGGATGTCCATCGCCTTGCCCAGCATGTGCTGGCTATGTTCTGAAACGCCGCTGGAGCGGCGGCGCAACATGCTGTTGGTGGCGGGCGAGCGATAGGCGGAGATGATGTTGATGGACTCCCGCGATCCGCTCTCGCGATAGACTTCCCAGAGAATGTCGAAGAGCCGCGGATCCATCTTGGCCGGCTCGTCCGTGCGCCAGTCGCGCAGGAACCAATTCAGCTGGGATAGCGCCTGCTCGTCGTATCGGCCGTTCTTTCGGAACGTGATCGTCGCGCTGTCGCGCCTGTGGGTATGGAAGAAGGAGAGGGTGCGGGTCTCCCCGTCGGCAATGGCGTCCTGCGTGCCGGCAACGGCCGCGAAAAGGGCAACCGCCGCAGCGGCGGAGCAGACAGCAAGGCGCAAAAGCCGTCCCGCGCCAGCGCGGCGGCTAGAGCATCGGACCCAAAAGTGGCTTCCACTTTTGGGATCGATCCGATGCTCTCTTATTAAATGAGCGCATCGTTCTTTACGGAAAACCGGATCCACTTTTCCGCACGATGCGCTAGTCGATGCAAGGACCACGAAGCATCCCCCCCAGGCGCCGGACGTATCGAGAAATCCCCTTGATGTCTTTGTGTCCGTCCGGTCTATCGGACCGCTCTCTGGAGACAAACCATGGCAAAATTGGAACGCGCCGTGTTCCGATGCCCGGGTCGATGGAGCGAAGTGTTTTGAACGGAACCTGACGCATGGACATAGTCTGCCGCCGAGCTTTTAACCGAGCGTTAGCGACGACATGAATTTCCAGCGCGCGGAAGCCTCGCCCCGCTTGACTGCCAAGCTTTCATCCGCCTGACGAAGTTCCTATTCCGCTGGGATATCGATCCAACGTCTGGTTCGCCGCTTCCGTGGCGACAGCACGACGACCCTCGTCCCGACCGGGGTGCGGTCGTAGAGATCCATCGCGTCCTGATTGATCATCCGGATGCACCCGGACGAGGCGTTCGTCCCGATGGTCCACGGCTCGAATGTGCCGTGGATGCGATAGAGCGTGTCCTTCCTACCCTGCCAGAGATACATCGCACGGGCTCCCAGGGGATTGCCGGGACCGCCGGGCATGCCGAGCCCCCCGGGCAGGTCGCCCATCTGCTCCAACAGGTCGGGCCTGCGACCGAACATTTCCTTCGGGGGATACCAATCCGGCCATTCCTGCTTGTCATGGACGGTGGCTTCACCCGACCAGGCAAAGCCCGCGCGCCCAACGCCGACCCCATAGCGCATGGCCGTGCCACCCTCCTGCACGTGGTACAGATAGCGGGCGCCGGGATCGATCACGATCGTGCCCGGCTGCTCGGGCGTATCATAGGCCACCTCCCTTCGCAGGAAGGCGGGATTGATCCTTGAGAGCTCGATTCCGGGAATCGGGTAGAGATCGTTGTCGACGGGAGCATAGATTGCCGCATAGGCGGATCGGCTCCACAGGGCCTGAGCGAAGCTTTCCTGCCCCGAAAACGCATAGCTCGCGAGGAAAGTAGGGGTACCCCATAGGAATTGTCGGCGGCTAGGATTCATCGCTCATCTCCTTCAGAACGACGCTTTCTCAAGGAATCTAAGCGGAGAAAGGGGCTGGACTAGGACGCCCGAGCGCAAGGTGGCAGGGCTACCGGGGAGGAACTGGAACCGCTACGCTTCGTTGTCCTGCATAATGTTCCACAAGGTGGGCGACCATGACGGAAACGGGCGAAAAAACCCTGAATGCAAGAAGCAACCGGCCTCCGCTGCCACGACCGATTCAGGAATATCTCGGCCAGAAGCTCAGGGCCCAGTTCCACGAGCTCGGCGACAAGCCGCGATATCTCGGCGATCCGATGCTGCCGCGGGAGTTCGATCCCTTGATCGAGAAAATCGAGGACGGGGAGCGGATGCGGAGGGAGATGAGGATCGGACAGATCGCTCATCAGGCCGTCGCGAAGGCGCTGATGGACTTCATGGATGGGCAGGCCGCAGCTGGCAGGAAGAAGGCGGGCTCTTAGCGCATCGTGCGGAAAAGTGGACCCGGTTTTCCGCATACACCGATGCGCCGCTTAAGGAAATGAGCATCGGATTGATCCCAAAAGTGGAGTCCACTTTTGGGTCCGAGGCTCTAGAATTTGATGCCATCCAATCCATACAGATAATGGGATTCCCTTGTCCTGGTCACGCTCCAAGAGGCGTGACCAGGGCTCCTATCCGAGGCATCGGCGCGGGCTCTCGCGAGCTTGGCCGCAAGACTTTCGCTGGCCAGAGTCCGAGTGTGTGATTTCTGGGGACTGACCATTGTGAGGCGTCCGGCAGGTCAGGGCCCTAACCCTCTTTTTACCTGTCGCGGCGACATTGCGAGCACTTATCAGCTGAGGGCTGATCCATGTTGCTCCAACGTTGCGATAACCATGCAATCAACCCAAAAACCGCCATTTTATCCGTCCCTGCATGCCGATTCGAAGGATGCCGACCAGGCGCACCAAGCCGAGAGAGCCAATATTCTTTCATTGCGCCGTGCGGCGGGCTCGGAAGGGGTTTCGAAGCCCGTTGCGGCATTGCAAAGCCTGCCCTCATCCGGCTTCGATGAGCGGGATGAAGCACCCTTGAACGGGTCTGCCGGCAAGCGGGAGGCCGCCGAACCGGCATGGAGCCGGGCCTTCGTCACCTCGGACGGTGCCCGATTCACACGGACACCCGACCGGGTCTTGCGGAAGCGTAACGGGAAAACGGAGAGCGGGGTGATCGGGGTGATCGGTCAGGACAATGCGGCCATCGCGCCATTGGCCCTGTCCGCATCGCCGGCTACTGGCGCCCGTCCGTCTTCCGGTCAGGTCCAGCGGGATGATTCTGTGCAGCAAAAGAAGCAGGCCGTAGCCCAGATCGCCAGATTGCGGGCAGAGTTCGCCTCCCGCATCGCCAATCCGGCGGCAGCCGGCGAGGCTGAAACCGCTGTAGAGCCGACTGAAGCAGGCGCGCAATCGGACGCTCCCGTCGTCCAGGCCTCCACGGCCCGTCCGACGCAAAATCGGCCATCTCGAAAAACTGCGGTTTCCGCAGCTTCGGGTGATCCCGAGCCCGCGACGGAAATTGCTTCTCCGCCGGCGCATGACGTGCAGTCGCCTTTCGGGGCTTTCAAGTCGGTGGCCTATCGCTTCGGATATTCGGACCAATACCGTCTTGAGCCGGCATCCTTGACGGTATCGGCGGGTTTTGCCGCTCCCTCGAACGAGCCTGTCGCTGCGGTCGCAGTTGAGGATGCGGATCTTGACGCCTCGGCGCAACAGCGTTCGGACGATGTGGAGTCGGATAGCGTCGATATCGGCTATCTCGCTCTCTATGAGAGCAAGGATGTCATCCGGGAGCGGCAACCGCAGAAAGGGGAGGGGGCATCGGTTCCGTCGCGCATGTCTGCGGCGATGCGTCATGCTCGTTCGACAGCGCTCGGACTGGATGTCGCCTCAGGCGAGCGCACATTGCCGGCCGGCGGCTCCGTTGAAAAGTCCCTGCCGCCACAGAACATTTTCGCATCGGACTCATCCTTTGAGGAAAGCCGTCCCGGCAGCGTATCCTCGCTCGTATACGACAGTTCGTATGAGTTGCCGTCGCTGAATTTCTTGGCAGAGCCGCCTCCATCGGAGGATCCCTCTCCGACGGATGATGTCCTCGAGGAGACGGCCGGGCGCGTTGAAAAGGTGATCCGCGATTTCGGCGTGAAGGGGGATGTGATCCACGTTCATCCGGGTCCCGTGGTGACGCTCTACGAACTGGAGCCTGCGCCGGGCACCAAGTCCTCCCGGGTCATGGCACTCTCCGACGACATCGCCCGCTCGATGAGCGCGGTCTCGGCCCGCGTCGCGGTCATCCCCGGCAGAAATGCCATCGGCATCGAATTGCCCAATCCCAAGCGCGAGACGGTTTACCTGCGCGAATTGCTGGCGTCTCAGGATTTCGAGACCTCGAAGCAGAAGCTGCCTCTGTGTCTGGGCAAGACCATCGGCGGCGAGCCGGTGATCGCGGATCTCGCCCGCATGCCGCACCTGCTCGTCGCCGGCACCACCGGCTCGGGCAAGTCGGTCGCCATCAACACCATGATCCTGTCTTTGCTGTATCGGTTCACACCGGAGCAGTGCCGCCTGATCATGGTCGATCCGAAGATGCTCGAACTCTCCGTCTATGACGGCATTCCGCACCTGCTCACGCCCGTCGTCACCGACCCCAAGAAGGCGATCATCGCCTTGCGCTGGGCGGTGCGGGAGATGGAGGACCGCTACAAGAAGATGTCGAAGCTCGGCGTGCGCAACATCGACGGCTTCAACGCCCGCGTCTCGGAAGCGAAAGCCAAGGGCGAGGTCATCACCCGCACGGTGCAGACCGGCTTCGACCGCGAGAC
>NZ_JBFRFT010000018.1:0-154749 GCF_052114965.1 Microvirga sp. 2TAF3 | reverse complement strand
GGCGACCGCGCGGGCGGTCAGGGTCTTGCCGGTGCCGGGCGGGCCGACGAGCAGCACGCCGCGCGGAATGCGGCCGCCGAGGCGCTGGAACTTCTGCGGATCGCGCAGGAACTCCACGATCTCCTGCAGATCCTCCTTGGCCTCGTCGACACCTGCGACGTCGTCGAAGGTCACGCGACCATGCGCCTCGGTGAGGAGTTTCGCCTTGGACTTGCCGAAGCCCATGGCCCTGCCCGCACCGTTCTGCATCTGGCGCGACAGGAACACCCATGCGCCGATGAACAGCGCGATGGGCAGGATGTTCATGAGAACGGCGATGAACCAGGGGGTCGAGTCGGATTGCGGACGGGCCGTGATCTGCACGCCCTTCTGCTGCAGCTTCGACACCAGGGCGGGGTCGTTCGGCGCATAGGTCGTGAAGGTGCGGCCATCCGTATAGGTGCCGCTGATCTCCGGTCCGGAGATCACCACGTTCGAAATGCGGCCGGCATCCGCCTCGTTGAGAAGCTGGCTATAGGCAATGTCGCTGCCGCCGCCTCGGTGGCCTGGGCTCTGGAACAGCGTCACAAGCGCCAGTACCAGAAGGAAAATGACAACCCACAAGGCGAAGTTGCGGAAATTTGAATTCATCGGATCAGATTCTGCCCCAGAGGGAGATGAAGCGCGAGGAAAGTCCTCGCGCGGCTAAACTCAATGTAGGCGCGCCCTTCCCCCTTGCCAAGGGAATGCGGCGGCCATGCGGCACATCCGGCAGACTTTGATTAAGAGAATTGGCTAACGGCCGCGCCTGCGGGGTGGTTCCGCCCCGATGGACACCCGCCCTTCGCGGTCGAGATGGACCAGCGCTCCGGCGATCGTAAGGCGGAGCCCCTCCCCGCGCGAGAGAGCCTCCCTGAGGCGCTCCGTGCAGGCCTCAAGGCGTTGCAGGCGGCTGTTCTCCAGGTCAATCCCCGCCTCGAGCAGGGCCTGCGCTAACATGCGCAAGGCGATTTCGAAGGGCTCCTCGGCCAAGGGGGCCGCATCGAGGGTAAGCTTCCTCTCATCGAGCACAAGCCGTGTGCGCGCCAAAGCGTCGCGAGCCTTCCCGTCCAGCGCCTCCTCGGCCCGAAAGGCTCGGCGGGCAAAGCCCGCCAGCCGTTCCGCGGTCAGCCCTTCGGCGGCGAGCCCTGGCATGAGGCGGCGCCAACGCACCCGGGCGAAGCGCTCATCCGCATTGGACGGATCGGTGACGAAGGGCCAGCCTTCGCCCAGACACAGATCCAGAAGCGTGGCTTTCGGGCAATCGAGCAGCGGCCTGACTTGGCGAATGCCGCCCCGCTCCCGCTCGGCCCGCATCCCGGCAAGGCCCGCAAGGCCCGAGCCGCGCGCCAGACGCATCAGGACCGTCTCGGCCTGATCGTCCCGGGTATGGGCAGTGAGGAGATGGGATGCGCCGATCTCGCGGGCGCATTGCAGGAGCAGGCTGTAGCGCGCCTCGCGGGCAGCTTCCTGCAGGCCGGTCTTGGGTTTGGGTCCGGTCCAGCCGAGAATGTGGTGGAATAGGCCGAGAGCGGCCGCCTCCTGGGCCACGAAGGCAGCCTCCTCGGCCGCCTCGGGGCGTAGCCCGTGATCGACGGTAGCGACAGTGATGGAGGGGCGGGCGCCTGCCGCGCTCCAGCGCGCCAGCAGATGCATCAGGGCCATGGAATCGGGCCCGCCGGATACAGCGGCGAGAATGCCTCCGGCATGTTCCAAAGGCGTGAAAAGGTGCTCCAGCCGACCGGGTTCGAGAAATTCAGACGGGGCTGAGGAAGAGGTCACGCCTCGAATGGGGCCTGTTTGCCGGGCGCTCAGCTGCACCTTAGCTGCACTTGGAGCGGCGCTGCTCGCGCTCGGAGCTCTGGCGCACGTTGGCGGAGGCCTGGGGATATTTGCGGTCGAGTTCGGCGAAGACAGCGCAGGCCCGGTCGCGGGCGCCGAGGCCGTTGAGAGAAACGCCGAGCTTCAGCAGGGCATCGGGGGCCTTGGTCGCATTGGGATGGTCTGTCGAAACGTTCAGGAACTGCTCCGCGGCTTCCCGGTAGCGGCTGCGCTGGAGATAGGTCTCGCCGAGCCAGTAGGAGGCTTCCGGCACCAGCCTGTCGCGCGGGTTGGACTGGAGGAAGCGGCGGAAACCCATCTCTGCCTCCTCGTATTGGCGCTGGGTGAAGTAGGCGTAGGCCGTCTCGAAATCCGAGCGCGGGTCGCCGACGCTGGTCGCCGCAACGCTCGGACCGCGCGCAACGGGAACGGTCGCGGGAGCCGAGGGAATCGCCCCTGAGGGGATCGCAGCCGTACGCCCAGCCGGATTCAGGTCGAGCGGCGCGGCATCCATCGCCACATCGTCTTCCTGGATCAGCTCATCCATGCTCGATGCCTGGCCGCCGGGAAGCGGCATGGGGCGGCCCACCTCGGCGGTCAAGGGAGCGGAAGGAGGCGTGGATCCGAGCGGACGAGGCGCACCGGGCGCATTCGGGTCCACGGCCGGATCGAACATGTCGCTGCGGCGCTGGGGCTGGGGCTGCGCCGGACGGACGGGCGCCGTGGTCGATGGAGAAGCCTTGGCGCCGCCGCGATTTTCCTGGAAGCGGAACTCTACATCCTCCTGGAACTTGCGGACCTGCTCCTTCAGCTGGCGGTTTTCGTATTGAAGCTGCTCGATCTGGCCGGACATCTGCCGGAACTGGTTCTCGAGCCGGTTAAGACGCACGATCGCATCGGCGGCATCCTGCGCGGCGGCAGGCCCGGCCAAGGCCGTGACGAAGGCAAAAAAGACAATCAGGCGGCGCAACATGATAGGTACCGTGAGGGTCACAATGACTGTGCCGATAACACAAAAGCGCCGCCACGGCGAGATTGTGGCGGCGCGCACGTTCCCCTCCAAAGGAGGGACACTGTTCTAACCCGAAAGCTTAAGAGCCCGCGCCCGTATTCAGCACGGTGACGGCGCGGCGGTTCTGCGACCAGCAGGAAATGTCGTTGCAGACCGCGACCGGACGCTCTTTGCCGTAGGATACGGTGCGGAAGCGCGAGGCCGGAATGCCGCGCGACACGAGATAGTCGCGCACGTTCTGGGCGCGGCGGGCGGAAAGCGAGAAGTTGTATTCGCGGGTTCCGCGCTCGTCCGCGTGACCTTCGATGATGAAGGTGTAGTTCGGATAGCGGGTCAGCCACTGGGCCTGCTTGTCGAGGATCGCGGCGGCCGTGGGGGTCAGGTCCGTCTGATCGGTCTCGAAGAACACCCGGTCGCCCACATTGACGACGAAATCCTGGGCACTACCCGGGGTTGCGGCCCCGCCGGCCCCGAAGCCGCCACCGGCCCCGTCGGCCATCCCATCTTTATTGGACGAACACGCCGCCGCCCCGAGGGCGAGGACGATGGCAGCGGCGAATTTAACGGCGCGCAACGTCATCATTGGCAATACTCCTTACACATACGTCTGCCGAACGTTGTGTGATCTATATCGGGGGATGGTTAAGGGAGGGTTCCGTCAACCGTGAGGGAAGGAGTTGGATTAAGGTGAATCACAGCCAGGCCGTGAAACCTGGGCTTAGGGTTAATTCGGAGTAAATGCGGCAAAGAGGTGGCATGACCCGTTCCGCTCCACACCCTCGCAATCGATATCGACAGGCAACTGGAGGCCGAATGGCTCTCTCGCGCGTTATGGGGACATGAGACAGATTACAGCCCAGCTCAGACAACTCGAGCAGCAGCAAGAGTCGAACCTGACGGACTTCCGTCTGGAGCGTGCCTTCGCCCGTATCGCGGACAGTGATCTGCGCACCGGCAACGCCGTCAGGCTGTTGCGGGATGCGGGGGAGAACTATCCGGCATGGCTTGCCGCCATCCGCGACGCGAAAAGCGTTATCCATTTCGAGAATTTCATCATCGCCGACGACGAGACCGGCCGCACCTTCGCGAATGCCCTGATCGAGCGGGCGCAGGCCGGGGTCAGGGTGCGCGTGCTCTACGACTGGCTCGGCTCCTCCTGGCGCGCCCTGCCTGCATTCTGGAACAGGTTGCGGCGGGCCGGGATCGAGGTGCGCGTCTTCAACCCGCCGCGGCTGACCGATCCGTTCTGGATCCGGCGCAACCACCGCAAGGTCGTCACCGTGGACGGGCGCAAGGGCTTCGTCGCGGGGCTGTGCGTGTCCAATTCCTGGGAGGGCACCGACGGCGCCGAGCCTTGGCGAGATACGGGCCTGTCCCTCGAAGGGCCCGTCGTGGCCGATCTCGACGCTGCCTTCGCAGATAGCTGGGCCCGTGCGGGAGAGCCGATCGACCGGAGCGAATTCGACGATCCGCGCACCATTCCCGAAGCCGGGACCGTGCCGGCGCGGGTGATCTGCGGCCAGCCAGGGATGTTCCGCACCTACCGGTTCGACCAGTTCATCGCGGCGACGGCGCAGCGCAACCTCTGGCTCACGGATGCCTATTTCGTCGCCACCACATCCTATGTGCAGGCGCTCGGAGAGGCGGCGCGGGACGGTGTCGATGTGCGCCTGCTCGTACCCGGTTCGAGCGACGTGCCCGTGCTGCAGCCGATCGTACGCGCGGGCTACCGCTCCCTGATCGAGGCCGGGATCCGCGTCTTCGAGTGGAACGGCTCGATGCTCCACGCCAAGACCGCCGTGGCGGACGGGCGCTGGGCGCGGGTCGGTTCGACCAATCTCAACCTCGCGAGCTGGGCGACCAACTGGGAGCTCGACGTGGTTGTCGAGGATCCAGCCTTCGCGGAGGCGATGGAGGCGATGTATCTGGAGGATCTCGCCAACGCGACCGAGATCGTCCCGGGCTCGCTGACCCGGCGCAAACAGGTCCAGAAGATGCGCGCCCGCCGCCTTCGCCGTCCCAAGAAAGGCGGTGTGCGGCGGCTCGCGGCGGGCGCTCTCGCGCTCAGCAACAGCATCGGCAAGTCGGTCAATGCGCGCTCGCTGACCGCCACCGAGGCCAGTAGCATCGCCATGATCGGCGGCGTCCTGCTGGGACTGGCGGCGATCATCACCCTGTTTCCGGTCCTGATCGTCGCACCCCTCGTCATCGGCCTGACCTGGCTGGGGCTTGCCCTTCTCATTCGGGCTCTCCGCCTCAAGCAGCGCGTCCGTGTGCGGCGCCGCAAGCTGGAGCTCAGGCGCAAGCCGGGACGCGACAAGGACAGGCCGGCTTCCCCGAGGAGGGGATGAAACCGGCCGCCAAGCTCTAGCGTTGAACAGATACCTTCCATAGGGGCAGGCGCGATGGTGATGCCTGCGCTCTCAAAGGAGATAGCCATGGCGACCGGTTCTTCCAGCTCCTCCGAATCCTTCGATCGCGCGCAGTCCATGAGCGTGCTCCTCGCCCAGAATTGGTGGGCGATGGCCTTGCGCGGGGTCTTCGCCATCATCTTTGCCCTGATCGCCTTCTTCCTTCCGGGAGCGACGCTGCTCTCCCTGGTGTTGTTCTTCTCGGCCTACATGCTGGTCGACGGCGTTTTCGGCATCGTCGCCGCCGTGCGGGCGGCCTCGCAGAACCAGCGATGGGGCCTTCTGGTTCTCGAAGGGCTCGTGGATATCGCGGTCGGCGTCATCGCCTTCGTCTGGCCGGGGCTGACGGTTCTGTTCTTCGTCACGCTGATGGCCGTCTGGTCACTGATCACGGGTGCGCTCATGATCGGCGCCGCCTTCAAGTTGAACCCGGCCTATGGCCGCGGCTGGCTGATCTTCAGCGGTATCGTATCGGTTCTGTTCGGCGTCGCGCTACTGGTCGCTCCGCTCGTCGGCGCGGTGGTGCTCACCTGGTGGCTCGGGGCCTATGCTCTGGTCTTCGGCATCACGCTTCTCATGCTCGCCTTCAAGCTGAAGGGCCACAAGGACCGCATGGAGCACACCGCCGCCCCGCGCGGCGTATGACGCGCGAAACTGAACGGGGCGCTCAAAGCGCCCCGCTTCTTCAATTCTGCTGACGTTCTCCGCTCAGCAACGGTGACCATGTGGGATCCGACGCGAAGGACGGCGTCGCGATCGGCTGCTCCACGCGGCCGGTGATATCGACCATGTAGAGCTTACCGCCCGCCTGCCCGCCCGGATCGCGGAAGAACAGGATGTACTGGCCGTTCGGCGCCCAGGTCGGGCTCTCGTTGTGGAAGCCTTCCGTCAGGATGCGCTCGCCCGAACCGTCGGGCTTCATGATGCCGATGGCGAACCCGCCCGCGCGGCGCTTGGTGAAGGCGATGTAGTCGCCGCGCGGCGACCAAGCCGGCTGCGAATAGGAGCCGTCACCGAAGGAGATGCGGCGCTGGTTCGAGCCGTCCGCTGCCATGGCGTAGATCTGCTGCTGGCCGCCGCGATCGCTCTCGAACACGATCTCGCGGCCGTCCGGCGAGAAGGACGGCGAGGTGTCAATGGCGGCGGTCGAGGTCAGCCGCGTCGTGGCCTGGGAGCCCAGGTTCATCATGAAGATGTTCGCATTGCCGCCCTGCTGGAAGCTCATGACAATGCGCTGACCGTCGGGCGAGAAGCGCGGGCTCGAGGTCATGTCGGGGAAATTGCCGACGACCTGACGCGAGCCGGTCTCGAGATTGATCACCTGGACGCGCGGCTGCTGCCCGTCGGCCTGGGACATGTAGGTGATGTCCTGGGTGGCGGGCGAATAGCGCGGCGTGACGACGAGACTGTCGCCCTGAGTCAGGAAGCGGACGTTTGCGCCGTCCTGATCCATGATGGCGAGCCGCTTGCGGCGGTTCTCCTTCGGGCCGGATTCGTCGACGAACACGATGCGCGTATCGAAGAAGCCTCCGAAGCCGGTGACCTTGGTATAGACCGCATCGGAAATGATGTGGCCGACGCGGCGCCAGAAATTGGGATCGGTGACATATTGCTGGCCGGTGAGCTGCTGGCCCGAATCCACATCCCACAGGCGGAACTCCGCCTTGAGGCGGCCTGACGGATCGCGCGTCACGCGGCCCGTCACGAGCGCCTGCGCACCCGCCATCTTCCAGGCATCGAAACGCGGCGCGACATCGAAAGCCGGGCGCTCCGGAAAGCGCGACTTGTCGAGGGGCATGAAATAGCCCGAGCGCTGCAGGTTGCTAGCAATGATGCCTGACACTCGCTGGCCGAGATCGCCCTCGCCCGCGAAATCGGCGACGGCGATGGGCATGGGCTGAAACTGCCCTCCTGGCCCGACCCGGAAGCTCAATTGCGCATAAGCGTCAGGAGCAATGGCGACCATCGGCGCCACAAGGGCGAGCGCGACAAGAAGACGGGACAGCAAGCGAATGATCATGAGGGCAGGTCTCAAGCGGTGGGGGCTTCAGATCAGGTGAGATCGAACTGGACGTTCAACGTCTTCCAGTCCGAGTAATAAGGGGCGAATTGGGCGGGAACGCGATAAGGCGCGCAGCGTCGTACCGCGCGCAGCGCAGCGTCGGCGACCGCGCGGTCGGTGGAGTTGGTTCCGCCGCGCATCACGGACGGCTCGCTCGCGAGCGATCCATCCTGATTGAGGCGGATATCGAGGATAGGCGGGACCACGCTGCCCGCAGAAGCGCTGATCGGCGCCGTGTAGCAACGGGCGATTTGCTCGCGCAGCAGGCCCATTAAAGCATCTTTCTGACTCGGGTTGAGCTTCGCAGCCGTTCCCGTCGCGGTGCCGAGCGAGGCCTGTTTCTGAACCTCCGCCCCGGTCGCGCCGGTCGATTGGTGCTTTTCCTTGTTCTCCAGGAATTGCTTCAGATCGCCCATGTCGAGCTTCTTAGCGACCTGTGCTTCCTTGCGGGCCTTGGCCTCCGCTTCGGCTTTCGCCTTGGCTTCCGCGACCTTCTTGGCCTCGGCCTCAGCTTTGGCCTTGGCTTCCGCTTCCGCCTTTGCCTTCGCTTCGGCAATCTTCTTGGCTTCAGCCTGAGCCTTCGCCTCCGCTTCCGCCTTGGCTTTCGCTTCCGCCTCGACCTTTGCCTTCTCGGCAGCCTTGGCGCGCTCGATGGCTTCCGCCTCTGCCTTGGCCTCGGCCAGCTTCTTCTCTTCCTCGGCCTTGGCTTTCGCCTCGGCTTCAGCCTGGGAGGGCTTCGGGGGCGGAGGCGGCGGCGGGGGTTGAGCCGCGACGGGCTCCTCCTTGTCGGCCACCTTCATCTCTTCTGGGCGCTTCGGCGGGGCGGGCGCATCGCGCTTGTCCTCGCCGGGATCGCGCAATTCGGTCTTGTCGGCTGCTCGATCCGCGCGCGGCTTCGGCGCCGGCAAAACGGTCTTGGCGGTCTGCTCGCCCTTGGTAATCTGGGAGAACTGGTTGTCGGTGATGACCTCGACGGGAATGCCTTCCTGCGCCTCGGGGAATTCGCTGACGGACGAGAGCCCGACCATGGCCGCGGCCAGGAGCACCACGTGCGTGGTGCCCGAGACCCAGAAGCCCGGTTCGGAGGAGTTGAATTTGAGCTTCAACGCCACGATCTCGCCCCTGCCCTGTTCCCGCTCAACGTTGAGCAGGCTCCGCTACGAGCGCGACGCGCTTGTAGCCGGCCCCCGACACGATGGACATGATCTGGGCCACGCGGCCGTAATCGACCTTCTTGTCGCCCCGGACGAAAATGCGCTCGTCGAATCCCTGCTTCGACACTTCGGCGAGCTTGCCGACGATGGCCTCGTCGGAGAGTTCCGCATCCGCCAGGAACACCTGCCCCGTCGCTTTGATGGACAGCGTCACGGGCTTGGAATCCATGTTGAGCGGAGCAGCCTTCGTCTGCGGCAGGTCGAGGGGCACGCCCACCGTCATCATGGGCGCCGCCACCATGAAGATGATGAGCAGGACGAGCATGACGTCGATGAACGGCGTCATGTTGATCTCGTTCATTGCGCCGCTGCGGCGGGCGCGCCGCCGGCGGCGTCCACCGCCTTTCGCCATGCCTGCTGCCGATGCCATCCCCGAACTCCCTTAAGCCGCGAGCGCGATGCGCTCGTCGATCTGGCGCGAGAGAATGGCGGAGAACTCGTCGGCGAAGCCCTCGAGCCGCGACTGCAGCTTGCTGACCTCACTTTGCAGCTTGTTGTAGGCGAGCACCGCCGGAATGGCCGCGAACAGGCCGATGGCGGTGGCGAACAGCGCCTCCGCGATGCCCGGCGCCACGACGGCGAGACTCGTGCTCTTGGAGGCGGCGATGGAGGTGAAGGAGTTCATGATGCCCACTACCGTGCCGAACAGGCCGATATAGGGACCGGCCGAGCCGATGGAGGCGAGGACCGTGAGCTTCGAGTCGAGTCGCTCGACTTCGCGCTGGATGGTGACGTCCAGCACCTTGTCGATGCGCTGGGACAAGCTCTGGAACGAGCGGCCGGAGCCCTCGAAGGAGCGCTTCCACTCGCGCATGGCGGCGACGAAGACGGCGGCGAGCCCGGTCGCCGAGCGGCTCTGGAGCGAGCGGAACAGCTCCTCCAGGGACTGGCCGGACCAGAACACCTCCTCGAAGCGGTTCATGGCGCGCTTGGTGCGGGCGTAGAGAAGGGTCTTGTCGATGATGATGGCCCAGCACCAGACGGAGGCGCCCAGAAGTCCGATCATCACAAGCTTGACAATGAAATGCGCCTGCCAGAACAGGCCAAAAAGGGACATGTCGTGTGCCACAGGGACAGCCTGGGCCACATCGGCCGGATTCATAATTCGCGTCCTCGCTCTTCGAGCAGCCCAGGAACTGGACTCAACCGCGTTCGTAGGAAAATCTTGTGCGTATCACCGTTCGTTCGCCCGCGAATCTGTCGAAAATAAGGGCGTACGGCTTTGAGACGCCGATCTTTCTCGTCCGTTGCCTGTTAAGCACAGAGTAAGGTTAAGGCTTGGTTTAAGCGGGTCGGGCCCAAGGGCGATATCCCGCCTGATCCGCCCACTCCCCTGCTTGAGCGGCGGCATCCCGGCGCGTGATCTAGAGTCCGGTCACGCTTCTGTGAACATGATCGGTCTCCAGGCCTCTGATGCCGCGTGAACTTCTCGGAAGGCTGGAATCCCCTTCGCCGGATCATGCTCTAGGTATGGAATCAGCCGGGTCAGCGGGAGGGAGCGATGCTCAAGGACGTGATGGTGCGGCTTGACGGAAGCCCGGCCGACGATGGCCCCCTGGCGGCTGCCGCGATGATCGCGGAACTCTTCCAGGGCCACGTGACCGGGCTCTTCCTGAACCTTCTGCCCCTGACCATGCCGGTGGAGGGGGACGATATCGGCGCCATCGAGGCCGTCGAGCGGATCGACCGGACGCGGGAGATCGGAGACAGGATCGAGGCGACCCTGATCGAACGGCTGTCCCGCCTGCCCTGTCCGGCTGAGGTCCGGCGGCGCGATGTCTTCGCCGCCGAAATCGCCGATACGGCCACCCGGGAGGCGCGTCTGGCCGACACCTTCATTACCGTCCGCCCGAACACGCAAGGCGCGCCGCCGGAAACGCACCGTGTCGTCGAAAGTGTTCTATTCGGATCCGGCCGCCACATCCTTCTGGTGCCCCAGCGCGAGTGGACGGCGGACGGCTTCGAGCGCGCCGTCGTAGGCTGGAACGCGAGCCGGGAATCCGTCCGCGCACTGACCGAGGCCCTGCCCTATCTGCGCAAGGCCCGGACCGTGACGGTTGTCGTCGTGGACGACGATAGCTTGACGGGATGGGCGACCGTTTCCGGGAAGGCCGCGATCAAGCACCTCAAGCATCATGGCATCGAAGCGTCGCTGCACGAGGTCAAAAGCCGAGGCGGCGACGTCGCGGCTGCCCTGATGGAGGAGGCGCAACGATCAGGCGCCCAACTCCTGGTGATGGGAGGCTACGGCCATTCACGCCTGCGCGAATGGCTCCTCGGCGGCGTGACATACGATCTCCTGCATCACGCGGCCATTCCGCTCCTCATCGCCCATTGAGGGCGGGGTCCGTGCCGTCGTCAGGCTCGGGATGCCAGAGCAGCTCGCAGGCTGTCCGGGATGCGCACGGCTCGTCCCCCTCGGACCGCCGCAACGGTGACGTCGGCGGTGACGAGGACATCGTCGCCCCGGCGTATCTCCTGAGCGAGCGTCATCGAGGCGCCCCGCATCTCCTTCGGGCGCGTCACGATGGTAAGCACATCGTCCATCAGGGCCGCACCGCGAAAATCGATGGTCATCTTGCGCACCACGAAGGCGAGCCCGCCCATCTCGCTGTGAAGGTCGGATTGCGCCACCTCCGCCGCCCGCAACAACTCTGTCCGGCCCCGCTCCATGAACCGGAGATAGCTGGCGTGATAGACGCGCGCCGAAAAATCCGTGTCTTCATAATAGACACGAACGGGAAGGATATGGGCATCGCCGTCGAGGCGGCCGGAGAGGAGAGAATGGGTGCTCTCCTGCTCTCCTCCCCACAAGGGGGAGGGGGACTGGTCGCGCTTCTCACTCATCCTCGTCCCCGTTGAACAGCCCGAATTGCGCCGTCTCGCGGCTGGGCTCGGGCATGCCGAGATGGCGGAAGGCGTGGGGAGTGAGGATGCGGCCGCGCGGGGTGCGCTGCACGAAACCCTTCTGGATCAGATAGGGCTCGATGATTTCCTCGATGGCGTCGCGCGGCTCGGAGAGAGCCGCAGCGATGGTCTCGATGCCGACCGGGCCGCCGCCGAAGGAGAGCGCGATGGTGGTGAGATATTTGCGGTCCATCAGATCGAGGCCGATGGGATCGACATCGAGGAGGCGCAGCGCATTATCCGCAAGCTCGCGGCTGATGGTGGCCATCCCTTCGACGATGGCGAAATCGCGGACGCGGCGCAACAAACGGCCCGCGATGCGCGGCGTGCCGCGGGAGCGGCGGGCGATCTCGTTCGCGCCGTCGTCGCTCATGCCGATGCCGAGCACTCGCGCGCCGCGGCGCACGATCAGCTCCAGCTCCTCGACCGTGTAGAATTCGAGCCGGATTGGAATGCCGAAACGGTCGCGCAAAGGCGTGGTGAGGAGCCCTGCGCGGGTGGTTGCACCCACAAGGGTGAATTTCGGCAATTCGATCTTCACCGAGCGCGCGGCGGGGCCTTCGCCGATGATGAGGTCGAGCTGGTAATCCTCCATCGCCGGATAAAGGATTTCCTCCACCGCCGGGTTGAGGCGGTGAATCTCGTCGATGAAGAGCACGTCGCGCTCTTCCAGGTTGGTGAGCTGCGCCGCGAGGTCCCCCGCCTTGGCGATGACGGGGCCGGAGGTCGAGCGGAAATTGACGCCGAGCTCCCGCGCCACGATCTGCGCCAGGGTCGTCTTGCCGAGACCCGGCGGGCCGACGAAGAGCACGTGATCGAGCGCATCGCCCCGCGATTTCGCGGCGTTGATGAAGACCTGCAGATTGGCCCGCGCCGCCTTCTGGCCCGTGAAATCGTCGAGCGCCAGCGGACGCAGGGACGTCTCGGTATCATCCTCGCGTTTCTCGGGGGTCAGCAGGCGGCGGGAATCGGTCAAAGAATCTTACCTTTCAAAGGCTTGATATAAGCAGGCTTTCCTAGCGCGCCAACTCTCGCAGGCCCAGGCGGATGAGTGTTTTCGCCTCAGCCTCCTCGCCCGCCTGCTTCAAGGCGGCGGCGACGGCGGCGGAAGCCTGGGCCTGGGGATAGCCGAGATTGACCAGCGCCGAGATGGCGTCCGAGACGGGAAGCGGCGCGCTTTTGTCCTCGATGGCGCCGGACAGGCGGATGAGGGCCGGATCGACGCTCGCAAAGGCCGGAGCCTTGTCCTTCAGTTCCGAAACGATGCGCTGGGCGAGCTTGGGGCCGACGCCGGGGCCGCGCGCCACCGCCGCCTTGTCGCCGGTGGCGATGGCGGTGCCAAGGCTTCCGGGATCGAGCACCGAGAGGATGCCGAGCGCCACCTTGGCGCCGACCCCCTGCACCGATTGCAGGAGGCGGAACCACTCGCGCTCCGCATCCGAGCGGAAGCCGAACAGGCGGATCATGTCCTCGCGGACATGGGTTTCGATGGAGAGCGAGGCCGCCTCGCCAACCGGAGGCAGGTTCTGGAGCGTGCGCGAGGAGCAATGCACGACATAGCCGACGCCCTGCACATCGACGATCACGAAATCATCGCCATAGGCATCGATGATGCCCTTGAGTTTGCCGATCAACGTTCTTCTCCACCCTCCCCGTCATCCCGGCGGAGGCCGGGATCCATAATCACTGCCGGCGCGTCAGCGAGCGCGGGAGGGGCTATGGGTTCCGGGCTCGGCTGCGCCGCCCCGGAATGACGTTGGTTGCTCTGTAACACTTAAAAACTCGCCGCCAAAGCGCGCGCCTTGCGGTGATGCGCATGGGCGATGGCGATGGCGAGCGCATCGGCGGCGTCGGCCTTCTTGAAATCGGCCTTGGGCAGCAGGATCTTCACCATGGCCTGCACCTGATCCTTTTCGGCGTGTCCCACGCCCACCACGGTCTTCTTGACCTGGTTGGCGCCGTATTCCGCCACGGGCAGCCCGTGCAGCGCCGGGACCAGCAGGGACATGGCGCGGGCCTGACCGAGTTTCAGGGTCGCCTGCGCATCCTTGTTGACGAAGGTTTCCTCCACCGCGACCTCGTCGGGCGTCCAGGTGGCGACGACCTCGGTCAGCCGGTCGTGAAGCTGCTTCAGGCGAAGGGCAAGGGCCAGGTCTCCGTCCGAGGTCACGACCCCGCAGGCCACGTAGGAGAGTTTCGTCCCCTCGATGGTAATGACGCCCCAGCCCGTGTTGCGCAGGCCGGGATCGAGGCCGAGGATGCGGACGCGTTCTGTCAAAAGCCCTCTCCCGGCTCACTTCGTTCGCCACACTTCTCCCGCAAAGGGGAGAGGGAAGGAACCTTACTCCGCCATTTTCTGCATGAGCGTCTCGGACAATTCGAAATTGCCGTAGACGTTCTGCACATCGTCGTGCTCTTCGAGCGTCTCCATCAGGCGCATCAGCTTTTCGCCGGCCTCGTCGTCGACGGCGACGGGGGTCTGGGGCTTCCAGACGAGCTTGGAGGCCTTCGGCTCGCCGAACTTCTCTTCCAGCGCCTTGGTCACCTCGTTGAGGGAGCCCTGGTCGCAATAGATCTCGTGGCCGCTCTCGGAGGAGACCACATCCTCGGCGCCGGCCTCGATGGCGGCTTCCAGCATGGTGTCCGCATCGGTAGCCTCGGGAGCGAACTCCACCAGACCGACCCGGTCGAACATGAAGGAGACGGCGCCCGTCTCGGCGAGGTTGCCGCCGCTCTTGGTGAAGTAGGAGCGGATATCGGAAGCCGTGCGGTTGCGGTTGTCGGTCATGGCCTCGACGATAAGCGCCGCGCCGCCGGGGCCGTAGCCCTCGTAGCGGATCTCTTCGTAGTTCTCGCCGTCGTTACCGGCGGCCTTGTTGATGGCGCGCTGGATATTGTCCTTGGGCATGTTCTCGGCGCGGGCGGCCAGGATCGCGGCGCGCAGGCGCGGGTTCATGTTGGGGTCGGGCATGCCCATCTTGGCCGCGACCGTGATTTCGCGGGCGAGCTTGGAGAAGAGCTTCGAGCGCACCGCGTCCGCGCGCCCCTTGCGGTGCATGATGTTCTTGAACTGTGAATGTCCGGCCATAGGGCCTCCGCGATCGCGACCGAGAGCGTCTTGGCGTTCAAGAACCCATCAGGCCGCGGATGTTGACGATAGCGGGCTTATAAAACGGTGTAGCGCCCGAGGCAAAGCCCCTCGGCCCCTCTTTGTTCTGGAGCCTTGTCGCGAATTCCGGCTCGCGACAAGGCTCTCTTTTTGAAAGACGCATTTTCCGCCGCAAAACCGGCATCCACTTTTGCGGAAAATGCTTCAAATTCCGAACCAGCTCGCGAGCCCCGCCCGGATCAGGTGATAGGACGCGCCCAGCACCGTGACCGTATAGGCCAAGCCCGCCAAACCGATGAGATATCCCAAGAGCAGGAGATAGCCATCCTCCTCGATGACCGCGATGGAGACGATGACGAGCGCGATGGAGGGTGGAAAATTGGTGCCCGGAAACGGGATCAGCACCGACAGGGCCACCAGGAAGGCGAAAAGGCCGACCATCCGGTCGCCGACCACGCTGAAAAGCTGCGTCAGCCTGGGCTTGCAATAACTCTCGAGCCATTGAAGCCTGGGCTCCGCGACGTCGATCAGGCGCTTGAACTTCTCGACCGAGACGGAGCGGCGCTTGATGAAGCCGGGCAGCCAGGGATGCCTGTGGCCGAGCATCATCTGGATGCCGAAGATGAGAACGGGCGTTCCGACGATGCCGGCGATGCCTGGAGGCGCCGGTACGCAATTCGGCAGGCTGAACAGGATCAGCACCAGCCCGAAGGCGCGCTCGCCGAAGGCATCGATGATTTCGCCGATGGTGATCGTCTCGCCCCTGGCCTGATCGATCACCGCGCGTAGGATGGCGGATACGCTCTTATGCTCCGCGGCCTCCGGCGAGGTGCCGTTCTCACGCGCGGCTTGAAGACGTTGCTGATTTTCGGCGTCCACCTGCTTCCTCCGTTAGAGGACAGATGGGCATATTTCGCCGCAAGCCAAGAGCAGCTGAATCGAGCCCTGAAACGGCACCCGAACTCTTCCCAAGCCTCTAATCCCAGAATCGCGGCCAGGATTCCTCGAGATGCGGGCCAAGGCGCAGAGCCGCGACGCGGGTGGCAAGGCCGCTGCGGTCGTCGATCTCGACCGCAACCCCTGAGAGGGTGGCCTCGCCGAGACCCGGCTCCATGCGCGGCCCAGGCGTCTTCTGGAGAAAGCGGCGGAGGGATTCCTCCTTCTGCATGCCGATGACGGTATCGTAATCGGCGCACATGCCCGCATCGGTCATGTAGGCGGTGCCGCCCGGCAGGACCCGGTGGTCGGCGGTCGGGGCATGGGTATGGGTGCCGACCACGAGGCTGGCGCGGCCGTCGATGTGATACCCCATCGCCTCCTTCTCGCTGGTCGCCTCCGCATGAATATCCACGATGACCGCGTCCGCCACCTGACCCAGAGGGCAGGCGTCGAGTTCCCGGTCCACCGCCGCGAAGGGATCGTCGAGCGCGTCCATGAACAGGCGGCCCATCACGTTGATGACGAGGACGCGCCGGCCTGACGGGGTATCGATGAGGTTGGCGCCCCGTCCGGGCGTGCCGGGCGGGTAGTTCACGGGCCTGATGAGCCTGGGCTGGCGCTCGATGAAGACCAGGGTCTCGCGCTGGTCCCAGGTATGATTGCCGAGGGTGACGGCATCCGCGCCCGCATTCAGCAGGTCGTCGCAGATCGCTTCGGTGATGCCGTAGCCGCCCGCCGCGTTCTCCCCGTTGATGGCCACGAAATCGAGCCGCCAGCGCTCCCTTAAAGACGGCAGGCGTTCGACGACCGCATTGCGGCCGGCCCGTCCGACCACATCTCCGAGGAAGAGAAGACGCATTGAGAAGTCCTTTAAAGAGGCTTGGTCCGAATGAGTTCGGTTTCTGTGACGATCACATCGAGTGGCCGGTCATGGGGCTCGACCGGAACTTGCTCGATCTCCTGAACCGCATAGGCGAGGCCAATGGTCAAGATGGAATGGCGGGATTCGAGGGCCGCGATGGCCCGGTCGAAATGCCCCTTGCCATAGCCGATCCGCCCGCCGCGCCGGTCGAAGGCCAGGAGGGGCACCAGCAAGGCGTTGGGGAAAACCTCCGGCGCATCGGGTCCGGGCTCATGCACCCCGAACCCGCCCTTCACCAGCGGATCGCCGGGCCGCCAGAGGCGGAAGCTCAAATGCGGATGGAGGATCTGGGACAGGGCGACATCCTGCCCGCGGGCGGTGAGCGCCTCCATGAGGGGACGCGGATCGGCCTCGCTGCGGATAGGCCAATAGCCGCCGACCGGGTTGGTTTCCTTCAGGTGGCTTAGACCCAGGGCCCGCTCGGAAATGCGATGCGAGGCTTCGTGGCGGAATGCCTCGTCGAGGGCGTCGCGGCGGGTGAAGGCCTCGCGGCGAAGCCTTTCCTTGAGATCGGGACGGGAGAGAGATGTCATCGGGTGCGGAGCCACAAAAGCCGTCGGAGAAGCGATCCCGGGAACCTACATAAGTAGGTGGGCGCCGTGTATCCCGGTCCACGGACCGGGTAGGGACAGCTCCCTAAGGATCGATAAGGCCCCGGGGAAATGAACTCCTAACGAGCCCCGCAGCCCCGCCTTCCTTATGTAGGGGGGATGGGAGCCGTGGGGAAGAGGAAAGTTGGAGGCACCGTTCCTTTGTCATCTCTGGGCCACGCAGCCGAACCCGGGAGACGATAGCAACTATCCCTGCCCCGGTGAATTCAGGCTCCGTGCCAGACGCTCGATCCGCTCGGCAGCCTTGTGCACGCCTTCCGCGAGCCGGGCTTCAATGACTTGCGTGCGCTCATCGCCGGCGGAGGCGAAGCTCCGCAGCTCGGCGAGTTCGGTCTCCAGGGCCGCGATACGTTTCTTCGTCTCGTGCATCTCATCCGCCAGGGTAATGGCTGCCATGACGTGGAGGCGCATGTCGCCGATCTCGCCGAAGGCGGCGCGCATGTCCTCGATCTTGGCGTCGAAGGAGGCGGCGAGACCTTCGAGATGCCGCTCCTCGCCATCGGCGCAGGCGATGCGGTAGGTCTTTCCGGCGATCGTCACCATCACCTGGGCCATCTCACCCCTCCTCCGGCTCGAGCTGTCCGGCCCGGACCAGCACGGTCTGGATCGTGCCGATGGCCTGGCGGACGCGGCGGCTCACATCGTCCGTCGCCGCCTCATAGCGCTGAAGGCGGGTCAAGGCTCCGTCCAGCTCGACGGCCAGGCGAGCCCGGTCGTCCTGCATGAGCTGCAGTTCGGTTTCGAGATCGCCGCGCCGCCTCTCCGTCTCCAGCCGGCGCGAAACCGAAGCCTCGAGCAGGCCCAAGGCAACCTCGAGCCGTTTCATCGCATCGTCGAGAATGGGGGTCATCATGCCTCCGGGAATCGTCACCGACACTACGGCCCTCGCCCCGCACCGGCAACGGTGCTCGCAGGGTCTTAAGGGGGGCTTGAAGGGGTTTGAGGCGGTTGAGCCTTTGACTCGCCCCTGCCCCGTGTTAAGGAGCCCACGCTTTTTCGATAGGCTCGCCCGAAAGGGCTGCCCTCCAGATTTATGGATCAAGCCGTGCCCAACTCCGTCTCCGCCGATCGCGTCACCCATTCCGATCTGGCGAATGCCGTCCGCGCCCTTTCCATGGATGCCGTGGAGCAAGCCAAGTCGGGCCATCCGGGCCTGCCCATGGGCGCCGCCGACATGGCGACGGTGCTCTTCACCAAGTTTCTGAAATACGACGCCACGGACACGACCTGGCCCGACCGCGACCGTTTCGTGCTCTCCGCCGGCCACGGCTCGATGCTGATCTATTCCCTGCTCCATCTCACGGGCGTGAAGGGAATGACCATCGACGAGCTGAAGCGCTTCCGCCAGCTCGATTCGAAGACGCCGGGACACCCCGAGAACTTCATGACTCCCGGGGTCGAGACGACGACGGGTCCGCTCGGCCAGGGCATCGCCACGGCGGTCGGCATGGCCATCGCGGAGCGCATGCTCAACGCCGAGTACGGCGACGATCTCGTCGATCACCGCACCTATGTGATTGCCTCTGATGGCGACCTGATGGAAGGCATCAGCCATGAGGCCATCGCCCTCGCGGGGCACCTGAAGCTGAACCGCCTCATCGTGCTCTTCGACGATAACGGCATCTCCATCGACGGCCCGCTGTCGCTTTCCGATTCCGTCGATCAGGTGAAGCGCTTCGAGGCCGCCGGCTGGCGCGCCGTGCGCGTGGACGGCCATGACGACAAGGCCATCGCCCGCGCCCTTTCCCGCGCCCAGAAGTCGGATCGCCCGACCATGATCGCGTGCAAGACCACCATCGGCTTCGGCGCGCCGAAGAAGGCCGGCACCTCCAAGGCCCATGGCGAGCCGCTCGGCGCCGAGGAGCTGGCGGGCGCGAAGGCCGCCCTCGGCTGGAAGCACGCCCCCTTCGAGATTCCGGAGAACATCCGCGACGCCTGGGCCAAGGCCGGCAAGAAGGGCCGCCGCCATCGCAAGGCCTGGGCCGAGCGCCTGAAGGCGCTGCCGGCCGAGAAGCGCGCCGAGTTCGAGCGCCGCATGAAAGGCATGCGTCCGCAGGGCCTGTCAGAGGCCATCGCCAAGCTCAAGGACAAGCTCATCGCCGAGCCGCAGAATGTCGCTACCCGCAAGGCCAGCGAGATCGCGCTCGAGGTCATCACCGAGGCCGTGCCGGAACTGGTGCTGGGCTCGGCCGACCTGACGCCGTCCAACAACACCAAGACCAAGAACCTCACCGCCATTTCGCCCGGCAATTATGCGGGCCGCTATATCCATTACGGCATCCGCGAGCACGGCATGGCCGCGGCCATGAACGGCATGGCGCTGCATAAGGGCCTCGTTCCGGCCGGCGCGACCTTCCTCGTCTTCGCGGATTACGCCCGCCCCGCCATGCGTATCGCCGCGCTCGCCGGCATCCCGGTCACCTACGTGATGACCCACGACTCGATCGGCCTCGGCGAGGACGGCCCGACCCACCAGCCGGTGGAGCATCTGGCCTCGCTGCGCTCCATGCCGAAGATGCGCGTGTACCGCCCGGCCGACGCGATCGAGACCGCCGAATGCTGGCAGATGGCGCTCGAGCGCACCGATGGCCCGAACCTGCTCGCGCTGACCCGCCAGAACCTGCCGCAGGTGCGTAAGGAAGCAAGCCGCGAAAACCTGTCGGCCACCGGAGCCTACGAACTGTCCCCGGCGGAAGGAAAGGCCCGCGCCACGATCTTCGCCTCCGGCAGCGAGGTCGAGATCGCGCTCGCCGCGCAGAAGATTCTCGCCGAACAAAGCTTCGCCGTTCGCGTTGTCTCGGTGCCGTCGCTCGATCTCTTCCTGGCCCAGCCCGAGAAGGTCCGCGCCCGCATCATCGGCGATGCTCCGGTCAAGGTCGCGGTCGAGGCGGCTGTCCGCTTCGGCTGGGATGCCGTTATCGGCCCCGATGGGATTTTCGTCGGCATGCACGGTTTCGGCGCCAGCGCGCCGTACAAGGATCTCTACAAGCACTTCGGCATTACCGCCGAAGCCGTTGCGGAACACATCCTCAGAACGCACAATCTATGAGGCTTCAAGCCATTTGAGCCTCACCTCACAAGGGAGCTAAGACTATGACGGTGAAGGTCGCGATCAACGGGTTCGGTCGCATCGGGCGCAACATCCTCCGCGCCATCGTGGAGAGCGGCCGCAAGGACATTCAGGTGGTCGCCATCAACGACCTCGGTCCGGTCGAAACGAATGCTCACCTGCTTCGCTACGACTCCGTCCATGGCCGGTTCCCGGCTGAGGTGAAGGTCGAGGGCGATTCCATCGTCGTCAACGGCCAGAAGATCAAGGTCACGGCGATCAAGGATCCGGCGACCCTGCCGCACAAGGAGCTCGGCGTCGACATCGCGCTCGAATGCACCGGCATCTTCACCTCGCGCGAGAAGGCCGCGGCGCACCTGACCGCGGGCGCCAAGCGCGTCATCGTCTCGGCCCCCGCCGACGGCGCCGACCTCACGGTGGTCTACGGCGTCAACCACGACAAGCTGACGAAGGACCACATCGTCATCTCGAACGCCTCCTGCACCACGAACTGCCTCGCGCCCGTCGCGAAGGTGCTCAACGACGCGGTCGGCATCGAGAAGGGCTTCATGACGACGGTGCATTCCTACACCAACGATCAGCCCTCCCTCGACCAGATGCACAAGGACCTCTACCGCGCCCGCGCGGCGGCCCTGTCAATGATCCCGACCTCGACCGGCGCCGCGAAGGCCGTCGGCCTCGTGCTGCCGGAACTCAACGGCAAGCTCGACGGCACCTCGATCCGGGTGCCGACCCCGAACGTCTCCGTGATCGACTTCAAGTTCATCGCCAAGAAGCCGACGACGGTCGCCGAGGTCAATGATGCCATCAAGCGCGCCTCCGAACAGGAGCTGAAGGGCATCCTCGCTTTCACGAACGATCCGAACGTCTCCATCGACTTCAACCACAACCCGGCCTCGTCCACCTTCCACATGGACCAGACCAAGGTCATGGACGGCAACTTCGTTCGCGTCATGTCGTGGTATGATAACGAGTGGGGCTTCTCCAACCGGATGGCGGATACCGCCGTCGCCATGGCGAAGCTCATCTGACGGAGGCTTTCATGACCGCCTTCCGCACGCTCGATCAGGCCGACGTCAAGGGAAAACGCGTTCTCGTCCGGGTCGATCTCAACGTCCCGATGGAGAACGGAAGGGTGACGGATGCGACGCGCATCGAGCGCGTCCTCCCCACCATCCAGGAGATCGCCGAAAAAGGCGGGAAGGTCATCCTTCTCGCCCATTTCGGACGCCCTAAGGGGCGCGATCTCAAAGAATCCCTGAAGCCCGTCGCCGAGGCGGTCGCAAAGCATCTGAAGAAAGCCGTCGCCTTCGCCGAGGACACGATCGGCGAAGTGGCGCAAAAGGCCGTCGCCGCCTTGAAGGACGGCGACGTGCTGCTTCTCGAAAACACCCGCTTCCATGCGGGCGAGGAGAAGAACGACAAGACTTTCGTCGCCGAACTCGCAAAGCTCGGCGACCTCTATGTCAACGACGCCTTCTCGGCGGCGCACCGCGCGCATGCTTCCACGGAGGGCCTCGCCCATGCGCTCCCCGCCTATGCCGGCCGCACCATGCAGGCTGAGCTGGAAGCCCTGACCAAGGGTCTCGAGGCACCCCAGCGCCCCCTCGTCGCCATCGTCGGCGGCGCGAAGGTTTCGACCAAGATCGACCTGCTCGAAAATCTCGTGAAGAAGGTCGATGCCCTCGTCATCGGCGGCGCGATGGCCAATACCTTTCTCTTCGCGACGGGGCTCGGCGTAGGCAAATCCCTGGTCGAGAGGGATCTGGCGAATACCGCGCTTCGCATCATCGAACAGGCGCGCGCGTCCAACTGCGCCATCATCCTGCCGGTGGACGGCGTCTGCGCCTATGAGTTCAAGGCCGGAGCCCATAATCACACCTACGGCATCGACGCGATTCCCGAGGATCAGATGATCCTCGACGTGGGCTCGCAATCGGTCGAGCGCGTCAATGCGGCGATCAACGACGCCAGGACTCTGGTCTGGAACGGCCCGCTCGGCGCCTTCGAGATCGCGCCCTTCGATCAGGGTACGGTCGCGGCGGCCCGCCATGCGGCCAAGCGCACCAAGGAAGGCAAGCTCGTCTCGGTGGCCGGCGGCGGCGACACGGTCGCGGCGCTCAACCATGCCGGCGTGGCGGACGACTTCACCTATGTCTCGACGGCAGGCGGCGCATTTCTCGAATGGCTTGAAGGAAAATCGCTGCCCGGCGTCGAGGCGCTGCGCGTTTAACGCCCGGTTCAGCTTCGGCGGGTTCTAAAAGCAATCAGGAGGAAAACCATGGCACGCATCACCCTCAGACAGCTTCTCGATCACGCCGCCGAACAGGGCTACGGCGTTCCGGCCTTCAACATCAACAACATGGAGCAGGCGCTCGCCATCATGGAAGCGGCCAACGCCGTCGATGCGCCGGTCATCATCCAGGCGAGCCGCGGCGCGCGATCCTACGCCAACGACATCATGCTCAAGCACATGATGGACGCGGTCACCGAGATCTATCCGCATATCCCGGTCTGCGTGCATCTCGACCACGGCAACGAGCCCGCCACCTGCATGACGGCGATCCAGGCCGGTTTCACCTCGGTAATGATGGACGGCTCGCTCAAGGCCGACGGCAAGACGCCGGGCGATTGGGACTATAATGTCGGCGTCACCAAGAAGGTGACCGACATGGCCCATCTCGGCGGCATCTCGGTGGAAGGCGAACTCGGCGTGCTGGGCTCGCTCGAGACCGGCATGGGCGACAAGGAAGACGGCCATGGCGCCGAGGGCAAGCTCAGCCACGACCAGCTCCTCACCAATCCCGAAGAGGCCGTGAAGTTCGTGGCCGAGACGAAGGTGGACGCGCTCGCCATCGCCATGGGCACCTCGCACGGCGCCTACAAGTTCACCCGCAAGCCGGACGGCGCGATCCTCGCCATGAACGTCATCGAGGAAATTCACCGCCTCCTGCCTAACACCCACCTCGTGATGCACGGCTCGTCCTCCGTGCCGCAGGATCTTCAGGACATCATCAACAAGTATGGCGGCAAGATGCCCCAGACCTGGGGCGTGCCGGTGGAGGAGATCCAGCGCGGCATCAAGCACGGCGTGCGCAAGATCAATATCGACACCGACAACCGCATGGCGATGACGGGCCAGATCCGTAAAGTTCTGTCCGAGAACCCGGGCGAGTTCGATCCGCGCAAGTATCTGAAGCCCGCCATGGAGGCGATGACGAAACTCTGCAAGCAGCGCCTGCAGGAGTTCAACACCGCCGGCCAAGCCTCGAAGATCAAGCGCGCGCTCACTCCGGCGGAGATGGCCAAGCGCTATGCGTCCGGCGAGCTCGATCCCAAGTTCGGCGCGAGCCGACAGGCTGCCGAATAAGCGATCAGGCTTTCGCCTTAATCGTCACCGAGAAACGGGGCCTCGCAAGATGGCCCCGTTTTCGTTATGGCGTAGCTGTCTTTAATTTTTTCATGACCGTGGACCATGGCCGAGCCTTCTGCCCGACTCTATCTCGTCACACCCATTCTGGAAGATGCCTCCTTCGCGCCGCGCCTTGCCGAGGCCTGCGCGGGCGGCCAGGTCGCCGCCGTGCTCCTGCGCCTCGCGCCCGCCGATGAGAGGACCCTCATCAATCAGGTCAAGGCGCTCGCCCCCGCTGTCCAGGATAGCGGGGCCGCCGCCATCGTGACCATCCAGGGCGGGGCGCCCAGCGCGGCCGACCTCGCCACCATCGCCGCGCGCGGCGGTGCGGACGGGGTTCACGTCATGGGCAATCCCACAAGCATCCGGGACTTGCGTGAACGCCTCAAGGCTGAGCGCGCCATCGGTGCCGGCGGCATTCGCTCCAAGGACGATGCCATGAATCTGGGCGAGGCGGGCGTGGATTACCTGATGTTCGGCGAACCGCGCCCCGACGGCTCCCTGCCCACCCTGGAGAGTGTGGCGGAGCGGGCCGCCTGGTGGGCGGAAATCTTCGAGACGCCCTGCGTCGCGTATGCGCCGAGCCTGGATGCCGTGAAGGCACTTGCGGCGACCGGCGCGGAGTTCATCGCGCTCGGCGATGCGGCCTGGTCCCATCCGGACGGCCCGGCGAAGGCCCTGTCGGCAGCCGCCGCCCTGATCGCCGACGAGGAGGCGCTGCATTGATGCGCGTGTCCCGTGTGTCCTGGCTCGTCGGCGCCGCTTTCCTCGGCGCGTCCGTCGTTACGGCTCAAGCCGCACCCGATCTCGCCTACGGCGCCTATCAGCGCGGCCACTATCTGGCGGCCTTTCGCGAGGCGACCCTGCGGCTGGAGAAGAACAAGAACGACGCCGCCGCGATGACCCTGCTCGGCGAGCTCTACAACCAGGGCCTCGGCATTCCCCTCAGCCCGGAAAAGGCCGCCGACTGGTATCGTCTCGCCGCCGGGCGCGGCGACGCCCATGCGCTCGCTTCCCTCGGCCTGATGGCTCTCGACGGACGTGGCATCAAGAAGGACAGGGATCAGGCCAAGGCCTGGCTCGAACAGGCCGCCGCCAAGGGCGAACCGGTGGCGAGCTACAATCTTGCCCTGCTGCTCCTGTCGAGCAGCCTCGATGCCGATCTGCGCCGGGCCGCCGATCTTCTGCGCAAGGCCGCGGATGCGGAAATTCCCGATGCGCAGCATGCCCTCGGCGTCCTCTATCTGAAAGGCCGGGGCGTGGAGCGCGATGCCGGGGAGGCCGCTCTCCTGTTCGAGCGGGCCGCCAAGAACGGGAGCTCGGTCGGCGAAGTCGAATACGCGATCCTGCTGTTCAACGGCGAAGGCGTCACCAGGAATGAATCCAGGGCCGCACGCTATTTCCGCCGCGCGGCCGCCAAGGGCAACGCCATCGCCCAGAATCGTCTGGCACGCATGCTCGCAACCGGCCGGGGCGTGCCGCAGAACAAGATCGACGCCGCCGCATGGCATCTGCTCTCGGTCGCGCAGGGCTTCAACGACCCCTGGCTCGACGACGCCCTGAAGGACCTGACCGCCGACGAACGAACCCGCGCCGAGCGGGTAGCCGCGGAGCGCCTCGGCATGCGGTGATCCGCAACGGCTTGACGTTCATCCCCTCCCGTGGTCCATCCGGGCCATATTTCCTTTCCCGCCCCAGTTTCAGGACCGCCCGACGATGATCCGCTCGCCCCTCATGACCGTCATGACCGATGCCGTGATGAAGGCATCGCGCTCCCTCAAGCGCGATTTCGGCGAGGTCGAGAACCTGCAGGTGTCCCGGAAAGGGCCCGGCGACTTCGTCTCGGCGGCCGACCGCAAGGCGGAGCAGGTCCTGCGCGAGGCGCTCGAAAAGGCCCGCCCCGGCTATGGCTTCGTCATGGAGGAAAGCGGCGTCGTCGCGGGCACGGATCCGAGCCACCGCTGGCATATCGACCCGCTCGACGGCACCACGAACTTCCTGCACGGCCTGCCGCATTTCGCCATTTCCGTCGGTCTGGAGCGCGACGGGCAGATCGTTGCCGGCGTGATCTACGACCCGGCCAAGGACGAGTTGTTCATCGCGGAGAAGGGCAAGGGCGCCTATCTCAACAACCGCCGCATCCGCGTGGCGGCCCGCAACGAGATGGCCGATGCGGTCGTGGCCTGCGGCCTGCCGCATATCGGCAAGGGCGATCACGGCCTGTTCCTGCGCGAATCGGCTTCCGTGATGGGATATGCGGGCGGCATGCGCCGCTGGGGCGCGGCGGCACTCGATCTCGCCTATGTGGCCTGCGGGCGTCTAGACGCCTATTGGGAGCGCGGGCTCAACTCCTGGGATATCGCGGCCGGGATCCTGGTGATCCGCGAAGCCGGCGGGTTCATCTCCGATGCGGATGGCGGCAGCAATCCCCTGGCCACGGGAAGCGTGGCCTGCGGCAACGAAATCCTCCATCGCGAGTTGCTCAAGCTCTTGAAGAAGGCCAAAGGCTGATATTTCTGTTTGTCGACACTGCGGATCCAGCGGCAACGCTTGATCCCAGGGTCCCCTCCGGTCACATTAGAACGGTCTTGAGGCATCAGCGAGCAGGATCCAGATGGAAGACCAACCCCTTACCCCACCGCGGATCTACCTTATCCGCATGGCGGTTTTCCTGATTCTGGCGGGGTTTGTCGCCTTCATCCTCTACAAGCAGATCTGGAACGCCTTCATGGCGAATCCCGGCCTCAACAGCCTGATCATCGGCGTGATGTTCATCGGCATCGTGCTGGCCATCCGGCAGGTCTGGCGCCTCTTTCCGGAGGTGCGCTGGGTCAACACCATGCGGCATGCGGAGGAAGGCCTCGTTCCTCCCGCCTCCCCCGTTCTTCTGGCGCCGCTCGCCACCTTCATCAGCAACCGCTCATCCCAATCGCTCCTCTCCGTCGCCGCCATGCGGTCGCTTCTGGATTCCATCGGCGCGCGCCTGGACGAGAGCCGCGAGATCCTGCGCTATCTGGCGGGCCTGCTGGTGTTCCTCGGCCTGCTCGGCACCTTCTGGGGCCTCATTGAAACGGTAGGATCGGTCGGCCGCATCATCTCGTCGCTCAGGACCGGGCAGGACACGGCCGTTCTCTTCGACGAATTGAAGAATTCTCTTGCCGGCCCCCTGCAGGGCATGGGCCTGTCCTTCTCCGCCTCGCTCTTCGGCCTCGCGGGCTCGCTCGTTCTCGGTTTTCTCGATCTTCAGGCCGGCCAGGCGCAGAACCGCTTCTATACGGAGCTCGAGGACTGGCTCGCCACCTCCACCGCGGATACGGGCGCCGACCTGACCGTACGCGCGGGCACGCCGAACGATCTGGCGATCGCCCTCAACCGGCTCACCGCCGCCGTCAACGAAGGCGCGGGAGGCCGTGCCTCGACCCAGGCCATGGCCAATCTGGCGGAAGGGGTCCAGGGCCTCGTCCAGCACATGCGCGCCGAACAGCAGATGATCCGCGACTGGGTGGAAGCACAGGCCGCCCGCGAGAAGGAACTCAAGCAGGTGCTCGACCGCCTCGCTCATGAAAGGCTGCCCTGATGCCGATCTCAGGCTCGGGCGGACGGCGGCGCGGACGCCAGGGCCAGCTCAATTACTGGCCCGGCTTCGTCGATGCGCTCTCGACCCTGCTTCTCGCCATCGTCTTCCTGATCTCGGTCTTCATGGTCGGACAATTCTTCCTGTCGCGGGAATTGTCGAGCCGCGACACGGTGCTCGACCGGCTGAACCGGCAGATCGCCGAACTGACCGACCTTCTCTCCCTCGAACGGTCGAGCCGGCGCACCGCCCAGGAAAACTTCAACGCCCTGCAAAGCACCCTCCAGGCGGCCGAGGTCGATCGGGCGCGGCTGCAGAGCCTCATCGAGAGCGGCGGCGATGCCCAGGCAAAGACCAATGAGCTGAACACGGCGCTCGATGCGGAGCGTCAGGCCACGGGCCGGGCGCTCAGCCAAGTCGAGATTCTCAATCAGCAGATCGCCGCCATGCGCCGCCAGCTCGCGGCCCTGGAGGAGGCTCTCGCGGCTTCCGAAAACCGGGACAAGGAAAGCCAAGCCCGCATCGCCGATCTCGGCAGCCGCCTCAATGTGGCGCTGGCCCAGCGGGTGCAGGAACTGGCCCGCTACCGGTCGGACTTCTTCGGCCGCCTGCGCCAGATCCTCGGCACGCGGCCGGACGTGCGCATCGTCGGCGACCGCTTCGTCTTCCAGTCGGAGGTGCTTTTCCCCGTGGGACAGGCGACCCTGAAGCCGGAAGCTTCGGGCGAACTCGACCGGATCGCGAGCGCGCTGGTGGAACTCCAGAAGCAGATTCCGCCTGATATTCCATGGGTGATTCGCGTGGACGGGCATACGGACGCCCGTCCCATCGCCACGCCGCAATTCCCGTCCAACTGGGCCCTGTCGGCGGCCCGCGCCATCGCCGTCGTCCAGGCTCTGACCTCGCGCGGCGTCCAGCCCCAGCACCTCCTCGCTGCCGGGTTCGGCGAGTTCCAGCCCCTCGATCTGGGCACGACGGAAGAGGCCTATGCCCGCAACCGGCGTATCGAGCTGAAGCTGACGGAGCGCTGAGGCCCGGCCTCAGGAGCCTTTGCCCAGCGCCTTCGCGACGTCGCTTACCTGTACGCCGACGCGCTTCACCGTATCCATCAGCTGCTGGCGCGAGATGTTCCACTTACCGGTCCAGTAACGGACCTCCCAATCCTCATGGATGTTGATGCGGGACGCATCCTGAGGGTGCCTCTTGCCCAAATTGTCCGCCATGCCGATCTCCCGAAAGGACCCTCACCGAGGTGGTGTCGATTCTCCCTCAACGGCGGGAGCCCGCTTCGGTTCGATCTCTTCGCCAACCTATTCGGCAGCCTGGACGCGGCCTTCCTCGTCGGTGAACTGGAGACGGGCGAGACGGGCATAGAGGCCGCCGACGGCGAGCAGGCTCTCATGGGTCCCCTCCTCCACGATGCGCCCACCTTCCACGACCAGGATCCGGTCCGCGGAGCGCACGGTGGCGAGGCGGTGGGCGATGACGAGGGTCGTGCGGTCTTCCATCAGGCGGTCGAGCGCCGCCTGCACCTGACCTTCACTTTCCGCATCGAGGGCGGAGGTCGCCTCGTCGAGCAGGAGGATCGGCGCATCCTTCAGGATGGCGCGGGCGATGGCGAGGCGCTGGCGCTGCCCACCGGAGAGGGTCACGCCGCGTTCGCCGATCAGGGTATCGTAGCTCTGCGGCAGGGCGCGGATGAAATCGTCGGCGGAGGCGAGCCGCGCCGCGTGACGGACCTCCTCCTCCGTGGCGTCGAGACGCCCGTAGCGGATATTGTCGAGAACGCTCGCCGCGAAAACCGTCGGCTCCTGCGGCACGAGAGCCATGCGGCTGCGCAGGGCGACGGGATTGGTCTCCGCAATCGGAACCCCATCGACCAGGATCGTCCCTTCCTGCGGGTCGTAGAAGCGCAGCAGCAATTGCAGCACCGTGCTCTTGCCCGCGCCGGACGGCCCTACCAGCGCCACCCGCTCGCCCGAGGCGGCCCGGAAGGTCAGGCCGTGGAGCGCGCGCTGCTCCGACCGGGTGGGATAGGCGAAATGCACGTTCTCGAAGGTCACGGTGCCTAAAGGCGGTTCCGGCAGGGGCTTTGGGTCACGCGGGGCCTCGATGGCAGGCTCGGCGGCCAGGATCTCGCCAAGACGCTCGGCCGCGCCCGCAGCCTGCGCCAGCTCGCCATAGACCTCGGAAAGCTGGCCGAGAGCACTTGCGGCGAAGACCGCGTAGAGGACGAATTGCGAGAGCTGCCCAGCGCTCATCGTCCCGGCAAGCACTTCCTGGGCGCCGTACCAGAGCACGCCGACGACGCTGGCGGAGACCAGGAACAGGCCGATCCCGGTCAGGAAGGCCCGCATGGTCGTGGACAGGCGCGCCGCGCCGAAAGCCTCCTCGGCGGCGGCGGCGAAGCGGGAGGCCGTCTGCCGCTCCATGCCGAAGGCCTGCATCGTCCGCACCGCGCCGATGGCCTCCGCCGCATAGGCCGAGGCATCGGCAAGCCGGTCCTGCGCGGCCCGCGAGCGGCGCCGTACGGCGCGGCCCGATATGACGAGGGGCAGTACGATGACCGGGATCGCCAGAAGCACCAGGGCGGAGAGCTTCGGACTGGTGACGATCATCAGGGCGACGGCCCCGATGAATAGGAAGATGTTGCGCAGCGCTATGGAAATGCTGGCTCCGAAGGCGGCCTTGACCTGTGTGGTATCGGCAGTCAGCCGCGAGACGATCTCGCCGCTCTTGGTCTGGTCGAAGAAGGCCGGATCGAGGGACGTGAGATGCCGGAATACGGCGGAGCGCAGATCCGCGACCACCCGCTCGCCCAAGGTGATGACGAAATAGTAGCGCGAGGCGCTGGCGAGAGAGAGAACGCCGACCACCAGAAGCAGGACCGCGAAATAGGCGTTGATGAGCGCCCGGCCCTGGTCCGAAAAGCCCATATCCACGACCCGGCGCACCGCGATCGGCATCACCAGGGTCGCCGCCGAGGCGGCGAGGAGGGCGATGAAAGCGGCCAGGATCCGCCCTTTATAGGCGAGTGCATAGGGCACGAGCGGCTTGAGGGCGCTCAATGCCGCTTTCGGGCGGGTGGATCCGTTGGAGAGATCGGCCATATCAAGTTTCATTTCCGGGATTCTGGGAGCGCGAGGGCTTCGTTCCCTTGCCCCGGCTTGTTTCAGGGTTCCAAGTAAGGTATAGGCCCGCAACCTTTCAAGACAGGCTCGATCACAGGCTGCGGGCACCACGATGGCTGGCCGCTAGAGGATATGGCAATGGCGCGCAAAGAAACCGACCACCCCGACTATCATTTCATCAAGGTCGTGATGACCAACGGCACCGAGTTCACGACCCGGTCCACTTACGGCAAAGAGGGTGAGACCCTCAACCTCGACATCGACCCGAACACCCACCCGGCCTGGACCGGCGGTACGCAGCAGCTGCTCGACCGCGGCGGCCGTCTGTCGCGCTTCAACTCGAAGTTCGGCAACATGTCCTTCGGCAAGAAGTAAGCCGACGCATCGTCGTCGAGCCTTCCGGCCCGCATGGAAAAGCCCCGCTTCGGCGGGGCTTTTTTGTTTGGTGGGCATGTTTGAAGGTGGCAATGAATCCCCTTCTCTCGCTGACGCTCAGCCTGAGGATGAGGATGACAAGGGAGCCGGCGGCAAAACCCTAATCGTTTCCGCCAAAAAGCTTTTCCAGCATCCGGTGCTGGGCTGCGACCGGGTTGGGGCTAGTCCGGGCGGGTGCCGTTTCCGCCTCCGCAATCAGTTGTTCGAGATGCATGATCCGGGCATGGAGCCGGGTGGCGAGGCCTATCAGCTCCTTGAGACGGGCCGGCAGGGCTTCGTAATCCGCGATCGCGGTGGTGGCATCCTGCGAGGCCAGGCGGACCCGGTTCTTTTCCATTCGCGCCTGATCGGGCGTCATCTCGCCCTCGGCGACGGCCCGCTGAACCAGCAGCCATGAGGCAATTTGCATCAGGCGCGTCGTCAACCGCATGCTCTCGGTGGCATAGGCGACAGTGACCTGACGTGGCAGGGGCCGGGAATCGTCGCGGCCGGGGCCATCGAGATAGGCCGCCGTCTCCTCGACGAGCTCCATTCCTTCCTGAAACAGCGCCTTGAAGGCATCCGAATGCACGAAGCTGTGTCCGAACCGGACCGGGCCGGTTCCAAGCATGATCACGTCGGGTTCGCTCACCGACCGTCTCCCCAAAGCATTTCATCCCCCCATCCGGCTGGCCCGGTCCGGGATGTCGTCATGTCAGGAGAACAGTATAGAGCGCCTCCGGGTTCGATGCTTCGCTAACCCTTTCTTAAGGTTAAGCGCAGGCGAACCGGCCAAAAATAGAGCCGCCCGGGGCGGCTCGAAGTCTTAACAGGGAGGCGTCAAAAGGAGTGGACAGGAGCCACTCGGCATCCAGAGAGAACTGGATATCCCCAATAATCCTTTGGAAACCTTAAAAAACGGTTAAGCTTCGTCCCTGGGGCTCAGGCCGAACCGAGCTTGAAGAAGGCGCTTGCGGCGGCAAGGGAATTCTCCTTGCTTCTCTTGGCTTCCTTCAGCCGGGCGATCTCTCGCTCGAGCATCGCGACACGCTCGTCGAGTTCGTCGATGGAGAGCATCGACAGGTCCTGACCGATCTCCAGGCCCATCGGGCTGACCCGGGGTTCCTCGGCGAAGGGATCGAAAGCCATGACATCCTCCTTCCAAACGACGTCCCTGAGACTAGAACGTGATGCCTACCTTGCCACTCTTGCCCTATATCCATCAACCTTTGACCGAAGGAGGACGGAATGGCGGCGATTTCTGACACGATGCGCGCGGTAGTGGCGGAGGGCCATGGCGGCCCGGATGTGCTGAAAGTCGTCCGGCGCCCCGTTCCTCAGCCGGGTGAGGGCGAGATCCTCGTGCGCGTGAAGGCTGCGGGCGTGAACCGCCCCGACGTGCTGCAGCGGCAGGGCGGCTACCCGCCCCCGCCCGGCGCCCCCGATACGTTGGGGCTCGAAATCGCGGGCGAGGTGGCGGCGACAGGCCCCGACGCCACCCGCTTTCCTGTCGGGACCCCGGTCATGGCCCTCGTGCCCGGCGGAGGCTATGCCGATTATGCCGTGGTCCATGAGAGCAATGCCCTCCCCGTCCCGGCCGGGCTTTCCCTGGAGGAGGCGGGCGCGGTCCCCGAGACCTATTTCACCGTCTGGACCAACGTGTTCGAGCGGGGCCGCCTGCAGCCGGGCGAGACTCTCCTTGTCCATGGCGGCACCTCGGGCATCGGCACCACGGCGATCCAGCTCGCCAAGGCGTTCGGGGCCAGGGTCATCGCCACGGCCGGGAGCCGGGAGAAATGCGAGGCCTGCCTCGCGCTCGGCGCCGACCTCGCGTTCAATTACCGCGAGACGGATTTCGTCGCCGCCGTGAAGGAAGCCACGAACGGAAAGGGCGCGGACGTCATTCTCGACATGGTGGGCGGTGACTACATTCCCCGCAACTACGAGGCCGCCGCGCGGGACGGCAGGATCGTCCAGATCGCCTTTCTGAAGGGCAGCAGGGTGGAGGTGGATTTCCGCCTCCTGATGCTCAAGCGCCTGACCCATACCGGCTCGACCCTGCGCGCCCGCTCCGTCGCCGAGAAGGCACTGATCGCCCGCGCCCTGGAGGAAAAAGTCCTGCCGCTCCTGGAAAAGGGCCGGGCCAAGCCGCAGATAGACTCGACCTTTGCCTTGGAAGACGTGGCCAAAGCCCATGCTCGCATGGATGGCGGCGAGCATATCGGAAAGATCGTTTTACGCCTTTAGGATTTGCAACATTGGGGTGTGCTCCCTATAATCATCTCGTTTCCCTCACAACGTGAGACGAGATGCTCCGGCCCGGCCGGGACGGAGCGCAGGAGAGTTTTGCCGTGCGGCACCGAAGAACCGGCGCCCGGCTTGAAGGAGTTTAGCCCATGTCCCAGGGACCGCTGATGCCGAAGGCGACAGCCGTGTGGCTCGTCGAAAACACGTCTCTGTCGTTCGAACAGATCGCCGATTTCTGCAAGCTTCACCCCCTCGAGGTGAAGGGCATCGCCGATGGCGAAGTCGCCGCCGGCATCAAGGGCATGGATCCGATCACCTCGGGCCAGCTGACACGCGAAGAGATCGAGAAGGCGCAATCGAACCCGAATTACCACCTGAAGATGGCCGAGTCGCGGGTGAAGCTGCCGGAGCAGAAGCGCATCAAGAAGGGCCCGCGCTACACCCCCGTGTCCCGCCGCCATGACCGCCCGAACGCCATCCTCTGGCTCGTACGCAACCATCCCGAGCTGAAGGATGCGCAGATCATGCGCCTCGTCGGCACGACCAAGACCACGATCCAGCAGGTCCGTGACCGCACCCACTGGAACTCGGCGACCCTTTCGCCCATGGATCCGGTGACGCTCGGCCTCTGCTCGCAGATCGACCTCGATTTCGAGGTGCAGCGCGCCGCGAAGGACCGTCCGCATGTGGAAGTCCCGGAAACCGGCGGCACGCTCATGCCGGCCGAGATCTCGACGGCCGAGCCCGAGCGCAGCGAGCCCTTCGCCGATATGAGCCGGCCGAAGCCGGTCAAGGAAGAAGTAATCGACGTCAACTCGGTCTTCGCCAAGCTGAAGCAGCTCAAGCGGTCGGACGACGAGGACGACGAGTAAGATTTCAAGCGAAAGGCCCGGAACGATCCGGGCCTTTTTCTTTAGGATGGCCTTAAGCGCGTCCCTTGAAGCTTAACCGTTTCGCTTAGGCTCCCGCTTGCGCTGCTTGCGCGGACGCGACCGGTTAAGCTCGAAGGAGAGCTTGGCGTCCACCGCGTGACCGCGGTCCCCGCTCCGCTCGTCCTTGGCGGTCCGATGGGCGCGCGCTTCCTCCTCTGAAAGAACCTGTTTCAACATCGCCTCGAACCGCTCTCCGGAATCGGCGGGCGAAATTCCGGACGGCTGGTTCACTGAAGCGGTATCGTGCAGAGGCTTTTTCATATTCCTGATCCCAACCCCCTCCCCCGCAGAGCATCGCCGATCTCCTCCAGGATCGCCGGATCGTCGATGGTAGCAGGCATGGTCCAGCTGTCGCCGTCGGCGATCTTCTTCATGGTACCGCGCAGGATCTTGCCCGAGCGGGTCTTGGGCAGGCGCCCAACCGTGATCGCAAGCTTGAAGGCGGCGACGGGGCCGATTTTTTCCCGCACGAGACCCACCAGCTCGGTCTCGATCTCCACCGGCGACTGGCCGACGCCGGATTTCAGGACCACGAAGCCGCAGGGCACCTCGCCCTTCAGGGAATCCTTGACGCCGATCACGGCGCATTCCGCCACGGCCGGATGGGAGGCCAGCACCTCCTCCATCCCGCCGGTGGAGAGCCGGTGACCGGCGACGTTGATGATGTCGTCGGTGCGGCCCATGATGTAGACATAGCCGTCCGCATCGATGAAACCCGCATCCGACGTGTTGTAATAGCCGGGATAGGTGGTGAGATAGGCCTCCCGGAAGCGCTCGTCCGCGTGCCAGAGCGTCGGCAGGCAGCCGGGCGGCAGGGGCAGCTTGATGGCGATGGAGCCCATCGTATCGGGGGGAAGAGGATTCCCGCCCTCGTCGAGAGCCTGTACGTCGTAGCCCGGCATCGGCACGGTCGGCGAGCCATATTTGATCGGCAGCGCCCCGAGGCCGAGAGGGTTTCCGGCGATGGGCCAGCCGGTTTCCGTCTGCCACCAGTGATCGACGATGGGCACGCCCAGGATCCGCTCGGCCCACTGCACCGTATCGGGGTCCGCCCGCTCACCCGCCAGGAACAGGGCGCGGAAATCCGACAGGTCGTAGTCCTTCAGGAGTTTCGCGTCGGGATCCTCCTTCTTGATCGCGCGGAAGGCGGTCGGCGCCGTGAACAGGGCCACGGCCTTGTGTTCCGCCGCGACGCGCCAGAAGGCGCCCGCATCCGGCGTGCCCACGGGCTTGCCCTCATAGAGGATGGACGTGCAGCCATGCAGAAGCGGCCCGTAGACGATGTAGGAATGACCCACCACCCAGCCGACATCGGAGGCGCACCAATAGACCTCGCCCGGATCGACCCCGTAGAGATTCTTCATCGACCACTTCAGGGCGACGATGTAGCCGCCCGTATCGCGCACGACGCCTTTCGGCCGGCCGGTCGTGCCGGACGTATAGAGGATGTAGAGCGGGTCGGTGGCGGCGACGGGCACGCAAGGCGCGGCCCGCCCGGCGATGCGGGCTTCCGCTACGGCATCGGCCCAGTCGCGGTCGCGGCCTTCGACTATGGGTGCCGCGGCCTGCGGCCTTTGAAAAATCAGGCAGGCTTCCGGCTTGTGGCGGCTGAGCGTGATCGCCTCGTCGAGGAGCGGCTTGTAGGGAACCACGCGGGCGGCCTCGATGCCGCAGGAGGCGGAGAGGACGAGCTTGGGCTGGGCATCCTCGAGCCGGGTCGCCAGCTCCCGCGCGGCGAAGCCGCCGAAGACGACCGAGTGGACGGCGCCGATGCGGGCGCAGGCCAGCATGGCGAACACCGCCTCCGGGATCATGGGCATGTAGAGGATGACCCGGTCGCCCTTGCCGACGCCGAGATCCTGGAGCACGGCCGCGAGCGTCGCGACCTCGTCGCGCAGGTCGTGGTAGGTATAGGTGCGGATCGTGCCCGTGACCGGGCTGTCATAGATGAGGGCCGCCTGCCCGGCCCGGCCACCCTCCACATGGCGGTCGACCGCATTGTGGCAGGCATTGCACTCGGCCCCGGCGAACCAGCGGCCGCAGATCCCGGCGGATGCATCGAACACCTTGTCCGCCGGCTTGATCCAGTCGATTTCCCGGGCGGCTTCGGCCCAGAACCATTCCGGATCGGATTTCCAGCGCGCATAGACCTCGTGATAGCGGCTTCGGGCCGATGCCCCCTGGCTCGATGTCGTTTGGGACGATGTCACCTGGGTTGACTTCATGGCGTTACCCCAATGTCCTCACCGCATGAGACTTCAAAGCTATGCCGTGGTAGCAGGCAGGCAAGCCGTGGTCAGCGGCGACTTTCGGCGAGTTTGCCATGATCACCGATCCCCTTTTCTTTGCCGCAGCCATTCCGGCGGTCATCCTGATGGGTCTGGCCAAGGGCGGCTTTTCGGGGCTCGGGCTCCTCGCCCTGCCCCTCATGGCCCTTGTCGTCTCGCCCGTGCAATCGGCTGCGATCCTGCTGCCGATCCTGATCGTCCAGGACGTGGTGACGGTCTGGGCCTATCGGCGCACATGGGACCGCCGCAACGTCATGATACTCCTGCCGAGCGGCATTGTCGGCATTCTCTCCGGCTATCTTCTGGCCGCGAAGGTCTCCGACGAGGCGGTGACGCTCGCCGTGGGCGTAATCTCGATCGCCTTCGCGCTGCGCCGCCTCAGGCTGGAACGGCGCGCGACGCCCCCGGAAGTGGCGAAGGCCGATGTGCCGCGCGGGCTTTTCTGGGGATGGGTGATCGGTTTCACCAGCATGATTGCCCATGCCGGCGGGCCGCCCTTCCAGATCTACGTCATGCCGCAAAGGCTGCCGCGGGATGTCTTCGTCGGCACGGGCGCGGTCTTCTTCGCCCTCAACAACTGGATCAAGGTGCCGCCTTATATGGCACTCGGCCAGTTCACCACGGAAAACCTTGCCACCGCCGGAGCGCTGTTTCCGGTAGCCATCGCCTCGACCTGGGCGGGCGTTCTGCTCGTGCGGCGCGTGTCGGGCGAACGGTTCTACACCCTGGTTTACTGCCTTCTGGTGCTGGTCGGCGCCAAACTCATCGTCGATGGTGCCCTGGCGCTGCTCTAGGGCATCAGATGAGAGCATCGTATGGCCGCAAAACCGGGTCCACTTTTGTGCACGCTGCTCTAAGGGCGCCCATTCAAGCAAAAAGCTGCCGCTTTCTGTAGGAAAGCGACAGCCTTTCGATGGGATTTTGGCTGAAGCGAGGGGCGTTGCGGTCAGTGCACCATCGCGTGGGTGCCCTTCAGCCGGGTGATCTGATCCTTGAGCTGAAGCTTCTTTCGCTTCAGTTCCGCCAGCCTAATGTCATCCATGGACGGGTGATTGAGAGCATCCTGAATTTCACGCTCGAGCGCCTGATGCTTCCGTTCGAGTTCCACAAGATGATTCTGCAGCGGCATATCAGTACCTCCTGTTCGACTTCCGACGGGCGGGAGTGTGACACAGAGAAAGTGGCGAGTCGAAGGCAAAGCATGCTGCGCTGCGGTATCGAAACGGCCGGCTCGGATCTTGCTCTGGGCTGCACGCAAGAGCATAATTTCGCCCTCGCTCGACCGCCGGAGGCGGATGGGCCATCCGGGTTTTTTCAATGAACGATTTGGCTGAACTGGAAGCGGACCTCTCGCGGCTGAAGCAGGAGCACCGGGATCTCGACTCGGCTATCGAAGCCCTCGAGCACATCATCGCAGGTGATCAGTTGCAGGTGCAGCGGCTTAAAAAGCGCAAGCTTGTCCTGAAGGATCGCATCATGCGGATCGAGGACCAGATCACCCCCGACATCATTGCCTGAGGCGGCTTTCGATTCTCTGCTCCGGCAGGAAAATGCTCCCGAAGATCGGTGCATCGCGCGAGCCGGCCTTGCTTGGCCTTAAAGCCTTCGCTATGCCCGCCTGAGAATTGACTAGAGCCGGAGCCGGAAAATGGCGGGAATTCCCGTTGCCATCATCATGGGCAGTCAGTCCGACTGGGCAACCATGCAACATGCTGCTGAAACCCTGGATGCGCTCGGCATCCCCTACGATGCGCGCATCGTCTCCGCCCATCGCACCCCGGACCGGCTGGTCGCCTTCGCCAAGGGCGCGAGGGCGGCGGGCTTCCAGGTGATCATTGCAGGCGCGGGTGGCGCAGCGCATCTTCCCGGCATGACGGCGGCCATGACCCCCCTGCCCGTCTTCGGCGTGCCCGTGGAATCGAAATCCCTGTCAGGCCAGGACAGCCTGCTCTCCATCGTACAGATGCCCGCCGGCATCCCCGTCGGCACCCTGGCCATAGGCAAGGCCGGAGCGGTCAATGCGGCGCTTCTCGCCGCCGCCGTACTCGCCCTTCACGATCACGCCCTCGCCAAACGTCTCGACGAGTGGCGCACCCGCCAGAGCGAGAGCGTGGCCGAGCGGCCCGTAAGCGAGAAGAGCTAGAACCATGGTCCGTCCCGGCAGCACCCTCGGCATTCTCGGCGGCGGCCAGCTCGGCCGCATGATGGCGATGGCGGCGGCCGAACTCGGGTTGCGCACGCATATCTATGCGCCCGAACAGGACAGTCCCGCCTTCGACGTGGCCGCCGAGCATACCGTCGCGTCCTATGAGGACGAAGCGGCTCTCGTGCGCTTCGCCAAGGCGGTGGATGTGGTCACCTACGAATTCGAAAATGTGCCGAGCTCGACGGCCGCCATCCTGAGCGCCCATGCGCCGCTCGCCCCCAATGCCCGGGCGCTCGCCGTGTCGCAGGACCGGCTGGTGGAGAAAACCTTCATCTCCGATCTCGGCATCGCCACCGCACCTTTCGCCGCGGTGGCGAGCGAGGCCGATCTTGCGGAGGCCCTGTCGCGGATCGGCCGGCCTGCCGTGCTCAAGACCCGGCGCTTCGGCTATGACGGCAAGGGCCAAACCATGATCAGTCCGGAGACGGATCCGGCTACGGCCTACGCAGCCATCGGGCGCGCTCCGGCGATCCTCGAAGGTTTCGTGCCTTTCGAGCGCGAAGTGTCGGTCATTGCAGCCCGCACGGCCTCCGGCGGCTTCGCGGCCTACGACCTGTGCGCCAACGAGCACCGCAACCATATCCTGGACACGACCCGCGTCCCGGCCAGTGTCTCGGGAGAAACGGAGCGGCAGGCCATCGCCATCGCCCGCACCATCGCCGATGCCCTGGACTACGTGGGCATTCTCGCCGTCGAGCTGTTCCTGCTCATGGGCGAGGGCGAGCGCCTCGTGGTCAACGAGATCGCACCCCGGGTTCACAATTCAGGCCATTGGACCCTGGGCGGAGCCGTTACCTCGCAATTCGAGCAGCATGTCCGGGCGGTCTGCGGCTGGCCCCTGGGCGAAACGGCCCGGCTCGGGCGCGTCGAGATGCAGAACCTGATCGGCGACGATGTGGAGGCCTGGGAGCGTATCCTGGCCGAGCCCGGGGCGCATCTGCACCTCTACGGCAAGGCCGAGGCCCGGCCCGGCCGCAAGATGGGGCACGTGACCCGCATCTTTCCCGAAAAGGATTGAACCTTTTCGGACCTGAGCCGTTAACGTAGTCGACCGGCGCTTTTGTTGGGAACAAGCCTGGACAATCAAGGCTTCTTCTGATAGTCACGCCAGCCAGATCAAGGTGCGCATGACGCGCCTTATTTATTTTTGCCACAATCGAAACGGATCAATACGAGGAATTCGCGTGCAGGTTCTTGTCCGGGATAACAACGTCGACCAGGCGCTCCGCGCTCTCAAGAAGAAGATGCAGCGTGAGGGCATCTTCCGCGAGATGAAGCTTCGCGGCCATTACGAAAAGCCGTCCGAGAAGAAGGCTCGCGAGAAGGCCGAAGCCGTTCGCCGCGCCCGCAAGCTGATCCGCAAGCGCATGCAGCGCGAAGGCCTCCTGCCTTCGAAGCCCCGCACGGTCGCCGCTCCCGGCCGCCCGGCCCGCTAAGCTTTTCAGCAAGCTTAAAAAATTTTGGTCTATCGATTGTGTATCGGCGCCCGTCTGCGCAAGCGGGGCGCTGATTGCATGTCAGGGACCCCTCTTGCCGTCTCTGCTGCTTTATTTCGTGGCTGTTAAGGTTTACCAGTTAGCGTAACCCACCCCATTAATTGAGCTGGAGACGATGGTGCTCGCCTCAACGATTCGCCGATTCGCGCCCCTGACCCTGACCCTTCTCGCCCTTGGCCTCGCAGGCTGCGAAACCGTCGGCGGCGGCCCCGCCAGACGCATCGCGGTGGTGGAGGAGGATACGCAGGGCACGAGCAAGGTGAACATCGCCTCCCTGTCGGACGTGATCGACCGCAACCCAAGCGATCCGAGCGCCTACAACACCCGCGGCGCCGCTTATGCCCGCGTCGGCCGCTACAGCGACGCCATCGCCGATTTCAACAAGGCGGTTCAGCTCGATCCCAACTACGCCCCGGCCTATGCGAACCGGGCGCTCGCCTTCCGCCAGACCAACCGCAACGATCAGGCTCTGGCCGATTTCACACGCGCCATTCAGGCCGACCCGAATTACGGCCCGGCCTATATCGGCCGCGGCAATCTCCTGCGTGCGCAGAGTCAATACCAGGAAGCTCTCAGCGACCTGAGCGTGGCGATCCGTCTGCTGCCGGAATCGGCCGAGGCGCTTCATGCCCGCGGCCTGCTCTACCAGCGCCAGGGCATGCATCAGCAGGCGATCCTCGATTTTGACGCCACGATCGACCGCAATCCCTTCGTGGCCGCCCCGTACGCCGCCCGCGGCCAGAGCCTCCTGGCGACGAACCAGTACGACAAGGCCATCGAGGATTTCAACGCCGCCCTCAACGTCAATGCCCGCGATGCGGATTCCTGGGCCTGGCGCGGCGTGGCCCTCGAGCGTCAGGGCAACAAGAGTCAGGCGTCTGAGAGCTTCCAGCGCGCTCTCGCCATCGACAATTCGAACGCCGTCGCACGCCAGGGCAATTCGCGCCTGTAACGGGGGGCCGGGAGGCTTTATGCGCGATCTTTCGGATATCGCGCATTTTCTCGAAACCCAGGCAGATTTGCGTGGGTTTCTTGCTTCCGTGGAAAGCCTCGGCCTGCCGGATTGCTGGATCGGCGCCGGTTTCGTGCGTAATGCCATCTGGGATGCGCTGCATGGGCGCAGCTTCGATACCGGCTCCCTCAACGATGTGGACGTGGTCTATTGCGACTCCGCAGATTCGAGCAGGGAACGGGACATCGCCCTTGAACGGCAGCTCCGGGAGCTTCACCCCGGCCCGCCCTGGTCGGTCAAGAATCAGGCCAGAATGCACCGGCGCAACGGCGATGCGCCTTATCGCGACACCCGGGACGCCATTGCCCATTGGCCCGAAACCGCCACGGCCATCGCGGCGCGCAGCGTGAATGGCCGCGTCGAGATTATCGCCCCGCATGGGGTCGAGGATCTCCTGAACCTCATTGTCAGGCCGACACCGGTCTTCAGGAGCAAGATAGGGATCTACCGGCAACGTGCCGCGGGAAAGGATTGGCCCGTCCGCTGGCCGCGCCTGACGATCGCCGAGGACTGACGCGAGACGTAAGGCTGCCCGTTACAGCGCCTTGATCATGTATGAGACATAGGGCTCGAAGCCGAATTTGCGGTAGGTCCGCTCGGCCCTTTCATTGGCGACGAGCGCACCGATGAAGAGGCGCTTCAGGCCCACCTCGCGGGTCAGGCGCTCGGCCTCCTGCAGCAGCAACTGCCCGACGCCGCGGCCGCGCCAATCCTCATGGACGATCAGATCGGTCACCGTGCCATGCCGGCGGACATCGTCGGTGACATAGGCCGCGTCCTGATCGATGGAATAGCCCATGGCCGCGATGACGACGCCATTCTCCTCCGCCAGCACGATGCGGCCCTGCCGGTTGGCGAGCCGGTGGAGCAATTCGTCGTAATAGGCCCCGGCGCCGTCGTAATCCCGCCGCCGGTCGCCCGTGAGATCGGCCTCGAACACATTGAGCCGATGGATCAGCTCGACGACCGCATCCCGGTCGGCTGGGCGCGCGGTCCGCAGAATCACGCTCATGATCGGCTCCATAGAATCTGGTCATGTCTCCTTGAAACATGACCAGATTCTATTCTCTTGATTTGCATGATCTTTTCGGAAAACCGGATCCCACTTTTCGCTGCCGCGGACCTCCGGTTCCGGATCATGCTCCATATAGGAAAAGGCCGGTGCGATACCGGCCTTCTGCCTCGAAAGGGATGCATCGCGAGGATAAGCCTCAGTCGAGGTTCTTGAGGATTTCGTCGACCATCTTCTTGGCATCACCGAACAGCATCATGGTGTTGTCCTTGAAGAACAGCTCGTTCTCGACGCCGGCATAGCCCGAGCCCATGCCGCGCTTGATGAACAGCACGGTCTTGGCCCTCTCGACGTCGAGGATCGGCATGCCGAAGATCGGCGAGGCCGGATCGGTCTTGGCGGCCGGGTTGGTGACGTCGTTGGCGCCGATGACGAAGGCCACGTCGGCCTGGGCGAATTCGCCGTTGATGTCCTCGAGCTCGAATACCTCGTCGTAAGGCACGTTCGCCTCGGCGAGCAGCACGTTCATATGGCCGGGCATACGTCCCGCCACCGGGTGGATGGCGTATTTCACCTCGACGCCCTCGGCCTTGAGCGCATCCGCCATCTCGCGCAGCGCATGCTGCGCCTGCGCCACCGCCATGCCGTAGCCCGGCACGATGATGACCTTGGCGGCGTTCTGCATGATGAAGGCGGCATCGGCCGCCGAGCCCTGCTTCACCGGCCTCGCTTCGGCCGTGCCGGCTGCGGCTCCCGCCGTCTCGCCGCCGAACCCGCCGAGGATGACCGAGATGAAGGAGCGGTTCATGCCCTTGCACATGATGTAGGACAGGATCGCGCCCGAGGAGCCGACCAGCGCGCCGGTGATGATCAGCGCGAGGTTGCCGAGCGTGAAGCCGATGCCCGCCGCCGCCCAGCCGGAATAGGAGTTGAGCATCGACACCACGACCGGCATGTCGGCGCCGCCGATCGGGATGATCAAGGTCACGCCGAGCACGAAGGATGCCAGCACGACGAGCCAGAACAGTGCATGACTCTCAGTGCGGATGAAGGTGACGAGCAGGACGAGAAGCAGAACGCCCAGGCCGATATTGAGGAGATGGCGTTGCGGCAGCATGATCGGCTTGCCCGACATGCGCCCGTCGAGCTTCAAGAACGCGATCACCGAGCCGGTGAAGGTGATCGCGCCGATGGCAGCGCCGAGCGCCATCTCGAACAGCGAACCGCCATGGATCGTGCCGACGCTTCCGATGCCAAAGGCCTGGGGCGCATAGAGTGCGCTCGCCGCCACCAGCACCGCCGCCAGACCGACAAGGGAGTGGAACGCCGCCACGAGCTGCGGCATCGCCGTCATCGGCACGCGCTTGGCCACGACAGCGCCGATACCGCCGCCGATGCCGAGGCCGAGCACCACCAAGAGCCAGCCGCCAAGGCCGTTCGGCGGCGCCACGAACAGGGTCGTGACGATCGCGATCCCCATGCCGACCATGCCGTACAGATTGCCCTGCCGGGATGTGGTCGGGTGCGAGAGGCCGCGCAGGGCCAGGATAAACAGGACGCCGGAGACCAGATACAGGATCGAGGCCAGATTTGCCGACATCGCCTCAGCCCTTCTTGCGGTACATGGCGAGCATGCGCTGGGTCACCAGGAAGCCGCCGAAGATGTTGATCGAGGCGAGGATCAGCGCGATGAAGCCCAGCCCCCGCGCCCAGATCGGCCCCTCGCCCAGCGCCGGGGCGACATTGACGCCCACCGCGAGCAGCGCGCCGACCACGATGACGGAGGAGATGGCATTGGTGACCGACATCAGCGGCGTGTGCAGCGCCGGGGTCACCGACCAGACCACGTAGTAGCCGACGAAGATCGCCAGCACGAAGATGGCGAGGCGGAACACGGTCGGGTCGACCGCTCCATGGGTAACGGCGGTGGCGGCCACCGCCACCTGATCCGCGATGGCATGCGCCGTGTCCGCGGCCCGCTGGGCGGCGTCAGCCGCTGCGCGGGTTTGTTCGACGGCCTGTTCGGGTGTAAGTGCCATGCTATCCCCCAGGTCAAGCAGTCGGCTGGAACGCAGTGTGAACGATCGCGCCGTCGCGGGTCAGGCAGGTCGCCTTGACGAGTTCGTCGTCCCACTTCACGGCAAGAGCCTTGCTCTCCTTGTCGACGAGCGTCTCGACGAAGGCGTAGAGATTTTTCGCATAAAGGCTCGAAGCGGTCGCCGCGAGGCGCCCCGGCACGTTGAGATGACCGACGATCTTCACGCCGTTATGGTCGGCGACCCTGCCCGGTTCGGCCAGTTCGACATTGCCGCCGCGCTCGACCGCCAGATCGACGATGACGGAGCCCGGCTTCATGGATTCGACCATCGCGCGGCTCACCAGCTTCGGTGCCGGACGGCCAGGAATCAGCGCCGTGGTGATGACGATGTCCTGCTTGGCGATATGCGAGGCGACGAGCGCCGCCTGCTTGGCCTTGTATTCCGCCGACATTTCCTTGGCGTAGCCGCCGGCCGTCTCGGCCTGCTTGAATTCCTCGTCCTCGACCGCAACGAACTTGGCGCCAAGGCTTTCCACTTGCTCCTTGGCGGCCGGGCGCACGTCGGTCGCGGTCACCACCGCACCAAGGCGGCGCGCCGTGGCGATGGCCTGGAGCCCTGCGACGCCCGCGCCCATGACGAAGACACGCGCCGCCGGAACGGTGCCGGCCGCCGTCATCATCATCGGCATGGCGCGGCCATATTCGGCGGTGGCGTCGAGCACCGCGCGATAGCCGGCCAGGTTGGCCTGGGAGGAGAGTACGTCCATCACCTGCGCCCGGGTGATGCGCGGCATCAGCTCCATGGCGAAGGCCGCGACCTTGGCTTCGGCCAGCGCCTTCAGCGCGGCGTCCTGGCCGTAGGGGTCCATGATGGCGATCAGGAGCGCGCCGGGCTTGAGATTGGTCAGTTCGCCCTCGGCCGGGCGGCGCACCTTCAGGACGATATCGGCGTCCTTCGCGGCCTCCACCGCATTCGCGGCGATGCCGGCGCCCGCAGCGTCGAATTCCGCATCCGGAATGCCGGTCTTGAGACCGGCCCCGGCCTGCACCACCACATCCGCGCCGAGAGACTTGTATTTCTTCACGGTCTCGGGGGTGGCCGCGACCCGCGTCTCCACCTGGTCGGTTTCCGAGAGAACAGCGATCCGCATGCAACCCCCCGCACAGGGCGCCCGTCGGACGCCCTTGATGACTTCGCAAACGGGATAAAAATCCCGAGTGCTTCAGTTCAATAGAATATGAGTGCCAGAAGCAAGAGGATCGCGACAGCAGCCGGCGCGCGAACGCCGATTGCCGGCGACATGGCCCCGACGCCGCCGGCGGCAAGCGAGAGGATGACGCCGAAAATCGCTGTCAACCAGGCGTGATGGACGCCGCCGACGGCAAGCGCCAGCACGTGGCAGATGACGACGACGCTGGCAATTTCGACGAAGCGAACAAAGCCCCCATAGGTCGCTTCGTGCGCCTGTCCATCCATATCCGGGCTGTAGCCCCCGAACGGTGCATGTTTTGTATCGGCCATGATCTATGCCCTGTTCCGCATCAGTTCTTGCTGCTGCGTTTACCGCATGCAGTGAGGCGCCGCAATGTTCCGAATCAATCGGCAGGCAATTTTATGCGCACCGCCTTATCTTGCGCCGAGGAATTCACGCCATTGCGGCAGGCAGACGCTCTGAAAGTCATACCTTTCCAGGGCGATCCGGCGGCCCTCGCGGGCCATCCCTGCGGATTTTTCCTTGTCCTTCAAGGTTTCCCGCACCCGCTCCACCAGGGCTTTCTCGTCGAAGAAATTGAACAGGCGGCCATTGACCCCGTCCTGAATAATTTCCCGGACGGGTTCCGTATCGGAGGCGACGATCCGGCATTCGAGCGCCATGGCCTCGATCGAGGACCACGACAGGACGAAGGGATAGGTCATGTAGATATGGGCCGAGGAGACCTGCAGGACCCTGACGAACTGGTCATAGGGCAGATTGCCGACGAAATGGACGCGCGACCAATCCACCTCCCCATTGATCCTTTCACGGAAGACATCGAACCAGGTCTTGCCGCCCGGAGCATTGCCTGAATAGCTCGTGCCCTTGCCGCCGATGATCACGACTTGCAGGCGCGGATCGATTTTCAGCATCTCGGGCAGGCTGCGGAAGACGATATGCGCGCCGCGCATCGGCTCGATATTGCGGCTGACGAAGGTGACGACAGGCACGTCCCGGGTGAGCTTGGGCCCGTTCTGGCCGAGCCGGATACCGACTTTGGGATCGGGTTTCAGGTTCTGTGCGTCGATTCCGTCGTGGATCACCGCCAGCCGATCACGCAGATAAGGCGGGAAGGTGTTGCGCTGGTAATGGGTGGGCGCGACCGCGGCGTCGGCTGCGTCGAGCGCCCCGAGCTGCATCGCGTTCTTCGCCCGCAGCCGCCATATGGTCTCTATGTTCGTCACTGGAAATTCGGGGTCGAAATCGAGGTCCTGCCCCTTGGCCGCGTAATAATATTCGAAATAGGCCACATGCCTGGCGCCAGGCCAGACGTCTTTCAGGAACAGGTTCTCGCCCCAGCCCGTATTCACCACGACCACGTCGGGGTGGAAGCCCTGCTCGGCCAGCTGGCGCGCCCGATGGGCCGCGCCATAGGCCCGCCGCAGGCGCGGGATGACCGGGGAATAACGGTTATGGAAAGGCTCGTCGTCCGGCCCGGAGACCGCCTCATACGGGTAATAGACCACGCCGGGCACCGAGCAGGCCTTCAACATGCCCAGGGCGGCGACCTCATGTCCCTCCTGGAGGAGAGCCTTCGCGATGCGCCCGAACTGGCCCGGAAAATTCTGGTGAACGAAAACGAACTTCATCGGAGACCCCTGACGTGCCGTAAGCCCATCTAAGGCCAGAGCGGCAACAGCGCAACTCAATTACATCGACAGGGGAAGCCCTGACGCGGTCAGGATTTCCCGTTGCCGCCGGGCGAGGTTATCGAGAGAGAAACGCTCGATCTCCGTTTCGAACAATCTGTGATAGTTCAGCTCGGCCTTGAGATGCAGGAAGACTGCTCCGAGCCCGACGGCCGCCCGGTCCATGAAGACGAATTCGCGCGGGACCGTGACAGGCCCCTTCTCCTTCAGGGCCTTGTGAACCTGAAAAGCCTGGCGGCGCCCATATTCCCCAGGCTTCACCCCGTCCGCGACCGTGCGGACGCGGTCGTCGAGCAACGGCCCGTAAATGAAGCGCGCCCAGATATTGAGGATGTCGATCAGCTCGGCCGAGAGGTTCTTGAAGCCCCAGGTCTCGTAGGCATGGACGATCCTGTCCCGGTCTTCGTTCTGGAGGCCGCGATAGAGATCGACCACCCCACCGACGAATCGCGGATGGAAGATCCGGATGCAGCCGTAATCGAGGAGATTGATGCCGGCCGGCTCTCCGCTCTCCGAAAAGACAGTGTAATTGCCGAGGTGCGGATCGCCGTGGATCACCGCCGCATGGCTGAACGGATGCCACCATGCCTTGAACATGGCCATCGCCAGACGGTTGCGGATGGCCACATCGGCCTCGACGTAGTTGAGGATCCGGTCGCCTTCGAGCCATTCGAGCGACAGGAGACGCCGCGTCGACAGCTCGGGATGAACCTTCGGGACGCGCACCTCGGCCACGTCGGCGAGGGTGCGGGCATAGAGCGCCGCGTGCTTGGCCTCGCGCTCGTAATCCAGCTCCTCCCGGACGCGCTCTCCTATCTCCTTGGAGATCTCGCGGGTATCGATGGCGGGATCCATGCGGCGGTGGAGGGAGAAGACGAATTCGAGCTGGCTTAAGTCGGCCTCCACGGCGGATTGCATATCGGGATATTGCAGCTTGCAGGCGAGCGGCGATCCGTCCTTGGTCGTCGCCCGGTGAACCTGCCCCAGAGAGGCGGCGGCGGCCGGGTGCAGATCGAAGGAACCGAAGCGGCTTTGCCAATCCGGCCCGAGTTCCGCCTGCATCCGGCGCCGGACGAAGGCTGCCCCCATGGGCGGCGCCTCGCTCTGCAGTTTCTGCAATTCGGCCGCGTATTCGGGCGGGATGAGGTCGGGAATGGTGGCGAGAAGCTGCGCCACCTTCATGATCGGCCCTTTCAGGCCACCGAGCGCCTGGGCGAGCGCCGCCGCGTTCGAGGCGTTCTGCCCCTCGAGCCCGAAGAGCTTGGCACCGGCCATGCGCGCGGCGACGCCGCCCATATTGGCGCCGACGCGCGCATAGCGCGCGGCGCGGGCGGAGAAGCGGTTCGCTTCGCGATCGGATTCGGACATGACGATGCTTTTAGGCTTCCTTCTCCATCGCCTCGAGCTCGCCGATCAGCCGCTCGATCATGGACAGGCCGATCTGCCAGAAGGACGGGTCGCGCGCATTGAGGCCGAACGGCGCGAGCAGTTCCGAATAATGCTTCGTGCCGCCCGCCGACAGCAGGGCGAAATAACGGTCCACGAAGCCCTCGTTCGAACGCTCGTAGATGCCGTAGAGCGAGTTCACCAGGCAGTCGCCGAAGGCATAGGCATAGACATAGAACGGCGAATGGATGAAGTGCGGAATATAGGTCCAGAAGGATTCATAGCCCGGGCCGAGGCGGATTGCCGGGCCCAAGGCTTCGTCCTGCACCGACATCCACAATTCGCACAGCTTTTCCGCCGTCAGCTCGCCGTTGCGGCGTTCCAGATGCGCCTTGCGCTCGAAGGAGTAGAACGCGATCTGGCGCACCACCGTGTTGATCATATCCTCCACCTTCGCCGCCAGCATCGCCTTACGCTGCACAGGATCGGTGGTCTGGTCGAGGAGCTTGCGGAAGGTGAGCATCTCGCCGAAGACGCTGGCGGTTTCGGCCAATGTCAGAGGCGTGGGCGCCATCAGGGCACCGTTGGGTGCGGCAAGAACCTGATGGACCCCATGACCGAGCTCATGGGCGAGCGTCATCACATCGCGTGGCTTGCCCTGGTAGTTGAGCAGCACGTAAGGGTGCGCCGAGGGCACCGTCGGATGGGCGAAAGCGCCCGGCGCCTTGCCAGAGCGAGTCGGCGCATCGATCCAGTTCTCATCGAAGAAGCGTTTCGCGATATCGGCCATGCGCGGCGAAAAGGCGGAATAGGCGGAGAGCACCGTCTCCTTCGCCTCGTCCCAGGCAATCGTGCGCTGCTCCACCTTCGGCAGGGGCGCATTGCGGTCCCAATGATCGAGCTTGTCCTTGCCGAACCACTTGGCCTTCAAGGCGTAATACCGGTGCGACAGGCGCGGATAAGCCTCGTGAACGGCTGCGACCAGCGCCTCCACCACCTCGCGCTCGACGCGGTTGGCGAGGTGACGGGAATCGGCCACATCCTCGAAGCCGCGCCAGCGGTCGGAGATTTCCTTGTCCTTGGCAAGCGTGTTGGTGATGAGCGTGAAGGTGCGCAGGTTCGCTTTGAGCGTCCTCGCGAGCGCGTCGGAGGCATCCTTGCGCATGCTCTCGTCCGGATCCTGCAGCTTGTTGAGGGTCGGCTCGATGGGTAGCTCTTCGCCCCGCACATTGAAGCGCAACGAGGCGATGGTCTCGTCGAAGAGACGGTTCCACGCGGCGCGCCCGGTCACCGACTTCTCATGGAAAAGCTGCTCGATCTTGTCGTCGAGCTGATAGGGCTTGTCCTTGCGCAGATCCTCGATCCAGGGACGGTAATGGGCAAGCGGCTCCTCGCCCATGGCCTTGTCCACCACTGCGTCGTCGATGCGGTTCAGCTCCAGCCCGAAGAAGAGCAGATCGCTCGAGGCGGCTGTCAGCTTCTCCTGCGTGTCGCCGTAGAACTTTGCCCGCACCGGGTCGGTGGTGTCGCCGGAATAGACGAGACCGGCATAGGACATAAGACGGCCGAGAAGATCCTCGATGGCCTCGTATCGCTTCACGGCCTCGCCCAGGGCAATGACCGAATTATCCGCATGCGCCAGACCATCGAGCTTGCCGCGATAAGCCTCGGCAAAACTTCTGCATTCCGTCTCGGCCCTCGCGAGGTCGGCCTTGAAGGCCTCGCTGTCCATCGCGGGGTAGAGATCCGCGAGATTCCATTCGGGCAGCACGCCGATTTCGGCCGGTACGGAGCCGGTGGAGGAGGTGTGGTGCAAGGGAGAGCTGTTCTGAGGTTTCAAGGGATCTGCCATTTCGGGACGGAGTTCGTGGGCCGGTTGCACATCATATTGGCTGTCTGCCCGGCGGGATCAACCCAACCTTGCTTGAGGATAACTCCTTCCGGGTCTGTTGCCGTTAAGCGCCGGTTTACTCTTGCTCTTCCAGCATCGCGGAATTCGATCTCCATATTTGATTCCTTTTCATGCCCCTGCCTTACATGTTTGCGGACGAAATCCGGGCTCTTCGCCAGGGAACGGCCTGTCTCGTCTCGGGCACCGAATGGATGCGGACGATCCGCCTTGCCGATCGCGCGGCCCGCTCCGCCATGCCGATCCTGATCGAGGGAGAGCCGGGAAGCGGCGCGCAGGCGCTTGCCCATGCGATCCATGATTGCGGTGAGCGCAGAAACCGCCCCCTCATTCGCCTGCATGTCGGGGAGAGTGCGAATCGGGAGACCGATCAGGCTGCCATCCTCCTGCGCCATCTCCAGGACGCGAATGGCGGCACCCTGTTCATCCATGATATCCAGCATCTGACGGCTGAAGCACAAATCCATCTCCTCGATGTGCTATCGCAGCAGGATGTCGCCCCTCGCGACGGACGCCGCGCGTTGCGTCTCGAGGCCAGGATCATCGCAGCAACCGGCTTCGCGCTCGGCGAAGAGGTCCGCCAGGGCAGGTTCCGCGAGGATCTCTATTACCGTCTCCAGGTTATGCCTATCGTCCTTCGCCCGCTCAGGGCTGAGCGGAGCGCCATCGCCGACCTGGCCCGTGCTTTCCTGATTCGTTTCGCGATGGATGAAGGCAAGAAGCTCAAGGGCCTGATGCCGGAAGCGGCGAATCTTCTCTCCCGTTACGACTGGCCGGGCAATCTGCGCCAGCTCGAGAATGCGGTTTTCCGCGCAGTCGTCCTCGCCGACGGCCCGGTGCTCACCCCGGCGGAGTTTCCGCAGATCGCCGCGCATGTGCAAGGTTTTCGCGTTGAGATCCCGCCCGTGCCGACGGCCATCGCTCCGGCTCCGACCGAGATGCGCATGCCCTTGGCGACGCCCGATCCCAACATTCTTTCCCTCATGGGCGAAAGCGGCGAGATGCGCACGCTCGCCGAATTGGAAGCGGACGCCATTCGTTTCGCGCTGTCCCATTATCGGGGACAGATGTCGGCCATTTCCCGCCGGCTCGGCATCGGCCGCTCCACTCTTTACAGGAAATTGAAGGAACTCGGGCTAAGCGATGCAGCCGCTTGAGCCCTTTGGGCGTTAGAGCTTGGCGGGCGTGCTTTTTCACGCCTGTCGCCGTCATGAAGCGGGATGATTTTCCATTGCCCCGCATCGAGGAAGATGAGGAACGAAACGATGTGTAGCCTGCGCAAGACGACACCCTGGCTTGGCCTGATCGGGTCCGTCTCTCTCTTGTCCCTATCCGCCATGGCGGCGGATAATGGCGCAGGTGCCTCGCTCCATTCCCTGCCTCCGATCACCATCGAAACGGCGGAACCGTCCTTCGCCGATGTCGTCGTGAATCGGGAGGAGCCTGCGAATCTCGAAGCGGCCATTCCGGAGCCCGAACCTACGGCGCCCGTGACGATCACCGGCACCGATATCGTGAAACCTCTGCCCGAAATCCCGCTGCCCGATGCAGCGGCGGCGATGGCCTCTGCTCAATCCGACTGGTTGCGCGTCGCGCTGGAAGAGCGTTTATCTGCCGATACGGCCATGCGCGAGCTGCGCCTGAAAGGCAGCGACCGGGAATCCCTGTCAGCATTCTATGCAAAGGCAGAGCAACCTCTGGCCTGGGTGCGGGACGGCGTGTGGACGCCGTCCGCCCGTGCGGTGATCGAGCGGCTGAGGGCTGCCGACGAGGACGGGCTCGTTGCCGCCGATTATCCCCTGCCCGATCCGCGCCTGCGCAAGGATGCGCCTCCCGCTCAATGGGCGGAGGCCGACCTGAAGCTCAGCGCCTCGGTGATCCGCTATGCCCGCGATGCCCGCGGCGGACGCGTCGAGCCGTCCCATCTCTCGCCCCTCATCACGCCGAAGCTCGACCTGCCGGAGGCGGGCGACGTGCTCGCGGCCGTGACCTCGGCGACGGATTCAGGCGCGGCTCTCGATGCCTACAACCCGCCCCATCCCGGCTACCGGGCCTTGAAGGCGCAACTCGCGAAACTGCGCAACAGCCACCCCTCGCAGCCGAGCGTTCGCCTGCCGAAGGGGCCGGCCCTGCGGGTCGGCATGCACGATCCGCGCGTCCCGCTGATCCGGGCGCGCTTCAATCTCGGCAGGACCTCCGGGGACCAGGATGTCTACGACGAGCGCATCGCTTCCGCCGTCGCAGCCTTCCAGAAGGAAAAAGGCCTGCCGACGAACGGCGTTCTCACGGCCCAGACGATTGCGGCGCTTTCCGGCCCGTCCCTGGCACGCATGGAAGGCGAGCTGATCGCCAACATGGAACGCTGGCGCTGGCTCCCTGCCGATCTCGGCGAGCGCCATATCATGGTGAACGTGCCGGAATTCCGCCTGCGCCTCGTCGATGACGGCGCAGTGGTCCACCAGACGCGGGTCATCGTCGGCAAGGAGCAGTCGCAAACGCCGATCTTCTCCGAGACCATGAAATATCTGGTGGTCAATCCCTCCTGGACGATACCGCCCTCGATCATGAAAAAGGAAATTCTGCCCGCGCTCGCCAACGATCCGTCTTACGCGGAGCGCAAGGGCTACAGGGTCATCCGCAAGGGCAACCGGATCACGGTGCAGCAGCCGCCCGGCGAGCGCAATGCGCTCGGCTTCATCAAGTTCATGTTCCCGAACCAGCACTCGGTCTATCTGCACGACACCCCGAGCCGGAAGCTGTTCGCGGCGGGCAAGCGCGCGTTCAGCCATGGCTGCGTGCGTGTCGACGAGCCTTTCCAGCTGGCGCAGGAAGTTCTCGGGGAGAAATGGTCCGAGGCGAAACTCAAGAGCCTGATCGGCAAGGGCGAGCGCTATCTCCATCTCAGCCGTCCCCTGCCCGTACACCTGACATATTTCACGCTCGCCATCGACGAGAAGGGTGAAATGAAGACCTTCGACGATCTCTATGGTTTCGACCGCAAGGTTCGCGAGGCCCTGGGACTCTCGTCCTGACATCGCCGGAAAGCAGGAATAGCGACCATTTTCTGCCGCGCACTTAACCTCGAAGTAACCGTCTTCGACAAAGATCCCTTCATTATACGGGATGCCGTGCCAAAAACCTGCGGCGTGTAAAGACGAGTATCACAGTGAGAGTATTGCGTTCGGATCGCCGTGCGGTCGCGTCGAACATCGTGCGCCGCACGGGCATCGGCCTTGCAACCCTGGTCGTTGTTCTGTTTGGGGGAACGCGCGGCACGCAGGATGCCATCGCCAACGGCGATACGCGCACGCTCACCTTCTACCACAACAACACCAAAGAAACCCTCACCGTGACCTTCCGGCGCAACGGGCAATACGATCCCGGCGGGCTGGAGCAGCTCAACTGGTTCCTGCGCGACTGGCGCCGTGAGGAAAAGACGCGGATGGATCCCCGCCTGTTCGACACGGTATGGGAGGTCTATCGCGAGGTCGGGTCGAGCGCGCCGGTTCACGTGAACTCCGCCTATCGTTCGCCGCAGACAAATTCCATGCTCCGGCGGCGCTCCAGCGCGGTGGCGAAGAACAGCCAGCACATGCAGGGCAAGGCGATGGACTTCTACCTGCCGGACGCTCCGGCCGAGCGCCTGCGCGCCATCGGCATGCGCCTGCAGCGCGGCGGCGTCGGCTATTACCCGAATGCCTATACGCCCTTCGTCCATCTCGATGTGGGCAGCGTCCGCGCCTGGCCGCGCATGACCCGCGATCAGCTCGTGCGCCTTTTCCCCGACGGCAAGACGGTGCATATCCCCGCCGATGGCACGCCGCTTCCCGGCTACGAGCTGGCCCGTGCCGAGGTTCTGGCGAATGGCGGCACGGTGGCCGGCTACAGCGCCGTGGCGGATGCGGGAGAGGCTGTGCCGACCCGCCGAAAGAGCCTTTGGGCGACCCTTTTCGGGGGCAGCGACGAGGATGAGGACGTGGAGGAGATTCGCGCCGCCTCCCGGCCGGGTCGCGCCCTCATCGCCTCCCGTCCCTCTACGCCACAGGATTATTACGCGAGCGATTCGAATTCGTCCGTCTATGCGGCTCTGCGATCCGTCGATCAACCTCGGACGCAGGTTGCCGCACGCCCGGCCCCCGTCGTGCAGCCGAGGCCCGAGCCTGAGCCCATGCCGGCGCCTTCGCCGGCGGTCGTCGCCGCCGTGGCACCGGCCTTGCGCGAGGAAATTTCGCCTCCGCCTCCGCTCCCGCCGACCCGCATCGCCGGCCCGCCGAGCACCGTCGCGACCCCGACCGGCCCCACGCTCGCGTGGCAGCAGGGACCGTCGGGACAGGTCCAAGCGGGTTCGGAGACCGGCGTTGCGCGCGAGATCGCCTTCGCACCGATGCCGCCCCGGCGACCGGATGACATCGCCGCGACCGGCGCTATCGCCTATGCCCCGATTCCCCCGGCCCGGCCGAGCGCTCTCGCCGAGACGAACCCGATTCCCAGTATTCAGGAACTGCGCGGCGCGACCAATCTGGCCGCGAATCTCCCCCCGTCAGGCCTGCCGCTGCCGCCGCCGCGCCCGAACCAGAGCCCGATCGTCGTGGCCTCCGCCGCGCCGGTCGAGATCCCGGCCGCTGCGCCAAGCGCGATCAAGGTGGAAAAACCGAAGTCGCATGCGCTCGCCGCCGACGCGAAAGCGCCTCAGTCCGCGAAAGACAAGGCGCCGGCCGCAACCGTCCACGCCCTGCTGACCGCCGGGCCGAGCCTGAATATGGGCTTCTCGTCGAAGCCTCTGGGCGATCTGGCCACGAACCGCTTCACGGGCCCGGCGGTCAAACCGCTGCCGGTGGTGAGATAAAAGAAGGCGGGGCGACCCGCCTTTCCTGCATTCGTGGGCCGCTTCGGACCCATCCGGCGGTCATTTCCGGTCAGAGATGATCGTGCCGAGCACCTGTCTCGCCGTTTCCAGAAGGACGCCGCGTCGGTCGTGATCGCCCTTCAGGAGGCTCGAGGTGAAGTTCCGGGCCTGCTCCAAGGTTATATGCGACGGCAGGGGCGGCACGTTCGGATCGGTCTTGAACTCGAGGAGGACCGGTTTGTCGCTAGCCAGCGCCTGATCCCAGGCGGCCCCTACCTCGTCCGGCCGGTCGACATACAAACCGCGCAGGCCGATCAGTTCGGCGAACTTGTGATATGGGACATTGGGAAGGGATTGCGAGGCTTCGAATTTCGGATCGCCCTGCATGACACGCTGCTCCCAGGTGACCTGATTCAGGTCCTCGTTATCGAACACGCAACAGACCCAGGTGCAGTTGGTCCAGAGCTTCCAGTATTTCGCAACCGTGATGGGCTCCGCCATGTTGTTCATCTGCATGGCCCCGTCCCCCACGAGCGCGATGACGGGCCGGTCGGGATGCGCGAACTTCGCCGCGATGGCATAAGGGACGGCAGCGCCCATGGAGGCGAGCCCGCCCGAGAGCGAGCCCATCATCCCGCGGCGGAATTTCAGGTCGCAGGCATACCAATTGGCACAGGTGCCGGAATCGCTCGTGACGATGGCGCGCTCCGGCAGGCGCGGCGAGAGCTCCCATGTGACGCGCTGGGGATTGATGGGATCCGCTGAGGACATCGCGCGTACTTTCAGATCGACCCACCATTCGGCGACATTGCCCTCGATATGCTGCCGGAAGAAGTCGCCAACCGATCGAGCCAGGATGAACTCCTCGTCCGCACTCCGGTGAACCACGGGGCGAACGGATGTTCCGCGGGAACGGCGCGAGCGGATCCGTGAGGGTTCGAGGGAAAGCTTAGCGTGGTCGGGCCTCGTCCATTGCATCGGCTTCCCACCCGGTGATGAGGCGGGCGCTGCGCTGGAAGGTCAGATAGTTCCAGAGCCAACTGAAGGCGACCACGAAGCGGTTCCTGAGACCGATCAGGAAATAGATATGGGAGATGCCCCAGAACAGCCACCCGATGAAGCCCGTCAGGTGTAGATGGGCAAGCCTGACCACTGCGGCCTTGCGCCCGACCGTGGCGAGATCGCCATGGTGGCGATACGTGAAGGGCGGCAGCTTCCGCCCTGCGACCTGCGCGGCGATGATCTGAGCGGCGTAGCGGCCCATCTGCTTGGCCGCGGGGGCGATGCCGGGCACCTGCTTCCCCTCTCCGTCGATGACGGCCGCCGTATCGCCGATCGCGAAAATCTCTGGTCGGCCGGGAACGGAGAGATCGGGGCCGACCTCGATCCGTCCGGCCCGGTCGCGGGAGGCGCGGATCCATTCGGCCGCCGGCGAAGCGACGACTCCGGCCGCCCAGACGATCGTGCCGGCATCGATGCGGCCATTGCTGGAATCGACGCCGCGTGCGTCACATCCGGTGACCGCCGTCGATGTCAGGACTTCGACGCCCATCCGGATGAGGACGCGGCGGACATAGGCCGAGAGATCCTCCGGAAATGTCGACAGAAGACGCGGTCCCGCTTCCAGCAAGATGATCCGGGACGAACGCGGATCGATGTGGCGGAACTCGGGCGGCAGGGTCTGACGCGCGACCTCGGCGATGGCGCCAGCCATTTCCACCCCCGTCGGCCCGCCGCCCACGACGACGAAGGTCAGGAGGCGTCGGCGCTCGACCGGACCGTCCGTCAGCTCTGCCTTCTCGAAGGCCTGCAGGATCCGGCGGCGGATCTGCGTCGCGTCCTCGATCCGCTTCAAGCCCGGGGCCGCTGCCGCCCATTCGTCGTGCCCGAAATAGGAATGCATCGCGCCCGTGGCGAGGACGAGATAATCGTAAGGAACCGTCACCGAATGCGTATGGACGAGCCGCTTTTCGACATCGATGCCCGTCACCGTCTCCATCAAGACGATAGCATTCGGCTGACGGCGGAGAATGCCGCGGATCGGCCAGGCGATATCAGCCGGCGACAAGGCGGCCGTCGCGACCTGATAAAGCAGGGGCTGGAAACAATGGTAATTGTTGCGGTCGATGACCGTCACATCGACGGGCACGCGTGCCAAGGCCTTTGCCGCCTTGAGCCCGCCGAATCCTGCACCCACGATCACGACCCTGGGACGGGCGGATATCGCGGCAGGTCGGTTGGAAGCCGGCTCTGCCGGGCGGAAGACGGGGGTTGAAGGGAGGTCGGAGCGACTGGCCAATGTGGGCCTCCCTGGTTCAAGCACGGCAACAGATGCGCAAACCCGGACGAACCGACCGCGACGGAAGCACCCGCGCTCGCAGTATCCTATTTCACGTCAGGCCTCGGCCTCGAGCAAGGCTTATAAAGAAAGTTCTCCGGACGACCATCGTTTCATCCACCCATAAAGAAAGGCGGGGGATCCCCGCCTTTCCAACGTGCCGATGAAGCCCGCTTCAGCCCACCATTCCAAGGGCCTGCCCGTCTCGGATGCCCTGCGGAGTTGGATGATGGTGCCGAGCGCCTGCCTTGCCGTTTCCAGAAGAAGTCGCCAACCGATTGAGGCAGGATGAACTCCTCGTCCGCGCTCCCGGTGAACCACGGGGCGAACGGATGTTCCGCGAGGTGCAGATGCCGGGCGATCTCAGAGCCTTCGAGGAGGCCGCCGGCTCGGAAAATTCGCTCCGATCCATTGGCGAAGCTGAAACATAATCTGCCGCGGCGCGTAACTCACTCGCACCTTCGATCTGGCACAGGCTGGAGAAAGCAGATGATTCTCAAACGATTACAGATGTTATCCCTTGCCGGGATCTTGCTTGCGGGGGCGAGCGGCGCCCTTTCTCAGACCGACACTACGGGTGTCGTCCCGGGGCATGCTCCGGGCCTGCCCACTCCCGCCCCCAGCGTGAATACCGGTACGGCAGGTACAAATCCCGAAACCACCGGATCCACCGGCGGCGGTTCGACGGCCAAACCACCCGACACCATGCCGGCCGGCCCGAATGCCGCGATCAACGCGGGAGCCAGCGGCAGGAACACCTGCTATCCGGGACAGAGCGGCAAACCCGTCGGCAGCACGAATCCTGCTGGCATGCCGAGCCAATGCTGAGCCCGAGCATGAGCTCTCCCGCGATGGCGAGATAAAGAAAAGGCGGGATTTACCCGCCTTTTCAAATGCCGTCCGACGGAGTTGCCTTAGAGCATCGTGCGCAAAAGTGGACCCGGTTTTTGCGGCCACACGATGCTCCCATCAAAGGAGAAAGCATCGGATGGTCCAAAAAGTGGAAGCCGCTTTTAGGTTCGAGGCTTTAGCCCACCATCCCGAGGGCCTGCATGTAGAGTTCTAGGATCGCCTCCTCCTCCTGGCGCTCGGCATAGTCGCGCTTGCGGATGGAGATGATCTTGCGCAGCACCTTGGTGTCGAATCCGTTGCCCTTGGCCTCGGCATAGACGTCCTTGATGTCGCCCGCGATGCCGGCCTTTTCCTCCTCGAGGCGCTCGATGCGCTCGATGAAGGCCTTGAGCTGGTCGGCCGCGACGGATTCGGTTTGAAAAGCTGCGTCATCCATAAATTTAGCCTTTGATTGGTGGCGCAAGCGCCAAGAGAAGCTTCGTTTGTAAGTTCATTGCGAGGGTAAGGGCATTTGGTTGAGGCTGCTTTAATGCCTCGGCTTCGATTCCTCAAAGCCCTGGAGCTGCGAGGCCGTGGCTTCGCGCTGGTGGCGCGCCTTCCATTCCTCGTAAGGCATGCCGTAGACGTAAGCCCTGCTCTCGTCCTTGGAGAGCGCGACGCCGCGCTCGTCGGCGGCCTCCTTCAGCCAGTTCGACAGGCAGTTGCGGCAGAAGCCCGCCAGATTCATGAGATCGATGTTCTGGACATCCGTGCGCTCGCGCAAATACTCCAGGAGCCTGCGGAAGGCGGCGGATTCCAGTTCCATCCGGGTCTGAGCGTCGATCTCGTTCATGGCCTTGTCCTCAATGACGGCGCAGACGGTCCCGGGTGCGGGTCGGCTGGATCGCGGGCTTCCGCAGGTTTTCCTGCGCGACCAGAGGCTTAAGGAGCCGGGCGAAACGCTCCGCCCATTCTTCCTGGCCCTCGCCTGCCGCGATCAGGTCCTGCCGGATCTCGATCAGGGCGCTGGCGAGCCCGCGCCGAGTGGCGTGCCGGTCGACTGTATCGCCCGCAAGCGCGCCATCATAGGGCTCGTTGTCGCCGACGACGAGCCCTTCCTCCGCCTTCAAGGCCTCGATCAGCGGCACGGCGAAGCGCTCGTCCGCGTCCCACAGAATGCCCACGTGCCAGGGGCGTGGCCAGCCGCGCCAGATCGGGGTGAAGCTGTGAACCGTGACGATGACGGGCGGGTGCCCCGCCGCCAGGCCGCGCCCGATGGCGGCCGTGATGGCAGCATCGTAAGGGTCGTAGAAGCGCCGGATGCGGGCTTGGATCTCATCCTCGTCCACCTTGGCATTTCCCGGCACCACCGCGCCGTCCGAAAGGCGCATGACGAGGGTCGGATCGTCCCTGCCCCGGTTGGGATCGATGATCAGGCGCGAGAATCGGGTGAGAATCGCCGGCGCGTTAAGACGCCGGGCCAGCAAGCGGGTCACGCCCGCCGCGCCGATATCGTAGGCGATGTGGCGCTGGAATTCACTATGTGGCAGCCCGAGATCGCCGAGATCGGGCGGCACCGCATTCGAGGCGTGGTCGCAGAGGACCAGGATGCCTGATTCGACGGCGCCTTCGACGATCTCGACGGGACAGGGCTCAAGGCAGGGGTCAAGAGCAGGATCGGCAAGCTTGAGCGCGGCGGCGGAAGCGGTCATGGGAAGAATTGAGAATGATGGAAACAGGTCGATTGAAGGATTGAAGAAAAGCCTTAACCTGCCCTAGGAAGGCTGACAACGTGACCTTCTGCGCGACGATTTTGCCGCGCCGTCCTTTTTTGTAACGAATTCATGTCCTCCACGCAGACATCCTCGACCCCGACGCCGGCACGCCTGGATACGGGCTTCGCTTCCGCCTTCGCGGCCCTTTGCCTGGGCGCGGTCGCGATGGGCATCTCCCCGATCTTCGTGCGTTTCGCCGCTGCCGATGTGGGCCCCTTCGCCAGCGCCTTCTGGCGCGTCGCCCTCTCCCTGCCGATCCTCTATGCCTGGATGCGGATCGAGGAAGCCAAGGCGCCCGCGAGCGCGCCTCGCGCCTCGTTCACGAAGCCCACGATCCTGGCGGGACTCGCCTTCACGGGCGATCTGTTTTTCTGGCACCTGTCGATTCTCAACACCACGGTCGCCAACGCCACCTTCTTCGCCACGACGGCACCCCTCTTCGTCATCCTGATCGTTTGGCTGGTGCTGAAGCAGCGGGTTTCCACCGGCACCATCATAGGCCTTCTGTTCTGCCTCCTCGGCGGGGCCGCCCTGATCGGGCAAAGCCTGCATGTCGATCCGACCCGGATCCGCGGCGATCTCTTCGGCGTCGCCACTGCCTTCTTCTTCGGCCTCTATTTCCTGGCGATAGGCCGGGCGCGGACCTTGGCCGGGGCGGCCCGGGTGACGTTCGAGGGCGGCGTCGTCACGTCGGCCGCCCTTCTCGTCATCGCCCTTCTCCTCGATACGCGGATCATGCCGCAGACCTGGCAGGGAATCGCGGCCCTGACCGCCATGGCCTTCATCAGCCAGGCCGGCGGCCAGGGGCTTCTCGCGGTCGCCCTGGGCAAGCTGCCGCCAGTCTTCTCGTCCCTGGTGATCTTTCTCGAAGCCGTTGCGGCTGCCTTGTTCGGCTGGGCGATTCTGGGCGAGGCGCTGACGCTGATCCAGACCCTGGGCGGCGCGCTGATCCTGATCGGCATCTGGGCCGCGCGGCCCAAGCCGCAGACGCGGGCCGGCTAGAGCATTTTCAGGCGAAGTGGGGCCGGTTCGCCGTCGAAAAAGCGTCCGGACAAAAGGAAAGAGCTGGTTCCACGCAGGTGGAAACGGCTCTAATCCTCCGCCATCAGGACCCTGCCCATCCGGAGGGGCGATAGCCACCTATCAGGCTGAATTGACATGATTTGTGCCCGCGGGACTTGATGCGGCGGCGCTTCTGGCCGACAACGATTCGACATACTTCTCGAAGCATTGTGCACTTTCGTTATCCTAACCGACTTGAACCAACATCCATGATTGCCGGATTCCTCTCATCGGATCACAGCTGGCAGCGGCGAAGCCTTGGACTTGCAGCCGTCCTCCTCGGCGGAAGCTTTCTCGCCGCGTCGCCAGCGCGGGCCGACTTGCGCATGTGCAACATGACGTCGAGCCGGGTGGGCGTGGCGCTGGGCTATCGCGACGGGCAGGGCTGGGTGACGGAAGGCTGGTGGAATTTGAATTCCCGCGGCTGCGAGACCCTGCTCCAGGGCCAGCTCGCGGGCCGCTTCTATTACGTCTACGCCATCGATTACGACCGCGGCGGCGAATGGAGCGGGCGCTCCTTCATGTGCACGCGGGAGCGCGAATTCACGATTCGCGGAACGGAAGATTGCCTCGCCAGAGGCTTCGATCGCAGCGGCTTCTTCGAAGTCGATACAGGTGAACAGAAGAGCTGGACCATCCAGCTGACCGAAACGAATCGCCCGGGGGGGCAATAAAATGAGACGCGCGCGGCGCACGAAGATTCTAGCAACCTTGGGTCCGGCTTCCGAGAACCCGGAGATGGTGGCGAGCCTGTTTCAGGCAGGCGCGGACGTGTTCCGCCTCAACATGAGCCACCTGCCGCGGGAGAAACTGAAGGAGCGGGTCGAGATGATCCGCTCCGTGGAGACGAGGTTCAAGCGCCCCATCGCCATTCTCGCCGATCTCCAGGGTCCGAAGCTGCGCGTCGACACCTTCAAGAACGACAGCGCCATGCTGGTGAAGGGGCAGACCTTCACGCTCGATGACGACAAGACCCCAGGCAATGCGGATCGCGTGCATCTGCCCCATCCGGAAATCCTCACGTCGCTCGAGCCCGGCCATACGATCCTGATCGACGACGGCAAACTTCGCCTGCGCGTAAAGAGCGTGAAACCCGGCTCCGCCACCACCGTGGTCGAGGTCGCGGGCAAGATCTCGAACCGCAAGGGTGTCAGCCTTCCCGATACGGTGATCCCCGTCGCCGCCATGACGGAGAAGGACCGCTCGGATCTCGAAGCCGCCCTCGATGCGGGCGTGGACTGGATCGCCCTTTCCTTCGTGCAGCGTCCGGAAGACGTGGCCGAAGTGAAGAAGGTGGCGCGCGGCCGCGCGCTCGTCATGTCGAAGCTCGAGAAGCCGCAGGCCATCACCCGTCTTGACGAGATCATGGAGATTTCGGACGCGGTCATGGTCGCGCGCGGCGATCTGGGCGTCGAGATGCCCCTCGAGAAGGTGCCCGGCATCCAGAAGCGCATCGTCCGCGCGGCGCGCAAGCTCGGCAAGCCGGTCGTGGTCGCGACCCAGATGCTGGAATCGATGATCACCGCGCCGGTTCCGACCCGCGCCGAAGTCTCCGACGTGGCGACCGCCGTCTATGACGGCGCCGATGCGGTGATGCTCTCGGCGGAAAGCGCCTCGGGCCAGTATCCGATCGAGGCAGTCGCCACCATGAGCCGGATCGCGGAGGAAGTGGAACAGGACCAGAGCTATTGGTCCATCGTCAAGACCCAATCCGCCGCGCCCGAGGCGACGGGATCGGACGCGATTGCCGCCGGCGCGCACCAGATCGCCGATACGCTGCATCTGAAAACCATTGCAGCCTGGACCTCGTCCGGCGCCACTGCTTTCCGCATCGCCCGCGAGCGGCCGAACTCGACCGTGCTGGCGCTCACGCCCAACATTCACACGGCCCGGCGCCTGGCGCTGGTCTGGGGCGTGCATCCGATCCGCACCAAGGACGCCAGCGACATCGACGACATGGCGTTCCGCGCCTGCAAGTTCGCCGTGCGCGAGGGTCACTCCGAGGTCAATGACCGCATCATCATCGTGGCGGGTGTCCCCTTCGGCACGCCGGGCGCCACCAACATGGTGCGCATCGCCTTCATCAGCCAGGAGCACGCGGCGAAGGCTTAAGGCAGGACCGCTTTCGACGTTGTCGCGATCCGCTCGGCCAGGACCTCGATCTCGGACAGAACGAGGTCCGGCCGGGCATATTGCGGCATATGGCCTATGCCCGGCAGCACGATCAGCTTCGTCCCGGGAACATCACGGGCGAAGGACCGGCTGTGCAGATCGGTCCAGACGATCTCGTCGGCATCCCCGCCGATGACCGTCACCGGGATCCGGATTTCCGGATAGCGGATGCTCTGCCGCTTCACCGCGTCATAGAGGGCCGCGATATCCTCTCCGTTGGACTGGAACGGGCCCGGCCTGAACAGCAGCGGGATCTGCGCTCTTTCGACGAAGCCGGGCGGCACGGCCTGGGGCGCAAAGGTATGCTCTGTGGCTGAGCGAAACAGCATGAGGCCCACGGGAATCGCAAGGGTACGCGTCAGGAACCATCCGGCCCAGGACGCGGAGACATGGTCGTACCAGGCGATGCCCCCGCCCGGCCACGGATGGGTCACTCCGGACAGAATGAGGATAGCGCCCGCCACATCCGTATGATCGAGGGCGAAAAGCGGCGCGAGAGAGCCGGACCAGGAATGGCCGACGACGACCGCGTTGCTGACTTCGAGTTTCCGCAGGGCCTGCGCGAGAATGTCCGCCTGCCGGGCGGGCGTGGCCATGTCGGCGTTGTTTCCCCGTTCCGTCCAGCCAAGGCCGGGACGGTCGAAGGCGACGACCCGGTAGCGTCCCGTCAGAGCCGTACCGATTCCCAGCATCGCCTCCGTGAGATTGGAGGATGCCCCGTGGAGCAGCACCACGGTGCCGAGAGAACGCCCGTCCGCCGGACTTTTATCGACATAATGCAGGCGCAGGCCGTCGACCTCCATGAAAGCGCCGGTCGGCGGATAGTGTCTCTCTACCCACCACGCATAACCAAAGGTGAAGATGCCCCCCGCCGCGAAGATGACGACGAGAGCGACCGGGAAGATGAGAAGGATCTTCATCCCGGACCGCGCGTCAGAGATCCTGGCCGTCGATTTCGAGGCCGAGATGCGACACGATCGTCTGGAGACTTGAGGTTTGCGGGTTGATCTGCAGCACCTTGCGATAGGCCGCGAGCGCATGCGGCTTGTCATCGGAGGCCATGAAGAGATGGCCGAGCGCGGTCCAAGCCCCGAAATGGCGCGGCTCCAACTTCACCGCCTGATGCAGATCGACCAGGGCGCGGACCGGATCGTCAAGCATGTAGAATACCAGGGCCCGCCGGTACCACGCTTCCGCCCAATTGGGCTCGAGCACCAGGATACGGTCGAGGAGCTCGACGCAGAGAGGAAGGTCCTTTTCGTCCAGTGCCTTGGAAACGCGGGTCAGGAGCAGATCCGCCGTATCGGAGCCGGAACGCGACAGGCGCCGCTCGATCAGCGAAGCGATGCCATCCGCCTCCCTTTCGCTTCCGGCCTTGGCCAGGCGCTCGAAGAGGCTGTCCAAGGTGAGCGGGCGCGGCGCGGGGCGGGTTTTCGGGGGCTGGGCGCCGGGCCGCACGGCCTCCTGCGCATTCAAGGGATGCGCGGCAATGCTCAGCGAAGCGGTCAGCAGGAACGCAAAAAAGCGCATGCCGGGATTTTAGGATCCCGGCATGCGCCGTCAATTCATAAAAACGTGCGGCGTCGCCGCGAGCGCGAACTTAGCCTTGGCGAGCCTTGTAGCGCTTCTGCGTCTTGTTGATGATGTAGACGCGGCCCTTGCGACGAACCAGCTGGTTGTCGCGGTGACGGCCGCGGAGCGACTTCAACGAGTTACGGATCTTCATATCCGGTCTCCTGCAGCAGCCTCTCGGGAAGGCCGACAATAAGCAAATGGTGGGCGCGGCTGGGATCGAACCAGCGACCCCTACGATGTCAACGTAGTGCTCTCCCGCTGAGCTACGCGCCCGTGAAACGGCGAAGTTTTGGGTCCCGCTTCAGGTGTGGAGGGCGATATACCGGCAAGCGAGCGGGGACGCAAGCGGTGATGACGACCTTTTTCAGGCCGCCATCATTTTATCGACTTCATTGACGAGATCGCGCAGGTGGAACGGCTTCGACAGCACCTTCGCGTCCCGCGGAGCCTGGGAATCCGGATTGAGCGCGACGGCCGCAAAACCGGTGATGAACATGACCTTGATGTCCGGATCGAGCTCGGTCGCCCGGCGGGCCAGCTCGATTCCGTCCATTTCCGGCATGACGATATCGGTCAGGAGAAGCTCGAAGGGCTCCTCGCGGAGCCGATTATAGGCCGAGAGGCCATTGTCGAACGAGGCCACGTCGTAGCCGGCGTTCTCTAGCGCCTTCACCAGGAAGCGCCGCATGTCATTGTCGTCTTCGGCAAGGATGATCTTCATCGCCGCAACCCCGTATCGTCGCGAATGTCTCTCGCCTTGATGAACCCTCGCGGTAAATAAGCCGTGAAAGAACGACGCAGTTCGTAACCGATATTGCCGTGGACAGAATGAAGCGCCGCCTTACACTACTCCCCGACACTTCGCTTTTCTCATCTCCAGCCTAAAACGACCCGGATGCGGCCCATCATTACCGACGAGTTCGAGCCCCCCTTTGTCATCGTCGAGCCCGCCGGGCAGGCGGTGCCCTTCATTTTCAACGTTCCCCATGCCGGAGCCGTCTATCCGGCTTCCTTCCTCGCACAATCCCGGCTCGATGCCCTGGCGCTGCGCCGGTCCGAGGATGCTTTCGTCGACGAATTGTTCGCCTCGGCGGTCGATCTCGGCGCGCCGCTCATGGCCGCCCGCTTCCCGCGAGCCTTTCTCGACCTGAACCGGGAGCCCTACGAGCTCGATTCGCGCATGTTCGACGGCCGCCTGCCGCCCTTCGCCAATACCCGCTCCATGCGGGTGGCCGGTGGCCTGGGCACGATCCCGCGCATCGTCGCCGACGGTCAGGAGATCTATGGAAGCCGCCTGCCGGTCGACGAGGCCCTGCAGCGCATCGAGTGGCTCTATAAGCCCTACCACCGCATGCTGCGCCAGCTTGTGCGCCGCACGGCCCAGACCTTCGGCCAATCGATTCTCATCGACTGCCACTCCATGCCCTCCAGCAGCGTAAGCCGCGAGGATGGCGCCAAGGCGGATATCGTGCTGGGGGACCGCTACGGCACCAGCTGCGCCCCGCTCCTGATCGATCTGGTCGAGGCCGCCCTGCGGGGGCGCGGCTACACGGTGGTTCGCAACAAACCCTATGCGGGCGGCTTCATCACCGAGCATTACGGCGAGCCTGCCCTCAATCGGCATGCGCTGCAGGTAGAGATCAACCGGGCGATCTACATGGATGAGCGGAATCTGCAGAAGAAGCCGTCCTTCGGCATCCTGGCCGCGGATATCGCTCACGCTTTCGCTCAGGTGATCGAGGATTTGGCCGGCGAGCAGGCGCCTCGTCAGATCGCGGCGGAATAACGCCAGGAAACAAGCAAGGAAACAAGCAAGGAAACAGGCAAGAAAAAAGGCCGCTGTTGCCAGCGGCCCGAAGTTTAGGGAGGAAACGCCCAAGAAGGGCTACGATATGACGACGCCATCGCCATATCGCACTGCACAATATAAAGTGCATTGCACAATACGCAAGAGCAAAATCGCGCTTAGCTATGCATTCGATGCAAGCCTGCCGGGATGAAAAATCGGCGGTCCGGCATGACAGGAAGGCCAGACACCTCTGTCCGGAGGCGTCATCATCCTTGTCCCTGCAGGCCGCAACCGCCGTGGGTTACGGAATTCAATCTTTATGCCCGATGAGATGTAGCCGGTCTCTTGCCGCGGGATGAGCGGTTGATAAAAGCGGAAAGGAAACGGCCCGCCAAGCCCGTCGGCGGCAAGGCCGGATAATTGCGGGCAGAGGATGTCGAGCATTATGGGGCTCATCGATTTCACGCATTTCGTCAATGAGCTCGCCACCGTGTCGGGCCAGGCGATCCTGCCCTTCTTCCGTACTTCCATCGCCGCAGAGGACAAATCCCGCGGCGGCGCCTTCGATCCGGTGACGGAAGCGGACCGGGCGAGCGAGGCTACCATGCGCCAGCTCATCAAGCGCACCTTTCCGACCCACGGCATCATCGGCGAGGAGTTCGGCGCGGAGCGGGAGGATGCGGAATATGTGTGGGTTCTGGACCCCATCGACGGCACGCGGGCCTTCATTGCGGGCCTTCCCACCTGGGGCACGCTGATCGGCCTGACCCGTCACGGAAAGCCCGCCTTCGGCATGATGCATCAGCCCTTCACGGGCGAGCGTTTCTTCGGCGATTGCGGCCGCTCGAGCTATCGCGGCCCGGGCGGCGAGCGCAAGCTCATGACGCGTCGCTGCGCCTCCCTCAAGGATGCGATTATGTCCACCACCAGCCCGAAACTCTTCGCCGGAGAGGAATTGCGGGCCTATGACCGGGTGGAAAGCGTCGCCCGCCTCGCCCGTTATGGGTGTGACTGCTACGCCTATTGCATGCTGGCAGCCGGCCATATCGACCTTGTCGTCGAATCCGGCCTCAAGCCCTACGATATCGCCGCCCTGATCCCGATCATCGAGGGAGCAGGCGGCATCGTGACCGCCTGGGACGGCGGCTCAGCCGCTCAGGGCGGCCGCATCGTCGCGGCCGGCGACCGTCGCGTCCATGCGGCCGCCGTCGAGCTCCTCAGCAGGTAGCTCGGACAGAGGCTCCGATGGGGCCTGTCCGACAGCGTAATCCGGGCTTCCGGGAATGAAGGCGTCGAACGCCGCCCAGAACTGCTCGCGGATATCGTCCCGCTCCATCATGATCTCGTGCCGGGCGCCGGGAATGACGATAGCGTGCCCAGCCTTGAGGCGGGCGGCGAAGCGTTCGGTCGCCGGCGTGGCGCAGACGGGATCCGCCCCCGCAGCGATGATCAGGGTCGGCAGCCGGATCTTCAGGGCATAGCGGGGATCGGTGAAGCGCTTCATGAAGCGGAAGGCGGCGTCGAGCCACGCCACCGTCGGCGCTCCGATCGCGCCGGCGCCGATGGCGCTGGCCGCCTCCGCATTGCGGGCGTAGCGCACGGGATCGCTCGTCAGCCGATTGCCCTTGAAGGGCTTGGTCGAGATCGAAGTCTCCCCGCCGCCGGGCACGAAGGCCTTGCCGAAGCCCAGCCATCTCAAGACACGGGCGAGGATCGCAACCGTCCGCAGCGGCTTGATCATGCTGAGCGCGATCATCGGCGTCGTCGTCACCAGCCGGCGGAAGGGCAGCCAGCTCTCATAGGCCGCGCTGAGGGCGATAGCTCCGCCCATGGAATGGGCCAGGGCGAAATGCGGCTGCGGCATATGAGGGACGAGGACCTGATCGCGGACCGCCTCCAGGTCATGCCGGAAATCGGCGAAGCGCCTGATATGACCCTTGCGGGCATTCTTCACCTGACGGCCGGAGAGGCCCTGCCCGCGCCAGTCGAAGGCTACGACGGCGAAGCCGCGCGCGAGCAGCTCGCCCACCACTTCGAAATATTTTTCGATGAACTCCGCCCTGCCCTGCAGGATGCAGACGGTCCCTTTGGGCTCCGGGGTTTCCGGCATCCAAGTGGCGGCGCGGAGGATGAGGCCATCCTCGGTCCTCACGCCGACGAGGGTCGGCTCGGAGGGAATGGGATTGTTGGGACTGGCGACGAGCTGCACGACGGGTGGGTTCTCAAACATCGAGGATCTGCCCCTTTATAGAGCATTTTCGTCTGAAGCACCGGCCTGCCAGCGGCCCTTGACAGTAAAAATACCTATTCCCACATCACAATTGTGGCGGCCAATGATGGCGTCACATCCCGAAGATCCAGCCCCTCGAGGTGGATCGATTTTGCATGTTGCTTCAAGAGGAGAATATGCCATGCGACAGTTTGATCTTGCCCCCCTCTACCGCAACACGGTCGGTTTCGACCGTCTTTTCTCGATGCTCGACCAGTTCGTCGGCGTTGACGCGGCCCCCACCTACCCGCCCTACAACATCGAGCGCACCGGCGAGAACGCCTATCGCATCTCGGTGGCGGTGGCGGGCTTCACCGACCGGGATCTCGCGATCGAGGTGAAGGAAAACGCCCTCTCCGTCCGCGGTGAGAAGAAAGCCTCGGAAGAGCGCAAGACCGATGTCCTCTATCAGGGCATTGCGGCGCGCACCTTCGAGCGGCGCTTCCAGCTGGCGGACGGCGTCCAGGTGACCGGTGCGGTCCTTGAGAACGGCCTGCTCCACGTGGACCTCGTGCGCGAGATTCCGGAGGCCAAGAAGTCGAAGCTTATCCCGATCGCGACCAATGGCGCGTCCCCGACGATCGAGGCCAAGAAGGCTGCGTAACGCACCTCCCCGATGTCAAAAAAAGCGCCCCGGTTTGTCCGGGGCGCAATTTTCTTATTATTAGACCTGGTCTCTGAGGCCCGCTGGGGTTGGAGGACCCCCCTTATTCGACGGTCTCGAAGGGAGTGATCGTCAGAGAATGCGGCAGGGTTAGGGCAAGCCTATTCCGCCGCCTGCCGGGACAGAGCCGCGCGAGCCACATCGAGGAGTTTGCTGACCTCTTCTTCCTGCGTCGCGAAGGACAGGACGAGTCGGATGATAACCTCGTCCGCACCGATCTTTTCGTTTTCCGGCAGGCTCGCTTCCGTCCAGGTCAGGTAACTCGCCCCGGCCGCCTTGAGAGCCCGGTCGAGCGTCTTGGGGACAATGGGGAAGACCTCGTTGGCCTCAGTCGGCCAGGCCAGGCGCACGCCCGGAAGCTGCGTCAGCCCTTCGGAAAGAAGTGTCGCCATCCGGTTGGCGTGGCGGGCATTGGCATACCAGTGGTCGTCGGCGAAATAGCCTTCCAGCTGCGCCGCGATGAGACGCCCCTTGGAGATGACCTGACCGGCGCGCTTGGCCCGGTAGTCGAGCGCCTCCGCGAGATCCGGCCTGAACACCACGATCGCCTCGGCCATCAGGCAGCCGTTCTTGGTCGCGCCGAAGGAGAGGATATCGACCCCCTGTTTCCAGGTCATCTCGGCCGGTGTGCAGCCCAGGGAAACGAGCGCATTCACGAAGCGGGCGCCGTCCATGTGAAGGGTCAGGCCATGCTCCCGGCAGACCGCGCTCAAGGTAGCGATCTCGTCGAGGCCGTAGACCATGCCGCATTCCGTGACCTGCGAAATCGACAGGGCCTTCGGCGGCATCTGCTTGACCGCCTTCGGCAACCCTTCGAGGTAGGATCGGACCGTCTCGGCCGTGAGCTTGGCGCCGACCCCCGGCAACCCTATCAGCTTCGCCCCATGCATGAAAAATTCCGGCGCGCCGCATTCATCGTCGATGACATGCGCCTCCCGATGGCACACGCATAATCCCCAGGGCGGTACGGCAGAGGAGAGGGCGAGTGCATTGGCTGCCGTCCCGGTCGTCACCAGGAAGACGGAGACCTCATGCTCGAAGATCTCCGCGAAGCGGGCCTTGATCCGTTTCGTAATCTCGTCGTTGCCATAGGCCAGCATCGTGCCAGCATTGGCCCGCATGAGAGCCTCCATCACGGGGGCGCTAGCGCCCACGATATTGTCGCTCGCGAAGTTCATGAATCATCTCCTTGCGCCGTGCAGCCTCCCGACTGGGCCAGTCATGTCAAGAACATTGACCCATCGGCGCAGACTTTCATTCTCGCGGCACAAACCATGCCTTTGTTACATTCCGAAGGCCCGGCTTGAAATTTTTGTCTAAAAGTTTTCCAAAACCTCTTGTGTGTCCTGCTGAACTCTGGCACCTTGCCCCGCAATAGGACAGCGATACTGTCCCATCTGGAGCGCCTGCGCTCTTTCGTCCCTGGGATTTTCTTGATGCTTCGCCTGACGCGAACGAAACGAGATACCAACAAAGCCGCCTGCAAAACGTGGGCGGAACGGGCGACTCTGGGCTGAACGCAAGCCCAAGGCAGCCCGCGAGGAGCGGGCTCCCGACTTCCAGGACCCAACCCTCCAAGAAACGCAAGAAGCGGCGGGCACCGGATCATTCGCACATCCGGCGGACCCGAAAACCGCCCCGAAGAACCTGAGAGCCGGTCATGTCCCGTTGAAACATGATCGAACTCTAAATTGTTGATTTTGCATGCCTTACCGGCGAACCGGCCCCGACTTCGCCAAAGACATGCTCCAATGACGTGTTCGCGCGGATACGAGGATCTGGAATGAGCGACGTGCCGAAGAAGAGCCTGACGACCGAAGCCTTTAGCCGCACGGCCGCCACGACGGATAAGGCCCCGGTGACGCGCGATCCTGCCCTCCCCGCCCCGCAGGGTCTCTACGATCCTGCAAACGAAAAGGATTCCTGCGGCGTCGGCTTCATCGCCGACATGAAGAACCGCAAGTTCCATTCGATCGTCGAGCAGGGCCTCGCCATCCTCGAGAACATGGACCATCGCGGTGCGGTGGGCGCGGACCCCAAGAGCGGCGACGGCTGCGGCATTCTGGTGCAGGTCCCGCACAGGTTCTTTTCAGCGGAATGCGCCAAGCTCGGCATCTGGCTGCCGGATGCCGGCGAATATGGCGTCGGCCATCTGTTCATGCCGCGCGACCCGGAGGGTTTCAAGCTCGTGGAGGAGATCGTCGCCAAGGCGATCGCGGATGAGGGCTTGCAGGTTCTCGGCTGGCGCGACGTGCCGGTCGATGCGAGCGATCTCGGCGACAGCGTGAAGGCCTCCGAGCCCCTGCACCGGCAGATCTTCATCGGCAAGGGCAAGGGGATGGACGATCAGGAGACGTTCGAGCGCCGCCTGTTCCTTGCCCGCAAGGTCATCTCCAACGCCGTCTACGACATGAAGGACCCGCGCACCGCGGGCTATTATCCGGTCTCGCTGTCGTCGCGCACCATCGTCTACAAGGGCATGGTGCTGGTGACGCAGCTCGGGAAATATTACCTCGACCTGCAGGATCCGCGTTTCGAGAGCGCCATCGCGCTCGTGCATCAGCGCTTCGCCACCAACACCTTCCCGACCTGGCAGCTCGCGCATCCCTATCGCATGGTCGCCCATAACGGCGAGATCAACACGCTGCGCGGCAACGTGAACTGGATGGCGGCGCGACAGGCCTCGGTCGATTCCGATCTCTTCGCCAACGATATCTCGAAGATCTGGCCGATCTCCTACGAGGGCCAGTCCGACACGGCCTGTTTCGACAACGCCCTCGAATTCCTGGTGCGCGGCGGTTATTCGCTGGCGCATGCCATGATGATGTTGATCCCCGAGGCCTGGGCGGGCAATCCGCTCATGGACGAGGACCGGCGCGCTTTCTACGAATATCACGCAGCCCTCATGGAGCCGTGGGACGGCCCCGCCGCCGTGTGCTTCACCGACGGCAAGCAGATCGGCGCGACGCTCGACCGCAACGGGCTTCGCCCCGCGCGCTATCTCGTCACCGATGACGGGCTCGTGGTGCTCGCCTCCGAGATGGGCGTGCTGCCGATCCCGGAAGAAAAGATCGTCGAGAAGTGGCGCCTGCAGCCGGGCAAGATGCTGCTCATCGACCTGGAACAGGGTCGCATCGTCTCCGACGACGAGATCAAGCACCAGCTCTCGCAGGCGCACCCCTACAAGGACTGGCTGAAGCGCGCGCAGATCGTGCTGGAAGATCTTAAGCCCGTGCAGGCGCGCGAATCGCGCACCGATGTGTCGCTGCTCGATCGCCAGCAGGCCTTCGGCTACACGCAGGAAGACCTGAAGCTTCTCATGCAGCCCATGGCCGTGACCGGCCAGGAGGCCGTGGGCTCGATGGGATCGGATACGCCGATCTCCGCGCTCTCCGACAAGCCGAAGCTGCTTTATACGTACTTCAAGCAGAACTTCGCCCAGGTGACGAACCCGCCGATCGACCCGATCCGCGAGGAGCTCGTGATGAGCCTCGTGTCGTTCATCGGCCCGCGTCCGAACATCCTCGATCTCGAGGGCACCTCGCGCCGCAAGCGCCTGGAAGTGCGTCAGCCGATCCTCACCAACCAGGATTTGGAGAAGATCCGCTGCATCGGTCATTTCGAGGACCGCTTCGATACGAAGACGCTCGACATCACCTATCCCGCCGAACTGGGCGCATCCGCCCTCGACGGCGCGCTCGACCGGCTCTGCGACCGCGCGGAGGCAGCGGTGCATGGCGGCTACAACATCATCATCCTTTCCGACCGCATGGTCGGACCTGACCGCATTCCGATCCCCGCCCTGCTCGCCACCGCAGCGGTGCACAACTACCTCATCCGCAAGGGGCTTCGCACCTCGGTCGGACTCGTGGTGGAATCTGGCGAGCCTCGCGAAGTGCACCATTTCGCCTGCCTTGCCGGCTATGGTGCCGAGGCAATCAACCCCTATCTCGCTTTCGAAACGCTTCTCGCCATGAAGGACGAGATGCCACCGGAAGTGGACGCGGACGAGATCGTCTATCGCTACATCAAGGCCATCGACAAAGGCCTTCTCAAGGTGATGTCCAAGATGGGCATCTCCACGTACCAATCCTATTGCGGCGCGCAGATCTTCGACGCGGTCGGCCTGAGATCGGATTTCGTGAACCGGGATTTCTTCGGCACGGCGACGATGATCGAAGGCATCGGCATGGACGAGGTCGCGGTGGAAACCGTGCAGCGCCACCGCGATGCCTTCGGCGACGCGCCGATCTATCGCAACATGCTCGATGTGGGCGGCGAATACGCCTATCGCCTGCGCGGCGAGGAACATGCCTGGAATCCGGACACGGTGGCGACGCTCCAGCATGCCGTTCGCCTCAACGCGCAAGATCACTACCGCGAGTTCGCGCGGCTGGTGAACGAGCAGGACAACCACCTCAAGACGATCCGCGGCCTCTTCCGCATCAAGCTCGCGAATGAGGCCGGACGTGCGCCTGTACCGCTTGACGAGGTCGAACCTGCGCAGGAGATCGTGAAGCGCTTCTCCACCGGCGCCATGTCCTTCGGCTCGATCTCGCGCGAGGCGCATGAGACGCTGGCGCTCGCCATGAACACCATCGGCGGAAAGTCGAATACCGGCGAAGGCGGCGAGGAGCCGGATCGTTTCAAGCCCCTCCCCGACGGCCGCTCCAAGCGTTCGGCGATCAAGCAGGTGGCCTCCGGCCGCTTCGGCGTGACGACGGAATATCTCGTCAATGCGGATATGATGCAGATCAAGGTCGCGCAGGGCGCGAAGCCCGGCGAAGGCGGTCAGCTTCCCGGACACAAGGTCGATGCCAAGATCGCCCGCGTTCGGCACTCGACGCCCGGCGTCGGCCTCATCTCTCCGCCGCCGCATCACGACATCTATTCCATCGAGGATCTGGCGCAGCTCATCTTCGACCTGAAGAACGTGAATCCCGCGGCGGACGTCTCCGTGAAGCTCGTCTCGGAGGTCGGCGTCGGCACGGTCGCGGCGGGCGTCGCCAAGGCGCGCGCCGATCACATTACGATTTCGGGCTTCGAGGGTGGCACGGGCGCATCTCCGCTGACCTCCCTGAAGCATGCGGGCTCGCCGTGGGAGCTGGGCCTCGCCGAGACGCAGCAGACCCTGGTGCTGAACCGCCTGCGCGGCCGCGTCGCGATCCAGGCCGATGGCGGATTGCGCACCGGGCGCGACGTGGTGATCGCGGCGCTTCTCGGCGCCGACGAATATGGTTTCTCGACCGCGCCGCTGATCGCTGCCGGCTGCATCATGATGCGCAAATGCCATCTCAACACCTGCCCCGTGGGCGTCGCGACACAGGATCCCGTGCTGCGCAAGCGCTTCAAGGGCCTGCCGGAGCACGTCATCAACTACTTCTTCTTCGTCGCCGAGGAAGTGCGGGAGCTGATGGCCGAGATGGGTTTCCGTACTCTCGATGAAATGATCGGCCTCTCCGATCTGCTCGACAAGAAGGACGCCATCGAACACTGGAAGGCGAAGGGCCTCGACTTCACGAAGCTCTTCCACAAGCCGAATGCCGGTCCGGACGCCGCGATCCGTCACGTGGAACGGCAGCTTCACCCGATTGCCAATGTGCTCGACCGCGACTTCATCGCGAAGGCGGATGCCGCGCTGGAACAGGGCGAAGCAATCACCATCGACGCGAAGGTGCGCAGCGCCGACCGTACGGTCGGCGCGATGCTCTCCGGCGAGGTTGCCAAGCGCTACGGCCATGAAGGCCTGCCCGACGACACCATCACGGTGAAGCTGAAGGGCACCGCCGGTCAGAGTTTCGGCGCATGGCTGGCCGCGGGCGTGACCCTCATTCTCGAAGGCGAAGCCAACGACTATGTCGGCAAGGGCCTGTCCGGCGGCAAGCTCATCATCAAGCCGTCGCCGGAATCGAAGGCAAGGCCTGAGCGCTCGATCATCGTCGGCAACACGGTGATGTACGGCGCGATCGCGGGCGAGGCTTACTTCCGCGGCGTCGCAGGCGAACGTTTCGCCGTGCGCAATTCCGGCGCCATCGCGGTGGTGGAAGGCACGGGCGATCACGGCTGCGAATACATGACAGGCGGCCTCGTCGTGGTGCTCGGCCAGACCGGACGCAACTTTGCGGCGGGCATGTCGGGCGGCATCGCCTATGTGCTCGACGAGGACGGCAGCTTCGCCAAGCGCTGCAACCTTTCCATGGTCGATCTCGAGCCCGTCGAGGAAGAAGAAGACCTGATGCGGCGCGTTCTGCATCACGGCGGCGATCTGGAGACCAAGGGGCGCATCGACATCCTGGCCAACATGTCGGGCTCGGACGAAGAGCGGCTGATGCAGCTCATCTCCAATCACCATACCTATACGGGCTCGGCACGCGCCAAGGAGATCCTCGACGATTGGGCGACCTACCGCACCAAGTTCGTGAAGGTGATGCCGGTCGAATATCGCAAGGCACTTCAGGAAATGGATCGGCTGCGCACCTTGCAGGCGGCGGAATAGGACTAGGGGGCAATTCCAATGGGCAAGGTCACAGGCTTTCTCGAATACGACCGGCAGGAGCAGAAATATCAGCTCGCCGGCGAGCGCGTCCGTCACTTCCGCGAGTTCACGCTGCCGCTCGACGACAGCGATCTGAAGAAGCAGGCCGCGCGCTGCATGGATTGCGGCATTCCGTTCTGCCACGGGCCGACGGGCTGCCCGGTGCACAATCAGATTCCGGACTGGAACGATCTGGTCTGGCAGGGCGATTGGGAAGAGGCGGCGCGCAACCTGCATTCCACCAACAACTTCCCCGAATTCACGGGCCGCATCTGCCCCGCTCCGTGCGAGGAGGCATGCACGCTCAATCTCGAAAACCAGCCGGTCGCCATCAAGACCATCGAGCAGGCCATCGCCGACAAGGCCTGGGAGATGGGCTGGATCAAGCCGGAACCGGCGGATGTTTCCACCGGCAAGCGCGTCGCCATCATCGGATCGGGACCGGCGGGTCTTGCCGCCGCGCAGCAGCTCGCCCGCGCGGGCCACGAGGTGCATGTGTTCGAGCGCGAGGCGAAGCCCGGCGGTTTGCTGCGCTACGGCATTCCCGATTTCAAGATGGAGAAGTACCACATCGACCGCCGCGTGAAGCAGATGGAGGCCGAAGGCGTGGTTTTCCATTGCGGCGTCAATGTCGGCGTGAACAAGACCTTCGCGTCGCTCCACAACGAATTCGAGGCCGTGCTGTTCGCAGGCGGCGCGGAAGACCCCCGCAATCCGCAATTGCCGGGACAGGATCTGGCGGGCGTGCATTACGCCATGCCCTACCTGACCCAGTCGAACAAGCGCGTGAACAGCGAGGACGTGACCGACGAGCCGATCCTCGCCAACGGCAAGCATGTGGTGGTGATCGGCGGCGGCGACACGGCGTCCGACTGCGTCGGCACCGCCTTCCGCCAGGGCGCCCTGTCCGTGACGCAGCTCGACATCCGGCCGAAGCCGCCCGAACGTGAGGACAAGCTGACCGTATGGCCCTATTGGCCCACGAAAATGCGCACCTCCTCCAGCCAGGCGGAAGGCGCGGAGCGTGAGTTCCAGGCCGCGACCCTGGGAATCGAAGGCAAGAAGGGCAAGGTCGTCGGCGTGCAATGCGCCCGCGTCGACGAGAAGCGCCAGCCCATTCCGGGCTCGGAGTTCATGCTCAAGGCCGATCTCGTCTTCCTCGCCATCGGCTTTGCCGGCACGGTGAAGGAAGGCTTGCTCGAACAATCCGGCGTCGAACTCGACCGGCGCGGCAACGTGGTTGCCAGCGACCGGGACTACCGGACCTCGAGCGACAAGGTCTTCGCGGCAGGCGACATGCGTCGCGGCCAGTCCCTCGTTGTGTGGGCGATCCGCGAGGGCCGGCAGGCGGCATGCGCCATCGACGAGTATCTTACGGGATCGAGCGACCTTCCGCGCTGATGGCCGGATGGCGCTCCCGGATCGGGCTCTAAGAAGGTGGCCAGCGGAAATCGTCCGCCCGCCCTGGCCGCGAGTTCGGCGCGATACCGTTTCGCAGGGCGCGCTGCACCGGATAGACTTGGTCGCCGGTCAGCTTCGGCTTGGTGGAGATGAGTGTCCCGCCCGGCGTCACCTCCGGCCGGCTCAAGGGCAGAACCGGCCCGATCAGCGGTTTCGAAGGAAGAGAAACCGGGGCCGCCGCCTCCGGCGGCGCCGGCAGGAAGGCTTCGATGGATGAGGAGGCCGGCGTAGCATTCGGGGAACCCTCGATGGGATGGGGCGGAGCCGCGTTTGCTACCCCACCCTGTCCATTGGCGATGATCCGCTTGATCTCGGCATCGGCGAAATGGGCGACCTTGCGGGCACCCGCCTTGGTGAAAAGCACCCCGTCATTGGCCCGGAGCTTGGCCGGCTGGCCATCCACATCGGGACCGGTCGCCGTATAGCGGTTGTCCTCGTCCACGAAGCCGGGCCAGATATCCACATAGGTTCCGCCGTTCCGCTCGACGCTCTCCCGATAGATCTCGTTCATGGCGAGCAAGTCTTCGGACACCGCATCGTTCTTCATCGGCGGCAGGCCGATCCAGACCACGGGAATTCCACGATCCTTGAAGATGCGCAAGAGAGCGTCGATCCGCTGGCGATAGGCCTCACGCCACTCGTTGGAGAGGGGGTCATGTTCGCCGCTCTGGTCCTTGAGGGGCACCCGGTCCTTGGCGCCGATCATCACCACGGCAAGGGTGATCTTCTGACCGCCGTCGAGAACCTCCTTGATGAATTTCGGCCATTCGTCCGGATCGGACCGCATGAGCCCGCCCTCATCCCGGGTCTTGCGGACGACGGCAACATCCTCGGAATCAGAATAGAGGCCCGCGATCCCTTCTTCCGCGTAACCGGCGAGCGCATCGCCGAACACCACGACCTGCGTCGTGGCATTGGGCTTGGGCCGCTCCTGATGCACGACGGGAACGGGCGCGGGGGCCGGCCGGCGCGGCCGGACGACTGGTTTGTAGACGGGCGGCGGCTCGTCCGGCACGCCGAAGAGTCGCCGGAGGCTGAAGCCCGGCTGAGGCGCGGGCTGGACAAGCTTTCCAGGATAATAGCCCGGAGGATAAGCTCGCATATCCCTTCGCCCAGGCGGCGGCTCCTGCGGGTAGCCGTAAGGCGAATATTGCGGATATCCGGGTTGTGCCGACGCGTGAAAGCCACCGGCCGCAAGGAGCGGCAGAGTTATCAGCAGCAGACGAAGCATAGGCACCAGACGCATCGGCGGTTCCATTCCGTTACGGACCCAACCTTTATAGTGCTATGCCGGGTCTCCGTCAGCGGGCTGCGCGCAATTCGCGTAAGACGGCCACATCGGCATAGCCGTCCGGAATCAAGCCGCGTTTGAGCTGGAAGTTCCTGACCGCTTCCCGGGTCTTGGAGCCGAGCTTACCGTCCGTCTCGCCTTCGTAGAAGCCCAGCCCTGCGAGATGCTTCTGCAATTCCTCGCGCTGATCCTTATCGAGCATAGGCCGATCCTTGGGCCATGTGCCCTGAATCGGCATGCCGCCTATCACCCGGTCGCCGAGATAGGCGACGCCCATCGCATAGGCATCCGAGGAATTATAGGACTTGATGACGTCGTAATTATCCGTGACCAGGAAGCTCGGTCCGCTCGCGCCGCCCGGCAGGAACAGGGTAGCCTCGCCCGATCGCGGCATGGGCTTGCCGTCCGCACGGCGCAGGCCCAGCGCCGTCCAGCTTGCGAAACCCTGCCGCAGATTCCGGAAATCGAATCCCTTGGGCAGCTTTACCTCGAAGCCCCAGGGAAGCCCCGGCTCCCAGCCCTGCCGGCGCAGGTAATTGGCGGTGGAGGCCAGCGCATCCGGCACGGAAGTCCAGATGTCGCGAATGCCGTCCCGGTTGCCGTCGACGGCATATTTCATGAAGCTCGAGGGCATGAACTGCGTCTGCCCCATGGCGCCGGCCCAGGAGCCGAGCATTTTCGTTCGGTCGATATGATCGTTTTCCAGGATCTGAAGGGCCGTAAGCAGCTCCTCCTTGAAGAAATCGCCGCGGTAGCGCGTATAGGCCAGTGTCGCGAGCGCGCGGACCACGTAAATCGAGCCGGTGAAGCTGCCGAAATTCGTCTCCATGCCCCAGACGCCGAGCACGACGGAGCGCGGAACCCCGTAGGTACGCTCGACCATGTCGAGGGTCTTGGACCATTCGGCGGCCACCTGCTGGCCGCGCTGGAGACGCTGCGCCGAGACGGATCCTTCGATGTAATCCCAGATCGGGCGGACGAATTCCGACTGCTTCCTGGTCAGGGCGACGATCTTGGGATCGGGCTCGACCCCACGGAAAGCCTCGTTGAAGGTTGCCCGCGAGACACCCCGCGCCCTGGCCTGGGGCCACAGGCTCTCGATGAAGCCCTGGAATCCGGCCTGCGACTGCGCCTGAGCGGGCGGGATGATGGATCCAATGATGGTCTCATGGCCGATGGAGACACTCAGACCAAGGATGAGAGCGCCGCAGAGAAGACGGCGCGCCAGTCGTATCGGCTGCTGCATAAAGGGTCGCTCACGGTCAGGACAGGCTCTCGATCCTGCCATGCGACATTAGGAAAGTTAACAACCGGTTGATAGGGGCCGCCTATGCGGCTTTCCGCTCCGCCAGGATCTTCTCCCAGCGCAGAGCCTGAGCGACGATTTCCTCCAGATTGTCATATCGCGGCTGCCAGCCGAGGTTGCGGATCCTGTCGACCTTGGCCACGAGCCGCGCCGGATCGCCGCCCCGGCGAGGGCTGAGGCGGACCTGGAAATCGACGCCCGAGACCTTTTTCACCACCTCGATCACCTCGAGAACGGAAGCTCCGTGGCCGTAGCCGCAATTCATGACCGCGCAATCGCCCCCGTTGCGCAGATGCTCCAGGGCAACGAGATGGGCACGGGCGACATCGTTGACCTGCACATAATCGCGCACGCAGGTACCGTCCGGCGTATCGTAATCGGTGCCGAAGACTTCGAGATAGGGGCGCTGGCCCAGGGCCGCCTGGGCGGCGACCTTGAGGAGATGGGTCGCTTGCGGAGTGGACTGACCGGAGCGCCCTTTCGGATCAGCCCCCGCGACGTTGAAGTAACGCAGAACCGCATAGCGCAGGCCGTGGGCCCAGTGCACATCCTCCAGCATCCACTCGGTCGTCACCTTGGTGCGGCCATAGGGATTAATCGGCGCGACCGGCAGTTCCTCCGCCAGCGGGCTGATATCTGTATTGCCGTAGACCGTGGCCGTGGAGGAAAAGATGAAATTCTTTACCCCCTTCCTGACGGCGGTTTCGATCAGGGTCCGGGATTTGGCGACGTTGTTGAGGTAATAGGCGAGCGGATCGGCCACCGATTCCGGCACGATGATCTTGGCGGCGAAATGCAGGATGCTGTCGATCTCGTGCTCGTCGATCAGGCGTGAGACCAGTTCCTGATCGCCGACATCGCCGACGGCAAGGATCGCTTCCGGAGGGACCGACCAGCGATATCCTGTCGACAAATCATCCAGAATGACGACTTTCTCACCCGCATCGGCGAGTTCGAGAACCATGTGACTGCCGATATAACCGGCTCCGCCGGTCACCAAAACCGCCATCACCTATCCTCCATGAAGGCGCCTCTTGTAACAGCTTAACCAAAACGCTTCACCTGCAATTCAGGTCCACCCTCCCAGAAGGAGGGCCGCCGGAATGCAACAAGACCCGCATTCCGGCGTTAGGGATGGAGTCGGACCTTGACAGTTCCGCTCTCCCATCCTCTCCGTTAAACTGTCATCTGTCTCCACTATGGCTCTTTCCATGAAGCGAATCCGTAAAGCCGTTCTGCCCGTCGCCGGTCTCGGCACCCGTTTCCTGCCGGCCACCAAGGCCGTGCCCAAGGAAATGCTCTGCGTCGTGGATCGCCCCGTCGTGCAGCATGTGGTGGACGAGGCACGCGCCGCCGGCATCGAGCATTTCATTTTCGTCACAGGCCGCAACAAGGCGGTGATCGAAGATCATTTCGACATCGCCTACGAGCTGAACAGCACCCTCGAAAGCCGCGGCAAGACCAAGGAACTGGAAGCCCTGGCGAAGGACCAGCCCAAGGCCGGGCAGACGAGCTTTACCCGCCAGCAGGAGCCGCTGGGCCTCGGTCACGCGGTCTGGTGCGCCCGGGAACTCGTGGGCGACGAGCCCTTCGCCGTCATCCTCCCCGACATGCTGAGCCGCGGCTCCATGGAGCAGATGATCTCGGCCTACGACAAGCATGGCGGCAACATCATCGCCGTCGAGGAAGTGCCGCACGACCAGACCCACCAATACGGCATCGTCTCGGTAGGCCAGGAATTCGGCCAGACCTTCGAGATCACCGGCATGGTGGAAAAGCCGCCGAAGGGCACCGCCCCCTCGAACTATATCATTTCCGGCCGATACATCCTGCAGCCCGAAATCTTCGATCTCCTCTCCACCCAGGAGCGCGGGGCGGGCAACGAGATCCAGCTGACCGATTCCATGATCCGCCTGATGAAGGACCAGAAATTCTTCGGCATGAAGTATCTGGGCAAGACCTACGATACCGGCTCGAAGATCGGCTTCCTCATGGCGAATGTGGCCTATGCCCTGGAGCGCGAGGAGCTGGGATCCGACTTCCGCAAGGAGTTGGAGGCGCTGCTGCGCCAGAAGTGAGCGGATTCAGGGGATTTTGCCAAGTCGCCGCCCCATGCTAGAGGGGCGGCTATGGCACTCGCACAAACGCTCACCCCATCGCCCGACCAAGCCGTTTCCTCGGCGCTCCGGACCCTCGCGACGGAGCGGGACGGACTGACCATCCTGATGGAGGCCATCGGCAACGGCCTCGGCACGGTCTTCTCGGCAGCGGTGGACAGGATCGCCACCGCCCAGGGCCGGATCATCGTCACGGGCATGGGAAAATCGGGCCATGTGGCCCGCAAGATTGCCGCAACCCTGGCCTCGACGGGTACGCCAGCCCACTATGTCCACCCGGCGGAAGCGAGCCACGGCGATCTCGGCATGGTGAAGCCGGAGGACGTGATCATCGCCCTGTCCTGGTCGGGGGAGACCGCCGAGCTTGCCGATTTCATCGGCTATGCCAAGCGCTTCCGGGTGCCGCTGATCGCGCTCACTTCCAATGCGGATTCGACTCTCGGCCATGCGGCCGATCTCTGCCTTGCCCTGCCGAAAGCCAAGGAGGCCTGTCCGAACGGGCTTGCGCCCACGACCTCCACCACCATGCAACTCGCCCTGGGCGACGCGCTTGCCGTCGCGCTCCTCGAAAAGCGTGGCTTCACGGCCGAACATTTCCGGGTCTTCCACCCGGGCGGCAAGCTCGGTGCCCGCCTCAAGCTCGTCCGCGACGTGATGCACAAGAACGAGCGTCTGCCCATCGTCGGCATCGAGGCGCGCATGGACGAGGCGATCGAGGAAATCGGCCGAAAGGGATTCGGTTCGGTGATCGTGGTGAATCCGGATGGGACGCTTGCCGGCATCGTCACGGATGGCGACCTGCGGCGCAACCTCAGGCCGGATCTCGGCACTCTGCCCGTGATGGCGGTCATGACCCGCACGCCGCGCGTCATCGCGCCGGACGACCTCCTGGCCTCTGCCCTGGAGATTCAGGAAACCTCCAAGATCACGGCGCTGATCGTGGTCGAGAACCAGCGCCCCGTCGGCCTCGTACATTATCTGGACCTGCTACGCGCCGGAGCCGCTTAGACCATTTTCAGGCGAAGTGGCCCCGGCTCGCCGTCGAAAATGCATTCTAGCAAAAGAAAAGAGCCGATCCCACGCAAGTGGAAAACGACGCTAGGGATCGTCTACGACCAGGGTCGATCCTTCGACCCGTACGACGCGAACCTTGGCGCCGGCGAAGCGATCGGCGCCGATGACGCGCCACGAGCTGTCATCGACCTTGATCCGCCCTTCCCCACTCTTGATGCCCTCTTCGAGCGTGAAAACACGTCCGACGAGAGATTGTCCCCGCTGGTTGAGGAAGCCAGCCTGCGCATCGGACTGTGCGCCTGAGCGGGTCACGACCCGTCCCAAGACGACGGCAATGGCGGAGTTCACGGCGAAGATGAGGAAGGCGGCCTGCCAGCTCAGAGCGAACGCTGCGTCCAACAAGCCAGTCACGATGGCGGCGAGACCGAGCCAAAGGAGAAAGACGCCGGGAGCCACCATTTCAAGGCCGATGAGAACAAGGCCGAGAACGATCCACGCCCAGGCGCCCAGGCTTGTGAATACCGTCGCAATCATGCCCGATCCGATCGGCCGGACACGCTCGGCACGCTGCGCGGGCCTTGCAAGCCTGCCCCACCCTCGCCGAACACGGACTTGGTCAGTTCCGCAATGCCGCCCAGCGTCCCGGCAAGCCCGGCGGCTTCGATCGGGACGATGACCACTTTCTGGTTGGGAGCCGTGGCCAGGGCACGAATAGCGTCGATATACTTTTCGGCAACGAGGAAATTCGCGGCCGCCAAGTCGCCGCGCGTGATGGCGTCGCTCACCATGGACGTCGCCTTGGCCTCCGCCTCTGCCTGGCGTTCCCGAGCCTCCGCATCGCGGAAGGCCGCTTCCTTTCGTCCTTCAGCCGACAGGATCTGAGATTGCTTCTCGCCTTCCGCCCGAAGAATCTCCGCCTGGCGCAAGCCTTCCGCCTCAAGCACGGCGGCGCGTTTTTCGCGTTCGGCCTTCATCTGGCGGGCCATGGCCCCCGCAAGGTCGGCGGGCGGGAGAATGTCCTTGATCTCGACGCGCGTGACTTTGGCGCCCCATGGCGAGGCGGCGGCATCGACGACCCGCAGAAGGCGCTCGTTGATTTCGTCGCGGTGGGACAGCAATTGATCGAGATCCATGGAACCGACGACTGTCCGGATGTTGGTCATGGTCAGGACGAGAAGGGCCTGATTGAGATTCGAAACCTCATAGGAGGCACGGGCAGCATCGAGGATTTGATAGAATGCGGCGGCATCGATGGTGACGCCGGCATTGTCTCGCGTGAACGCCTCCTGGCTCGGAACGTCGAGCACCTGCTCCATGACGTTCACTTTCTTTCCGATCTGCTCGATATACGGCAGGATCAGGCCAAGGCCCGGGCCGAGCGTCCGCGAATAGCGTCCGAAACGTTCGACCGTATAGGAATAGCCCTGCGGGACCGTCCTGACCCCCATCGCGATCGTAACGATGACGACGAGAACGAGCGCGATCACGAAAGTATCGAAACCGAGTGAAAACGGCATGGGGCCTCCGGACAGCAAGACATTGCCTTCCGACGGAGTCGGAACGCACGCTCTAGATGTCGAGCCCGGAGTTTCCGCTTTGCCATGAGGCGGATGACCCGCATGCCGTTTGAAACGGCTCCCTGGAGCATCGTGCGCAAAAGTGGCCCCGGTTTTGCGGCCACACGATGCTCTCATTAGGGAGAAAGCCTCGGACCTAAAAGTGGAAGCCACTTTTTGGTCCGAGGCTCTAGGGCGGTCAGGCGGCCTTCACGCCCGAGAGGAAGTCGGCGACTTCGCGGCCGAGATCCTCGGAGTGACGGGCGAGTTCCTGTGCCGCGCCGAGAACCTGCGCCGCAGCCGCTCCGGTCTCGCCGGCCCCGGTCCGCACATCGGCGATGCTGCCCGTGACCTGTTCCGTGCCGCGCGCAGCCTCCTGCACGTTGCGCGAAATCTCCCGCGTAGCAGCTCCCTGTTCCTCGATGGCGGCTGCGATGCCGGTCGAGATCTGAGACATCTCGGCAATGGTTTGCGCGATCTCCTGAATGGCGGCCACCACATCCTGTGTGGCCTGCTGCACGCTGGCGATCTGGGTTCCGATCTCATCCGTGGCCTTGGCGGTCTGGCTCGCCAATTCCTTCACCTCGCTCGCCACCACGGCAAAGCCGCGCCCTGCTTCACCCGCACGCGCCGCCTCGATGGTGGCGTTAAGCGCCAGAAGATTGGTCTGGCCGGCGATGTTGTTGATCAGCGCGATCACATTGCCGATCTTCTCCGCAGTCTCGGCGAGAGCCTGGACGGTGGTATTGGTCCGCTTGGCCCCGTCGACGGCCTGGGTGGCGATCTGCGAGGACAGGGTGACCTGAGAGGCGATCTCCTGGATCGAGATCGACATCTCCTCGGTCGCGGCCGCCACCGTCTGAACGTTCGACGAGGTCTGCTCGGCCGCCGAGGCGACGCTCACGGATTGCTGGTTGGTCTGGTTGGCGATCGTCGTCATCCCCTGAGCGGTCGCTTCCATTTCGGTCGCCGCGCTCGACAATCCTTGCGTCAGGGCGGAAACATTCGCTTCGAAGTGCTTGGTCAACTCGTCCAGCCTCTGGGCCCGACTCATCTTCGCGTCCGCTTCCAGAGCCGCGGCTTCGTCCACCTCTTTCTTGGCGATCAGCGCGTCCTTGAAGATCTGCACGCCGTCGGCGATCGTGCCAAGCTCGGTCTTCTCACCGCGGAAGGGGATCTCGGCGGTCAAGTCACCTTGCGCCAAGAGACCCATGGGCTTCGTCACCGATGCGATGCCCCTTGAAATCGAACGGATGAGGAGGAAGGCCAGAACAACGGCCAGGATCGCACCGATGGCAAGGACGCCGATCGTCAGCTTCTGGGTCGAGTCATAGACGGCAGACGCCGTCATGCGAGCAGCCTCAGCGCTGTCGTGGTTCCATTTCGTCAACCCGGTCAGCACATCGCTAATCTGCTGCGCGACAGGGCGCGCTTTGGCGTTGTTGGACTCGCGCGCCTTTACGGTTTCGCCATTACGGGAGTAATCGAGAACGGTTTGGGCTTGCTTCTGATAGATATTCCAGAGCCCCAGGAATTGATCGAAAAACCTTCGATCCTCTTCCTCAATGACCGTTGCATCGTAAGCTTTCGCCGATGCGTCGATTTTCTCGATCCGCCGCGCGAATTCTTCTTCGAGCTGCTGCGCTTCATCCGCATCTGCGAGCATGTGCCTCAGGAGAATGGTCCGGAATTCCAACACATCGGCGTTGAGCGCCCCAATTCTTTGGGCGGCGACCAGCCAGTTATCCGCGATCTCGGTCGTTTGCGTATTGATCTGTTGCAGGCCTCTAAGCCCGAGAAAACCGAGACCGACGAGAAGCAGGACCAGGAAGGAGAACGCACCGATGAGCCGGGCGCGAATGGAGAGAGACCGAAGGAAGGACATATCAACTTAGGGCCTGCCACATCGCCGTGGAGGCTCGCGCCGCTCTGACGCGAAAGAATCAGGCTTTTTAGTGATGCCCATGAAGAATGAATAATTTCTTGCCGAGAAAGTGCAATATTATTCGAAATTCCTCAACGTCATCTTCATCATAAAACAATAAAACCCAAGATAACCCTGACAGCGAGACCCGAGGCGATAGTCAAAAAGCGACGACGCATCGGGTCTCGCCGGGCAGACGAACTGAAGCGAATCCCCTGGCGCATTGTGCGGAAAAGAGGATCCGCTTTTGCGCGCGAGATGATGCCCTCTTGAAGGAAGAGCATCGAACCCAAAAGTGAGATCCACCTTTGGATTCGATGCTCTAGATCCAGCCCTGGAGCTCTCGCTCGGCGATATGGCGGATCACCCGCATCCCGTCCTCGCTGTCGTTGAGGCAGGGCAGATAGGCGAATTGCTCACCGCCGTGATGCATGAAGATTTCGCGGTTCTCGACGTCCAGCTCCTCCAGGGTCTCCAGGCAATCGGCGGAGAAGCCGGGAGCGACGATGGCCAAGCGTTTGACGCCGCTTTCCGCCAGCGCCTGCACCGTCTTGTCCGTATAGGGCTGAAGCCATTCCGCCTTGCCGAAGCGGGACTGGAAGCTCATGCGGAACTTGTCCGCCGGCCAGCCGAACGCCTCGCGCATCAGGCGCCAGGTCTTCACGCAATGGCAGTGATAGGGATCGCCTTTCAGGAGATATTCCTTCGGGACCCCGTGAAACGAAACGAGGATGACCTCCGGCTCGAAGGGAAGCTTCGCCAGATCCCGCTTCATCGAGGACACCACCGCATCGATATAGACCGGATCGTCGTGATAGGGGGGCGAGACGCGTATCGTCGGCTGCCAGCGCATGTCCATCAGCGCGCGAAAGGCATGGTCGCAGGCGGTTGCCGAAGTCGCGGCGGAATATTGCGGATAGAGCGGCACGAGGAGAATGCGGTCGCAGCCCTGGTCGAGCAGCTTCTGGATGCGCTCGCGGATTTCCGGCTTGCCGTAGCGCATGGCCCAATCGACCGTGATTCTGTCGCCTGCGATACCTTTCAAATGACGGGCGAGGTCCTCCGCCTGCGCGCGAGTGATGGTCTTGAGCGGGCCCTCGTCACGCTCGTTGTTCCAGATGCTCGCATAGTCGCGGCCCTTGGGGCCGGGACGCTTGCTGAGGATGATGAGGTTGAGGATCGGCCACCACAACAGGCGCGGCGTTTCGATGACGCGCCGGTCCGAGAGAAATTCCTTCAGGTATCGGCGCATCGGCCAATAGCTGGTTCCCTCGGGCGTGCCGAGATTGAGAAGAAGCACACCAATCCGTCCCGCCGTGATCGTCGGGTGGTCCACCGGGCAGACGCCCTGGTGCAGATCGGTCGGCCTGACACGTTCGTTCATCGAGAAGCCCCTTGGCGAGCCCCGCTGTCAGGGCCGCGCTCTTTGATGTTGTTCTAAATAGGGTTTTCCGGCGTATCCGCCAACCGCATGGTGTGTCGCGCCGGGCGGGCCTACAGGCGTATTCCCCAGGATGATTCGGAAAGGAAAATTCCAGGCTCTCAGGCCGCCGGATCCAAGAAACCGGTCGACTTGAGGACCGCATCGATGGAGACGATCAATCCCGTCCGTTCGAAATCCATCTCGACCTTGGCGTCCAGCTGGGTCGTGAGGACACGGTGCAGCAGGCGCGACCCGAAGCCCTGCCGCTTGGGAGGCTTCACCGGCGGCCCGCCCTGCTCGGTCCATGCGAGCTTCAGCCGCATACCTTCAGGCCCGATCTCGGACATCCACCGGACGGCGACCCGGCCTGCCGCCACGGAAAGCGCGCCATATTTGGCGGCATTCGTCGTCAGTTCGTGAATGGCCATGCCGATCGGGACAGCGGCCTCCGACGGCAGCTCGACGGCCGGCCCTTCGATGGTGATGCGCTCGCCGGTATCGTCATTGTAGGGGCTGAGCTCCTTCTCCAGAATCTCGCGCAAGGATGCAGTCTGCCACACTGCTTCGGTCAGGAGGGAGTGAGTATTGGCAAGCGAGATGATGCGGCCGACAAAGGCTCCGTAGAAATCGTCGATGTTCGAGGTGGAGCGGGCGGTCGCGCCGACCACGGCCTGAACGGTGGCAAGCGTGTTCTTCACCCGGTGATGCAGCTCTCGGATCAGCAGGGATTGCTGCGCCTGAGCCTGCTTGCGCTCCTCGATCTCATACTGAGCCGCCTGATAGAGATTGCCGTTCTCGAGGGCGATGGCGGCCTGCCCCGCAAGACCCGACATGAGCCGCTCCGTGCGGGCAGTGAAGATGCCGGGCCGCTCATGGCCGAACAGAAGCGCCCCCTGGATATTGCCCGTTCTCGACACCACCGGGACCGCAAGATAACTCCGCACCGGCAGATGTCCCTTGGGCGCGCCGTTGAAGGGGGAGTTCTGGCCGCATCGCGGATCGGTCGTGATGTCGTCCGACCGGACGGCCTGGCCTGAGACGAAGGTTGGAGAGAAGAGCGGCGTATGCCGCAGGGCCGTCAAATCGCCGAATGCCTCGCGGGATGCCCCGGAAAGAGCATAGACCATCGAGTACTGCTTCTTGCCCTCCTCGCTCCCGTCCGTACCGAGCGCAGCTTTGTAGAGGAACGCACCGACCTGTGCGCCTGCCAGTTCGACGCCGGCATCGATCACGCTCTGAACAATCCGGTTGATGTCGAATTCGGCGGCAAGGGCGCTCCCTGTCCGGTTCAGCACTTCGAGCGCGGCCGTTTCCTTCCGTAGCTCGCCTGTGCGCAGGACCACCTTTTTCTCGAGCAGAGCCGCATTGGCGGCATGCTCCTGGAATTGATATGCCGCCAGCATCATGAGTGCGAGAAGCGCGATCAGCGCGATCAGCGCAAAGGAGCCGTAAATCTTGGTCTGGGCGATCCAGGGATCCCAATAGGCATCTTCGGGCATGCTGACGCGGATATAGAGCGGAAAATCACCGACCTGATGATAGGCGCCGATCCTCCGCTCGCCCTGACGGACATCTGTGTAGAGGCCAGATTCCCGGTTTGAAGCCAGAGCCCGATCCAAGGCGTTCTTGTCTGCGGGAATAAACGATATACTGTCCTGCGGCACCGGTTGCTGCACGATGACTTTCGCATCTGCGGCACGCAACAGACTCACGCGGCTTCGCTTGGGCAGCTGAAGTCTTTCCCAGTAATCGTTGAAATAAGATGGGGAGACGGTGACGGAAACGATGCCGCGGAAGGCTCCAGTCGGGTATTGCAGACGCCGGCTGACGAGGAAAGTCGGCGCATTGGTGATACGTCCGACGATCGGCGTGCCGACGAAAAGCCCTTGATCCGATTTGACCTGAGCATCGAAGGCATCCCGGCCGTTGACATTGCCTTCCGGCGTCGGAAAGCGAAACGAGGTCAGGCGCAGCTTTCCGCTTGCGTCGTTCAGCCAGATATCTTCGACATAGGGCAGAGCCTGCTTGATGGCACGAAGCTGGTCCCACAACTGCCGTGACGGTTCAATGGTGTACCAGCTCTCGTCCTCGATCAGGGCCGCCGTCTGCCTCAGGGTCAAATCCGTGACCTCCAGAAGGCGTGCGGCGTGATCCGCCAGGAAGAAGGCATTGTTCTTGAGATCGCTCTCATTGCGCTGGATCAGGCGGCTGCGCTGCTCCCAGGCAATGAAGCCGAAGGTGAGGCAAATGAAGACAATTCCGAGCAGCCCCATGATCAGGGCGACCCGCCCGCGCACGAGAGACCGGCGCCTCCTGTCCTGATATCTTTTCGAGGCCGGCCCTCGTGAGCCGATGGGTATGGATGACGGCAAATTCACTTCAATCGATGAGAGACAACAACTCAGAAGTCAGGACCATGATGGCACTGCCAGCATCTCAGGAAGAAGTTTTATATGGGGAGATGCCCCAAGGTAAAGAAAGACCCTCGCCGCAGTCGCCTCGCCCTTCTGTCATAACCACGTCCCAATAAAGCCAGCCTCCATGCAGAACTCCGCAGGACAGGTTCCGTTGCCCTGCAGAGGCACTCAAGTACGGACAAGAGGAACGCTACCTCTCATGACGCAAGGGCAGCGCGACGGCGGGCTTCGTCTCAGATCTGCAAAGTTAAGCTTGCCGAAAAGAGCGGAAATGATCATCCTATCGGCGCACAAGAACCTTCCGAATGGAAAACCTTCCAAAGAGCGGAATGAAGATGGCCACATTCTCACGTCGTCAAACCCTGGGCCTCGGCCTCGGCGCCGGTCTCTCGGTCACCATGCTGGGCAGCAGCAACAAGGCGCAGGCAGCTCCGCCGAAGATCACCTTCAGCCTTTTGCTCGTGAACGACATCTACAAGATGTCCGACAACAAGGGGCGCGGTGGCTTTGCCAAGCTGGCCGCGATCGTGAAATCCGAGCGCGCACGTGGCGTGCCGATGCTGTTCTGCCACGCGGGCGACACCTTCTCTCCGTCGCTGATGTCGGGCTTCGACCAGGGCGCACATATCATCGAGCTCACCAACATGGTTAAGCCGGACGTCTTCGTTCCCGGTAATCACGAGTTCGATTTCGGCAAGGATATCTACCTGAAGCGCATGGGCGAAGCGAACTTCCCGTTCTTCGGCGCCAATATCCGTCAGGCGGATGGATCGACCGTTCCGAAGATGAAGGATTCGGCGATCTTCGAACTTGGTCCGGTGAAGGTCGGCGTCGTCGGCCTGGCGCTGGCGGAAACGGCACGCATCTCCTCGCCCGGCGACCTCAAGTTCCTGCCCGAACTCGAGGTGCTGAAGAGCCAAGCCGCCGATCTGCGCAAGCAGGGAGCGGACATGATCGTGGCGGTCGCCCATACCGACCGCGACATCGACAACGCCATCGTGCGCTCCCGCCTCGTGGATGTCCTGCTGACCGGCCATGACCACGACCTCGCCATCACTTATGACGGCAAGACGGTGATGGTGGAGTCCGGCGAGGACGCGGAATACGTCACCGCTGTCGATTTCACCGCGACGGTTTCGGGCGAAGGCAGCAACCGCAAGGTCGCATGGACCCCGAATTTCCGCGTGCACGATACGGCGACCTTCGATCCAGATCCGGAAGTGGCCGCGGTCGTTGCACGCTACGAGGCCGCCCTCTCCAAGGAGCTGGATGTCGAGATCGGTACGTCGACGAACGCTCTCGATACCCGTTCCAGCATTGTGCGCTCGCAGGAAACGGCCTTCGGCAATCTGGTTGCGGATGCGATCAAGGATTCGACGGCGGGCGATGTCGCCATCGTCAATGGCGGCGGCATCCGTGCCAACAAGGAATATCCGGCCGGCGTGAAGCTGACCCGCCGCGACATCCTCTCCGAAATGCCGTTCGGCAACTCCACGTCCCTCGTCGAGGTAACGGGTGCGGACATAAAGGCCGCGCTGGAGAACGGCGTATCGCAGCTCGATATCCGCGGCGGCCGCTTCCCACAGGTTTCCGGCCTGAAATTCGAGGTCGACTCGAAGGCCCCCGTCGGATCGCGCATCAGCAATATCCAGGCGAATGGGCAGCCGCTTGACCCGGCGAAGCGCTATAAGGTCGCCACCAACAACTTCATGCTCACGGGCGGCGACGGTTATACCGCCTTCACCAAAGGCAAGGTGTTGATCGGCCTCACGGACGGCAAGCTGATGGCGAACGAGGTCATGTCCTACGTGCGCAAGCTTGGAACGGTTGACGCGAAAGTCGAAGGCCGCATCACCATCAAATGAGCGGCCCCGTTACGCAGGCCCTGACAACCCTTCGTGCGAGCGCGAAGGGACGGCAGAAGTGGACGGCGCTGCCCTTCTTCACGGGAGGCAGCGCCGACGCGGTCGCCGCGCAAATCGACGACAGGATAGCGGCGGGAGCCCATGTGCTGCCGCCGCCTGAGCTTGTTTTCAACAGCCTCGTCCTGACGCCGCTCGATACGGTCAAGGTCGTCATCCTCGGGCAGGATCCCTATCCGACGCCGGGTGATGCCCATGGCCTCGCTTTCTCCTATCGCGGCTCGCGCCGCCTGCCGGCTTCCCTGCGCACCATCCTGGCCGAAATGGCGGATGACATCGGCGTGCCGATGCCGCGCAGCGGTGACCTGACGAAGTGGGCGAAACAGGGCGTGCTACTCCTCAACACCGCCTTGACGGTCGAGGCGGCCAAGGCCGGGGCGCATTTGAAACTCGGCTGGTCGGCGCTTGTGGACCAGGCGGTTTCCGCCGTCTCGGAACGCCAGCCCACGGTCGTATTCCTTCTCTGGGGTGGGCCCGCCCGCAAGCGGGCCGCTCTCATCGATCGGAACAAGCATCTCGTGATCGAAGCCGGACACCCATCCCCCCTCAACCGCCTGCGGGACTTCAGGGGAACGCGGCCCTTCAGCCGTGCCAATGCCTGGCTCGCCGACAAGGGATTGGCCCCTATTGACTGGCGGCTCGACTGAGGCCCTCTTAACCTGAGATATATTTGACTCAGTCAAGCATCTGCCTCATGATCCTGGCATCAGGAGCATCCGGCGATGTTGCACTCACTCCCTGTCGACGACCGCATCGAGGCCATGCGGCGGTTCACCCGCTTCTATACGCGGCGTCTGGGCGTTTTGCGGGAGGGGTTGCTGGACAGCCCCTTTTCTCTCACGGAAGCCCGGGTGCTCTATGAACTGGCGCACAGGCCTGATCCGACGGCCGGTGAGTTGTGCGAGGCGCTCGATCTCGACCCTGGTTATCTCAGCCGCATCCTGAAGCGGTTCGAAGAGCAGGGTCTGGTGCAGCGGACACGCTCCTCCCAGGACGCCCGCCAGAGCCACTTGGCCCTGACCGGAAAAGGGCGTGAGGCCTTCAGCCCTCTCGATCGCCAGTCGCGCGAGCAGATCGCAGCACTTCTCGAACATCTGTCCGATGCCGATCAGCGCCGCCTCGTCGCTGCGATGAGCACGATCGAGACGCGGCTCGGAGACGGTGCCATGGCCAAAGGTTCCTTCACATTGCGCGCGCACAGGCCCGGCGACATGGGCTGGATCGTTCACAGGCACGGCGCGCTTTATGCGCAGGAATATGGCTGGGACGAGACCTTCGAGGCGCTCGTCGCCGAGATCGTCGCGGGCTTCATCAAGAATTTCAATCCGCAAAAGGAACGCTGCTGGATCGCGGAACGGAATGGCGACATTCTCGGCTCGATCTTCATCGTGAAGCAGTCGGACGAGATCGCGAAGCTGCGGCTGCTTTATGTCGAGCTCCATGCGCGCGGCCTCGGCGTCGGCAAGCGCTTGGTGGATGAGGCCATTCGCTTCTCGCGCGAGCAGGGTTATCGGCAGGTGACGCTCTGGACCAACGATGTGCTGCACGCCGCACGCGGCATCTATACCCGGGCTGGATTCAGGCTCGTGACGTCTGAACCGCATCATAGTTTCGGGCACGATCTGGTCGGAGAAAACTGGATTCTCGACCTGTGATGCGTGCCCGATAATTCTGGCGTTCGCGGTTACTCCGCCGCAACCGGCAGCGATTGTTCCGGCGCGCGGAAGCGGGCGAGCAGCTCAGCCTCCTCCACCTTCGCGTTCTTCAGGTTCCGTTCCTTGATATGGCCGAAGCCCCGGATCTTCTGTGGGATGTTGGCGAGGCCGACAGCCGCCGCATGGTTGGCCGGATCGAGCTTCGTCACGATCTCCTGGATCAGCACCTCGTAATCGCGAATGAGCTGGCGCTCCGTCCGACGCTCATGGGTGTAACCGAAGATATCGAACGGCGTGCCGCGCAGGCCCTTCATGCGCGCCAGCACGCCGAAGGCTTTCATTATCCACGGCCCGAAGCTCATCTTGCGCGGCAGGCCGGTTGCCGGATCCTTGCGTGCGAGCAGCGGCGGCGCGAGATGGAACTCGTAACGGAGGTTTTCTCCCTCGAAGGCGGAAGCGACCTGCCGCGCGAAATGGCCGTCGGTGTAGAGGCGCGCCACCTCATACTCGTCCTTGTAGGCCATGAGCTTGAACAGGTTCCGCGCCACACTCCCGGCCAGCGTGTCCGATCCGACGACGACCTTATTCTCTGCCACGCGCACGCGCTCGACGAGGTCACGATAATGCCTGCCATAGGCCTCGCTCTGATACTCGGCCAGGAAGCGGGCGCGGCGCTCGACGATATCGTCGAGATTTTCCGATAGCTTGCGCGATTCCGTCGGCGCCTTGAGATCGCTCATCATTTTCGCCACAAGCTCGGGCTCCGCCGCCGCGCGACGGCCCCAGGCGAAGGCGGCGAGATTCATCTTCACCGCTTCGCCATTGAGCGCGATCGCCTTCTCGATGGCATCGGCCGAGAGCGGCACTTGACCTTTCTGGCAGGCATAGCCGAGCATGAACATGTTGGCGGCAATGGCATTGCCGAGAAGCGCCGTGGCAATCGCCGTCGCATCGACGAAATCGACACCCTCGCGGCCCGCCGCCGTCATGACGGCGCGTTTCAGCCGCTCAATCGGCAGCGAGAAATCGGCGTTGCGAGTGAACTCGCCGGGCATCACCTCGGCCGTATTCACCACCAGAGCCGTCCGTCCTTCCTTCACGGAGGCAAGTACCTTCTTGGTGCCCGTCACCACAAGGTCGCAACCGAGAACGAGATCCGCAGCCGCAGCCGTGACGCGGATGGCATAAATATCGTCCTGCGAATTGGCGAGGCGCACGTGGCTGTAGACTGCGCCGCCCTTCTGCGCGAGGCCCGCCATGTCGATCATGCCGAGGCCCTTGCCTTCGAGATGGGCCGCCATGCCGAGGATTGCACCGATGGTGACGACGCCCGTACCACCGACGCCGGTTACGATGATGTTGAAAGTGCGGTCGATGGAAGGAATGACCGGATCCGGCAGCGGCTTGAGGGTCATGCCGCCCGTTGAGACTGTGTCCGGCACCGCCTTCTTGATCTTCGCGCCGTGCACCGTAACGAAGGATGGGCAGAAGCCCTTTACGCAGGAAAAATCCTTGTTGCAATTCGACTGGTCGATCTGCCGCTTGCGGCCGAATTCGGTCTCGACCGGCTGCACGGCGACGCAGTTCGATTGCACCGAGCAATCGCCGCAGCCTTCACAGACCAGATCGTTGATGATGACGCGCTTGTCGGGATCGGGAAACTCGCCGCGCTTGCGGCGGCGGCGCTTCTCGGAGGCGCAGGTCTGATCGTAGATCATCACCGTCACGCCGGGGATCGCGGCCAGCTCCCGCTGCACGGCGTCGAGTTCATCGCGATGATGGATCGTCATCCGCTCGGGCCAGCGGATGGAGCGGGGATATTTGTGCGGCTCGTCGGTAACGAGCGCGATGCGTTCCACGCCTTCCTCGCGCACCTGCCGAGCGATCATGTCGACGGTCAGCCCACCCTCATGCCTCTGCCCGCCGGTCATGGCGACGGCGTCATTGAACAGGATCTTGTAGGTGACGTTGGTCTTGGTATCCACGGCCCAGCGTAGCGCCAGCACGCCGGAATGGTTGTAGGTGCCGTCGCCGAGATTCTGGAACACGTGGCCGCGAGTCGAGAACGGCGCCTCGCCGATCCAGTTCGCGCCCTCGCCGCCCATCTGCGTGAAACCATCGGTCTCGCGGTCCATCCACTGGACCATGTAGTGACAGCCGATGCCCGCATAGGCACGCATGCCATCGGGCACTTTCGTCGATGTGTTGTGTGGACAGCCGGAGCAGAAATGCGGCACGCGGGTCGCCACGTCCGTGGTGACGGACAGCACTTCCTGTGCATGGCGCAGGCGCGCGACGCGACCGCGCAGATCGTCGTTGTTGTGATATTTGAGCAGACGCTCGCCGAGGACGATTGCGATGTCGTTGGGATCGAGCGCGCCCTTCACCGGGAAGAGCCAGTTGCCGCTCTCGTCCTTCTTACCGATGCAGAGCGGCTGGTTCGCGGTGCCGTATAATTCCTCGCGCAGCTGCACTTCGATGAGCGAACGCTTTTCCTCGACCACGATGATCATGTCGAGGCCATTCGCGAAATCGAGAAGCTCGCGCTGAGACAGCGGCCAGGGGCAGGCGACCTTGTAGAGGCGAAGCCCCATGTCGTTCGCCTTGACCTCGTCGAGGCCGAGCTCGTCCATCGCCTGGCGCACGTCGAGATAGGACTTGCCGACGGTAATCACGCCGATCTTCGGCTGGCGACCGCCCGACAGGATGATGCGATTGAGGTTGTTGGCGCGGACAAACGCTATCATGGCGTCGCGCTTGTAGTCCTGAAGCCGGGCCTCCTGATCGAGCACGCCATCGCGCGGACGGATATTGAGCCCACCGGGCGGCATCGTGAAATCATCGGGCATGATGATCTTCACCCGGTCGAGCGAACCGTCGACGGAGGCCGTCGACTCGATGTTCTCCTTCACGCATTTGAAGGCGACCCAAGTGCCGCAGAAGCGGCTCATGGCATAGCCGTAGAGGCCGTAATCGAGAATTTCCTGAACACCGGCCGGGTTGAGAATCGGCATCATCACGTCGACGAAATGGAATTCGGATTGATGCGCGACGGTGGAGGATTCCGCCGTGTGATCATCGCCCATGAGCGCGAGCACGCCGCCATATCGGGAGGAACCGGCCATGTTGGCGTGGCGGAAGACATCGCCCGAGCGGTCGACGCCCGGGCCCTTGCCATACCACATGCCGAAGACGCCATCGTATTTGCCGTCGCCGCGGATCTCGGCCTGCTGCGAGCCCCAGACCGCCGTCGCGGCGAGTTCCTCGTTGAGACCGGGCTGGAAGAGGATATCCGATTTCTCGAGCCAGGACCTTGCGCGCAGAAGGTTCTGGTCCAGACCGCCGAGAGGCGAGCCGCGATAGCCGGAAACGAAGCCCGCGGTGTTCAGCCCGGCGAGCCTGTCCCGCTCGCGCTGCATCATCAGCATGCGGATGACCGCTTGCGTGCCGGTGATGAAGAGGCGGTCTTTCGTCAGGTCATATTTGTCGTCGAGCGATACGTTACGGAGCGCCACAGGACCTTCGGCCATTCCCCGTTTCCTCCCTGGAGCCCTCGCCCCGCTGCCGCTTTTCCGGTCTTGCTCTTCTGTAAATTATGTCAGCAAGGCTGACATATGTACTTGTGGACGTCAATCGAGCACGCCTCCGTTTCGCCTCCTTTAACCATAATGCCTCACAAGGGAAGACCGATAGACTTTGCGATGTCCCGCCAAGCATCGCCATTCACGAAAAAGCGCATGACATACCGCCCTGGTCTCAAAATCCTTGTCGCAGCCGCCCTCACGGCCCTTGCCTCCCCGGCCCTTGCGCATCCTCATGTCTGGGTCACCGCCAAGGCGGAGATGGTCTATGACAAGGACGGAAAGGTCACAGGAATCCGCCACGCCTGGACCTTCGACAAGGCCTATTCCGCCTTCGTGACGCAGGGCCTCGACAAGAACGGCGACGGCAAGCTGACGCCGGACGAGTTGCAGGGCTTGGCCAAGGAAAACACCGAATCCCTGGTGGAATTCGAGTATTTCACCGTGCTCAAGACCAATGGGAAGAAGCAGGAATTCGGCGCCCCCCGGGATTACGCCATGACCTATGCTGACGAGGCGGTGACCATGTCCTACTTCCTGCCCCTGAAGCATCCGGCCTCTACGAGAACCGCCTCGCTCGAGGTTTACGATCCCACCTATTTCGTATCGTTCAGTCTGGCAGAGGGCGATGCCGTGACCCTGGCAGGTGCGCCCCAGGGCTGCGCGACCACCATTTCCCGCCCCAAGACGGCCGATGCGCCTCAGCAGCAGCAGAATATGTCGGAGGCCTTTTTCCAGACCCTGACCGCCGCCTCCTCCTTCGGCATGCAGTTCGCCAACAAGGCCATCGTCGCATGTCCGTAACGGCCGAACCCATCGTCATGCCCGCGCCGGCGAAGGCACGGATCGGAGTCCGTCTCGGGCTGGCGGTGCTGGCCGTGGCGCTGGTCGCGGGCGCCATCACCCTTCTCCTCTGGTGGCTGGCGCCGGGTGCGGCTCCGCCGCCGCGCAATCCCTTTGGCATGGGCCTTAGGGAAGCCGCCCCCTCGGGCGATCTGGGGGCCTATATCCTGGCCGTGCAGAGCAGTTTCTACAAAAGCCTGCAGCAGACCGTCACGACCTTGAAGGACAACGGCGCGGCGATCTGGACGCTTCTTGCCACCGGCTTCGCCTATGGCGTCTTCCACGCGGCGGGGCCCGGTCACGGCAAGGGCGTGATCGCGGCCTATCTCGTGGCGGACGAACGGGCGCTCGCCAAGGGATTCGGCCTGAGCCTGGCCGCCGCGCTCGTCCAGGCCCTGGTCGCGATCCTGCTCGTGAGCCTCGTCGCCCTCCTTTTCAGGGCCACCGCCGCCACCATGAACCAAGTCACCACCGGCGTGGAACTGATGAGTTTTGCCGCCGTGGCGCTTGTCGGTGCGGTCATCACCTGGCGCAAGGCGGGCAAGGTTCTCGGCGTCATGGCGCTCGCCCGCAATCCGCTCAGCGGCCCGCAGGGCGAGGATTGCGACCATGTCCATATGCCGCCCCCGGAGGAGCTTCGTCGCCTGACCCGGTGGCGGGACATGGCCGGCGTGGCGCTGGCTGCCGGCATCCGCCCCTGCGCTGGAGCCCTCGTGGTGCTGGTCTTCGCCCTGTCGCAAGGCCTCTTCGCCGCCGGCATCGCCGCGACGCTCGCTATGGCGCTCGGCACGGCGCTGACCACGGGCATGATCGCGGCACTCGCCGTCTTCGCCAAGTCGCTTGCCCTCAAGGTCGCCGGGGGGCGGGGCGCATCGGGCGCAATGGCCATCGCCGGAATCGAGCTTCTCGCCGCCGCTTTCGTGCTGGTGCTGGGCACGAGTCTGCTCTTCGGCTTCTGGACGTCGGGGATGGCAAGCTAGATGGCAGCGCCGTTGAGGCAGTCTAAGGCGCTTCTTCTGGAAAGTGACATGGGTCAACTTGCCTGCACGCCCCTCTTCAGAACCTCTATGCACCGATGCCGATGCTCGGCAAAATAGAGAGCTCCTGAGAGGAGATCGAGCTATGAAAGCATTGGTGCTTGAACGCAAGAACGATCTCAGCCTGCGCGATTTCCCGATCGAGGACGAGCTGGGTCCACGGGATGTCCGGATTGCGCTTCGGACCGTGGGAATATGCGGCAGCGACGTGCATTACTATACGCACGGAGCCATCGGCCCATTCGTGGTCAGGCGACCGATGATCCTCGGCCACGAAGCGGCGGGCGAGATCATCGAGATCGGGTCCGCGGTGAAGGAGTTCAAGCCGGGGGACCGCGTCTGCATGGAACCCGGCATCCCTGACCCTACGAGCAGGGCGACGCGGCTCGGCCAATACAATCTCGACCCGGCTGTGCAGTTCTGGGCGACTCCGCCAGTCCATGGCGTGCTCCGGCCCACCGTGGTTCACCCGGCCGATTTCACCTACAAGCTACCGGATCATGTGAGCTACGCCGAGGGTGCAATGGTCGAGCCATTGGCCGTGGGTGTGCATGCCGCCACCAAGGTTCAGGTGAAGCCAGGCGATGTCGCCGTCATCATCGGTGCAGGGCCGATCGGCATGGTCACTGTACTGGCAGCCCTGGCGGCCGGCTGTTCACGTGTGATCGTAAGCGACGTCCATGAGCCGAAGCTCGAACTGGCGAGAAAGCTTGGCCCCGTGCTGTCGGTTAATGTCAGGAGCCAGAAACTCACTGATGTGGTCAAGCGCGAGACCGACGGCTGGGGAGCGGACCTGGTCTTCGAATGCTCGGGCTATGGACCTGCCATGGCGGAGATGTTCGATCTCGTCTGTCCCGGCGGGAGAGTGGCCCTGGTCGGCATCCCGCTCGAGCCTTTCGCCTTCGACGTGAGCAAGGCACAGGTGAAGGAAGCCAGGGTCGAGAGCGTCTTCCGCTACGCACATGTTTATCCTCGTGCGGTGGCGATGATCGCCTCAGGCAAGATCGATGTAAAACCGCTGATCACGGACCGGTTCGCATTCGAGGACAGCGTCGAGGCCTTCGACTTCGCCAAAACAATGCCGCCGGCCTCGGTCAAGGTGCAGATCGAGATGCCGCGCTGAGACGGCCTTGGTGGCTCGCCTTAGGAGCGATGCCGCATATTCTATCCTTGCCTTGGAAGGCCAGCTTGGCGTGCCAAACTCATTCCAATTTACTCAACAAACCGAACTCGCGAATGTGGATCTGAGATCGCGGTACAGACGACGAAACAGGATTCGACGTGGTTCGAGCATCTCCACCAGAGCCGGCTCCGGCTCGATGACATGCGCGAGCGGCGGTGGGGGGCAGGCTTCGTCTAGGCTAGCGCCTGATACGGCAATCCGGGCGAGACGAGCTGCGCCCAGAGCGGGCCCCACTTCGCCCCCATGATGGTACATGAGCGGACGTTCGAGGGCCGCCGCCAGGATCCGGCCCCAGAGCTTGGAACGCGCGCCTCCGCCGATCACGGAAAGAGCTTTGATCGGCCCACCTCCAGCCTCCAATGTATGCAGTCCGTCGGCAAGGGCAAAGGCAACGCCCTCAAGCACGGCCCTGCCGAGATCCACGCGGTTTGTCGCCCCATCGAGACCGAAGATGACGCCTGTCGCAGTGGGATCGTTGTGAGGCGTTCTCTCCCCGCTCAGATAAGGTAAAACGACAAGGCGGCTATGTGCCTGCGCCTGGACGCCAGCGGCCTCGATCTCGGCAAGAAGTTCGGCCTCGTCAGTCGCACCGACAAGGCGGGTGGCGAAGGATAGGGTGCTCGCTGCGGACAGGATGACCGCCATGCGGTGCCACATGTCCGGGATGCAATGGCAGAGCGCGTGAACGGCGCGGTCCGGATCCGTCTTGAGCACATCGTCCGCAACGAAGATGACCCCTGAGGTCCCCAGGGACAGGAATGCCATGCCCGGGCGCACAACGCCGATTCCGACAGCCCCGGCCGCGTTGTCGCCCCCTCCCCCGGCCACCGGGATTCCCGGTCGGAGGCCGAGTGTATCAGCGGCCTTACGGGAGAGCTGCCCCGAGACTTGAGTTCCCTCGACGAGGCGAGGCATGTGTCGCTCTTCGAGGTCGGTGGCCGCAAGCATCGCGGGCGACCAGCGGCGCCGCTTTACATCGAGCCAGAGTGTTCCGGCAGCATCGGAAGGCTCGCTCACCGCCTCACCCGTCAGCCGAAAGCGTATCCAGTCTTTTGGCAGCAGGACCCGTGCCGTGCGCGTGAAGACGTCCGGCTCATGTTGCGCGACCCAGATGAGCTTTGGCGCCGTGAAGCCCGGCATCGCCATATTACCGGTAATTGTTCGACTAGCCGGCTCGCGCCGCTCCAGTTCGATGCATGCCGCGCCGGCACGGCCGTCATTCCACAGAATCGCAGGGCGAAGCACCTGGCCGCTCCGACCGAGAAGGACGGCGCCATGCATCTGCCCCGACAATCCGATGCCCGCAACAGCATCAAGGGAATGCCGGGCTCCAAGAGCGCTCACAGCAATCTTCGTCGCCTGCCACCACGCCTCGGGATCCTGCTCCGACCATAATGGCCGCGGGCGCGCCAGCGTGAGCGGGGCCGTCCCCTCGCCAACCAGCGCACCCTTCTCGTCGATGAGAACGGCCTTTACGCCTGAAGTGCCAAGATCGATCCCCAGATACATTGGCCCCTTGTCCTCTTTGATAGCCCTCGACCGGCACCCTGATGACGATGCCTCACATGAGATTGCCATCCAGATAGCGCTGCAGGGTGGCGCGGGTGCCGTTCTGCCACAAACTTCGGAGCGCTGTTTCGAACCGGGTGCGGAAGGGTGAAGCGTCCGCGATGTCACCGAAGATATCCCGGAGGCCCAAGAAGGCAGCGGGATCGTCCTTCGCCGCCCGAGCGGCGGGTTTCAGGCGCTCCGCGTTCGGATCGTTGAGCGTGATGGGCTCGCCCGCATCGTCGGTTGCCGCGCAGTAGCGGCACCATAAGGCCGATTCGAGTGCGAGTCCCGTTACGTCGCTCCCCGCGTTCAGGCGGTCGCGGGTCGAGGGCAGGATGAATTTAGGCTGGCGGTTGGAGCCGTCCTGGCAGAGGCGCGGGATCGTATCGCCTATATCCGGGTTGGCAAAGCGCTTGGCCACGAGCTGGTAATAAGCGCCAAGATCGACCCCTGGCACCGGCGGTACGCAGGGAATGATCTCTTCGGTCTCCAGCTTATCGAGGAATCCGCGGACATGCGGATCCGTCATGGCATCGTGGACGAAATGAATTCCCAGGAGTCCGGCCGGGTAGGCGATCGTCGCATGCCCGCCATTGAGGATGCGGATCTTCATCAACTCGAATGCCGCAACATCGGGCGTGAACGTGACCCCTACATCCTCCAGTGCAGGCCGACCGGTGGGGAAATAATCTTCGAGGACCCATTGCCGGAACGGTTCGCAGAAGACGGGCCAATTGTCCTGAATGCCGAAGCGCTCTGTAAGGATGGCGCGCTCCCGGTCGGTGGTCGCGGGGGTGATGCGGTCGACCATGCTGTTGGGAAAGGCGACCCGCTCGCGCACGTAGGCGGCGAGCCCCGGATCGACGAGTTGGGCGAGCCCGGCGACCGCGTCCATCGTCACATGCCCATTGTGGGGAATGTTATCGCACGACATCACGGTGAAGGGCGTAATGTTCCGGTCGCGCCGACGCCTGAGAGCGGCCACGAGCACCCCGAACACGCCTTTCGGAGCGTCCACATGAGCAGCGTCATAGACGATTTCCGGATGCTCGGGATTGAAGGCTCCGGTTGCAGGATCAATACAATAGCCGCCCTCGGTCACAGTCAGAGAGACGATCCTGAGCGCCGGATCATCCAGCGCATCGATGATCGCGCGGCCATCCTCGCCCACAGGTAGAAAATCCGCCATGGAGCCGGTAACCCGGGCCGCATTGGCCCCGGGCTCCAGTTCGACAACCGTGGTGAGCCAATCCTGAGGCTTCAGGGCGTTGCGCATAGCTCTGTCCCCGGATCGCACGCCCGCCCCGAGCAGGGCCCAGTCCCAATCCTTTCCGGCATTGAAAAGGTCATCCAGATAGACAGCCTGATGGGCGCGGTGGAAATTCCCTACCCCGATATGAAGGATACCGGGGCGGAGTGAATCGCGAGAGTATGTTGGACGCGCGACCGTAGGTGGCAGGGATGCAAGGGTCGCAAGATTAAGTGCCTTAGCCATGATTGCCTCTGCTCCGAGGACGGTGGTCTGACTCACGAGACTGTAGCTGCGAGATGTGGAGTGCGACTGACGAAACCGGTGATGATATCGACGGCTTTATCGGCGATCGCCAGCACCGGTGCATTTGTATTGCCGCTCGGAATTGCCGGCATGATCGAAGCATCGACGACACGCAGCCTGTCAATCCCACGAACCTTGAGATCCGGCGTTACGACCGCTCCCGGGTCAGATTCTCGGCCCATACGACAGGTGCCCACCGGGTGATAGTTCGTCTTGACGGTTCGGCGGCAGTGCGCGGCGAGATCGTCGGACGTCACATTGGATCCTGGAAACAGCTCCTTCTCGATCATTTCCTTGACCGGGCTTGTTGCCAAGACCTCCCTCGCGTAGCGTAATCCTGCGATCGTCAAACGCAGATCGTCGGGATGTCCGAAGAACTGCGGATCGATATGCGGCGCGTCGGCTGGGTTTGCTGACGCGAGACGCACGGCTCCGCGCGCCCTTGGGCGCAGCAGGCACGCGTCCAGTGTCACGCCATGGGTTGGTTCGATCGCCGAGATATCGCGGTCGAGATAGACCGTGGGAACGCAATAGAGCTGAATCGTCGGCCGCTCGCCCCCGTCCGGATCGATGAAAGCACACGCTTCGACTCCGGTTGTGGTGACGGCTCCCGACTTGAACAGGACGTATTGCAGTCCGTGCCTCAACATAGCCAAACCACGATCCTGACCGAAATAGCCGAACGCGCCCGTTGTCGCGGCAATCACGGGCACTTCATGGTGGTCCTGGAGATTCATGCCAACCCCTGGCAGATTCACTTCGACGGGGATGCCATGACGAGTGAGGTCATCGGCCGGTCCGATCCCGGAGAGCATGAGGAGCTTCGGGGTCATATACGTACCAGCCGCAAGAATCACTTCAGTGTCGGCAAAAACGGTCTCAGACCCGAGGCGCCCTTGCAGTTTCACACCAATGGCGCGCCCTTTCTCGGAAAGGACCCGGGTTACGGTCGTGTCAGTCGCCACAGTCAGTCGCGGATTGGAAAGCACGGGTTGGAGAAAGGCGTCGACCGCGCTGCAACGACGGCGCGTTGCCCAGTCGATCGTATGTTGCATGAAGCCGACACCAGCCTGTCGAGAGCCATTGAAGTCGGGAGTATAGGGTATTCCCCTCTCCTGCATGGCCTGCACGAACGCGCGGCTCATGGCGGAGTATTGCCCCAGATGGGACACCTTCAAGGGGCCATTGACGCCATGATATGGCTTACCGAGGTGATCGTTCCCCTCTTGTTTGATGAAATAAGGAAGGAGATCCCGATAGCTCCAACCCGCACCGCCCAGTGCCTCATCCCATAGATCGTAGTCTGTGGCCTGGCCCCGGATGTAGACCATGGCATTGACCGCGCTCCCCCCGCCAAGCACCCTGGCCTGCGGCACGATCGGGGCGCGGCCATCGAGCTGCGCCTGCGGAAGGACGCGATGCATTGTCAGGTAGGTATCGCGAGCGAGATACTTCATATAGCCCGCAGGCATGGCGAGGATCGGGCTGGTTTTGCGCGGTCCTGCCTCGACGAGCAGCACCCGAGCGCCATGCTCTGCGACAAGACGACTGGCAACGACGCAGCCGGAACTTCCGCCTCCGACAACGAGGTAGTCAAATCGCTTTGATGCCATGACGCTCCCTCGGACAGAAGGAATTGGCCAGCTGCGGACTTTTCGCAGGGGCGTCGCTGAAGGACCCCTTGAGATCATCGTCGACAATTCCAAGCCAGGATGCGTCGCCTGTTCCCTCGTCCGACGAACTGTCCTTCATCAACTCGCCTTGCGCGTCGGCAAACGGCGAAGGTTGGCCAGAGGATGGCGCTGAGCACGCTCAATCGCGAGGCCGTCGGCGTCGAACAGATGGCAGGTCGCCGGATCGAGCTTGACCGTGATGCGCTCATGCACGTTGGTCGGGATCTCACCGTCAGCCTGGATGATCAGCATCGAGCCGTCTCCAAGCTGAGTGTAGAGGAACGTCTCACCGCCGAGCCGCTCGACCACCATCACCTCGCCGGAGATCTCACCCGTCGCGGCGGGGCGCATATGCTCGGGCCGAACACCAAGCGTAACCGCGTCGCCGGCCTTCTGGCGGCCAGCCCGGACAGGGACGGTCACGCTCGACCCGCCGGAGAGCTGCACGGTGGTGCCGGCGTCATCGACCGCCGTCACCTTCGCTGGCAGGAAGTTCATCTTCGGGCTACCGATGAACCCAGCCACGAACAGGTTGCGCGGATGGTGGTAGAGTTCGAGCGGGGTGCCAGCCTGCTCGACGATCCCGCCCTGCAGCACCACGATCTTGTCAGCCATGGTCATCGCTTCGACCTGATCATGCGTGACATAGATCATGGTTGCAGCAAGCTCATCATGCAGCCGGGCGAGTTCGATGCGCATCTGCACGCGCAGGGCAGCGTCCAGGTTGGAGAGCGGCTCATCGAACAGGAACACCTTGGGCTTGCGTACGATAGCCCGCCCGATCGCAACCCGCTGCCGCTGGCCGCCCGACAGCTCCTTGGGCTTGCGCTCGAGCAGCTGATCCAGATGCAGGATGCGAGCCGCCTCGGCGACCTTGGCGCGACGCTCCTCCTTAGAAACGCCCGCGAGTCGAAGAGAGAAGCCCATGTTGTCAGCGACGGACATATGCGGGTAGAGCGCGTAAGACTGAAACACCATGGCCAACCCACGCTCCGATGGCGGAACATCGTTGACCCGCTGGCCGTCGATCAGCAGCTCCCCCGACGTGATCTCCTCGAGCCCGGCAATCATTCGCAGGAGCGTTGACTTACCGCAGCCGGAGGGCCCGACGAAGACGCAGAACTCACGGTCTTCAATCGTCAGGTCAACGCCCTTGATGACCTGGACAGCGCCATAGCTCTTCTGGATGCCTTTGAGTGTGACGGTCGCCATGACACTCCTCCCAGTTATTTGACGGCACCGAAGGTCAGGCCGCGCACGAGCTGCCGCTGGCTCATCCAACCGAAGATGAGGATCGGTGCGATCGCGATCGTCGAGGCGGCGGAGAGCTTGGCCCAGAACAGCCCCTCGGGTGCGGAGAACGAAGCGATAAAGGCCGTCAGCGGCGCCGCATTCGACGTGGTCAGATTAAGACTCCAGAATGCCTCGTTCCAGCACAGAATAATGGAAAGCAGCGCTGTCGATGCGATGCCGGGCAGCGATAGGGGCAGGAGCAGCATCCTGACCTCGTCTTTCGGCTTGGCTCCGTCCATTCGCCCGGCTTCGAGGATCTCCTTGGGCACCTCCTTGAAGAAGGTGTAGAGCATCCACACCACAATCGGCAGGTTCATGAGCGTGTAGACGATGATCAAGCCCCATCGGGTATCGATGGCGCCGGCGTCCCGGAACAGCAGATAGATCGGGATCAGAACGCCGACGGCCGGCATCATCTTGGTCGACAGCATCCAAAGCAGCAGATCCTTGGTGCGCTTGCCGGGAAAGAAAGCCATGGCATAGGAGGCCGGCACAGCGATGAGCGTCGCCAGCAGCGTGGCACCGACGGAGATAATGATGCTGTTAAGGGCGAAATGGATGTAATCGGCGCGCTCGCGCACGGTAATATAATTCTCGAGCGTCGGGCTGAAGAAGAGCTTGGGCGGAGTCGCAATCGCCTCCACTTCGGTCTTGAAGCTGGTCAAGATCATCCAGAAGATGGGGAAGAAGATAAGCCCGGCGGCGAGCCATCCGACCAATGTGACGATAAGCTTCTCGCGGGTTTTGGGATGCATGACCTATCCTCAGTCGGCGATGTTCTTTGCGATGGAGCGGACGAGGAAGATCGCGACGATGTTGGCAAGGATCACCGCGATGACGCCGGCGGCCGAAGCCCCGCCGACATCGTATTCACGCAAAGCCCTCAAGTAGATCAGGAAGGCTAGGTTGGTGGAGGCGAGACCCGGGCCGCCCGACGTCGTGACATAGATTTCGGCGAAGACCGAAAGCAGGAAGATCGTCTCGATCATGATGACGACGCTGATCGCGCGTCCGAGATGGGGCAGAATGATGAAGAAGAACATCGAGAACGGCCCTGCGCCGTCCATGCGCGCCGCTTCCTTCTGCTCATTGTCGAGCGACTGGATGGCCGTGAGCAGGATCAGCAGAGCAAAGGGAAGCCACTGCCAAGCCACGATGATGATGACGGATGTCAGCGGCAAGCTGCCGAAGAAATCGATTGCCGGCAGGCCCAGGGACCGCGCGAAGAACGCGAACAGGCCGTTGACCGGGTGCATCAGCATGTTTTTCCAGATGAGCGCGCTGACCGTCGGCATGACGAAGAACGGGGCTATTGCGAGCAGCCGGGCAATGCCCCGGCCGTAGAAGTCCTGGTCGAACAGGACTGCGAGCAATGTCCCCAGGCCGACCGTGATCACGAGCACCCAGAAGACGAGAAAGACGGTGTTAGCCATTGCCGTCCATAGGGACGGGTCGGTCAGCAGATAGGTGTAGTTGTCGAACCCGGCGAACCCGCTGACCGTGGGATCGAGCAGATTATAATATTGGAACGAGAACCATAGCGTCATCACCAATGGCACGATCATCCATAAGAACAGGGTGATCACGGATGGGGCGATCAGCGGCAGGGTGTTGACGTTACGCTGGCTACGTCCACCAATGGTGGCGATGGGGACCGTGGCGGTTGTGGTGGAGCTCGCCATCTCGGTTACTCCCGACTGGGCTGAATAGCCGGCGAGCTCAAAAGCCCGCCGGCGCGTGAGGATCATCTCACTTTAGGTATCCTGCCTGCCTCATCGTCCGCTCGGTGGACCGTTGCGCTGTCTGCAGCGCCTGATCCACTGTCACTTGGCCGGCAAGCGCCGCAGCGATCTGCTGCCCGACCACAGTGCCGATTCCTTGGAATTCCGGAATCGCGACATACTGGATGCCGATATAAGGGACAGGATCCTTGGTCGGTTTGGTGATGTCGGCATCGGCAACCGCTTCGTAGACGATTTTCGCGAACGGTGCCGCCTTCTGATACTCGGGATTGTCGTAGGTCGATTTGCGGGTTCCCGGAGGAGCAGACACCCAGCCGACCTCGTTGCCGACCAGGGTGATGTATTCTTTCGAAGTCGCCCATTTCACAAACGACTTTGCGGCATCGACCTTTTTCGATGAGGTCGGAATAGCCAGGGCCCAGGCCCAGAACCAGCCGGAACCGTTGCTCGTTACCTCTATTGGTGCCGGGGCGAAGGCGGTCTTATCGGCGACCTGGCTTTCCTTCGGGTTGTAGATATAGCCGGCGGCCGAAGTGGCATCGACCCAGAGGGCGCAGTGCCCGGTTGCGAACAGGGCCCGGTTTTCGTTGTGCCCATTTGCAGTGGCGCCAGGCGGGCCATACGCATTCATATTCTTGACGTAGTAATTGATCGCCTTCTGCCACGGCTCGCTGGTGAGCTGCGGCTCCCATTTCTCGTTGAACCAACGACCGCCGAACGCATTCACCATCGGTCCGACGAAAGCCATGTTCTCGCCCCAACCGGGTTTACCGCGCTGGCAGAAGCCGTATTGCTCCTTCGATTTGTCGGTGAGCTTGGCGGCATATTCGGCAATCTGGTCATAGGTAGGCTTGTCCGGCATCTTGATGCCTGCCTGGTCGAACAAGTCCTTCCGATAGAAGGTGAACGAACTCTCGGCATAGAAGGGCACGGCATAGAGCTTGCCGTTGTAGGACAGGCCGTTCTTAACCGACGGGATGATGTCGGCGTAATCATAGTCATTGCCAAGATCGTCGAGCGGCACCAGCCAGCCCTGCTTGCCCCAGATCGGCGCCTCATAGGAGCCGATGGTAATGATGTCGAACTGGCCGCCCTTGGTCGCAATATCGGTCGTGGCGCGTTGACGTAACACGTTTTCCTCGAGCACCACCCAATTCAGCTTGTTACCGGTGGCTTGCTCCCACTTCGGGGACAACCGCTGCATGATGATCATGTCGGCATTGTTGACGGTAGCAATGGTCAATTCCTGACCTTGAGGAAATGCCCATCCGGTGCCCGCAAGAAAAGCAATCGACGACAAAAGCACAAGCGGCTTGAAATGCATTAATTCCTCCCGTCGATATCTACCTCAAATCTTGTTCGCTTGGAGATCAAATATTCTCATGAGCCATATTTTCGGTCAATCACGCGCGAGGCTGTCAGATCCCGGAAGTCAGGAACATATGAATCGATTCATGCACCATTGTGATTATTCCTTTATGGGCAGTTGTTGATCGAGAAAGCGTCTGGTTCCGATCCAGACGCGCCAGTTATCGCTGCAGCGGCATTGCCCCTTACATCAGCGGCACGCTCCAGGATGTGATTGTCACTGAATTCGATGCAGGAGCCCTGGATACTGCGTGAGGCATTCATCCGGTTTGCGCCCAGCTGATGTCCGCACTCCATCTCAGACTTCGGCGAGCAGCCACTTGTGAAAGGCCTGAAGGCCAGGACGCATCGGGCGATCCTCCGGTGTCGTAAACCAGTAGGCATTCTGGCTCTTGAACCCAAGTCCGGCTGGATTGACGAGGCGGCCGCTCGCGAGTTCGTCCTGCACGAGGCGGCGCGGCACAAGAGCGAGCCCCTGGCCGGAGATCGCCGCCCTGATGACCAGGGAGTAAAAGCCGAACCGGATTGTATGGATCGGCGTGAAATCCTCCAATCCCTGTGCGGCTGCGAACTCGCTCCAGCGCAGGGGCGTCTGGAAGTGATCGAGCACCGGGTACCGACGGACATCGTCCGCCGTGTCGATTCCGCCCATTCGGGCGAGCAGCGGCGGCGCGCAGACGAGAGCGACATTCCGTCCGAAGAGATAATCCGCCCTCTGGCCCGGCCAGTACCCCTTCCCGAACCGAAACATGCCGTCGGCCTCTTCGGCGGTATCGGTCGTGACGAAATTCGTGAACTGTACATCGATTTCCGGATGGAGTTCCGCAAAGCGCGAGAAGCGCGGGACAAGCCAGCGGTCACCGACAATCGGAAGTACATGAAGTCTTACCGACCAAGGCGAGGCCTTCAGCGCCAGGACCCGCGCGCCAGCGGTCTCAAGCTCCGCGAGCGCGAGGCGGACATGCTTGATATAGATCCGTCCAGCCTCCGTCGGCACCAGACCGCGCCTGCCGCGGGTGAAGAGCACAGCGTCCAGCGTCTCCTCCAGCGCGCGCAGATGCTTGCTGACTGCGCTCTGCGTCAGACTCACGGCCTCGGCCGCTCCCGAAGCCGTGCCGTGTTCGGCGATGGCGAGAAGCACTCGCAGGGATGTCAGAGAACCAGGAAGACGGTGAATGCTCATGTGGCCGATCGATGAAAGGAATGACGAATTCGAATGAGGTCACTTCTATTCCAAAAAGGAATATTAAAGCGACGATTTTTCAATTGTCATTTAGCGGTTCCCTTGGGACACCATCAGGAAAGGGGAATGTACAATGACAACGGCAAAGGTTCTTTGGGGATCGAGATTTCGCTCTGGGCCATCCCCCGAACTCATGAACCTCTCGCGGTCCGACGCGAGCCATTTTCGCCTCGCCCCCTATGATCTGGCCGCGTCGCTCTCTCATACCCGGGAGCTTGTCCGGGCCGGCCTGCTGACGGAAGTCGAAGGCGAGCGGATCGAGACGTCGCTGACCGCGATCGGCGCCGATATCGCGGCCGGGACTCTGCGCCCGTCGGATGCGGACGAAGATGTGCATACGTTCCTAGAGCGCGCGCTGATGGAGCGGTTGGGCGTGCTCGGCGGCAAGCTGCGAGCCGGACGCTCACGTAACGATCAGGCTGCGAACGATCTCAAGCTCTATCTCAGGGACAAGGGCCGCCGCATCGCGCTCGACCTCCTGGCCCTGCAAGAAGCCCTCGCAAGCCAGGCCGGGCAGCACATGAACACGCTGGCGCCGGGCTTCACCCATCTGCAGCCTGCGCAGCCGGTCAGCTTTGCCCATCAGCTTCTTGCCCATGCCCAGAGCTTCGCCCGCGACATCGAGCGAATGCGGGATTGGGATCGGCGCGCAGCGCGCTCTCCGCTCGGAGCCGCGGCCCTCGCGGGCTCGGCCATCGCGAAGCAGCCGGAACTCTCGGCCCTAGAGCTCGGCTACGACGGTCCCTGCGAGAATTCGATCGACGCCGTGGGCAGCCGCGACCATGTCGCGGAGTTCCTGTTCGTGACCGCCATGCTTGGGGTAAACCTGTCCCGCCTCGCCGAGGAAATCTTTCTGTGGTCCTCGCGGCAGTTCCGCTGGATCGAACTCGACGACGCCTATGCGACCGGCTCCTCCATCATGCCGCAGAAGAAAAACGCCGATATTGCGGAGCTGACGCGTGGCCGCGCCGCCCGACTCGTCGGCGGCCTCGGCACGATGCTCACCGCGCTCAAGGGCCTGCCTTTCGCCTATAACCGCGATCTGGCCGAGGACAAGCGCGCGGCCTTCGAAGCCGTCGATACGCTTGGCGCCGTGCTGCCTGCCATGGCGGGCATGGTGCGCACCATGCGGGTCGACACGGAGGAGCTGCGTCGGCAGGCAACGGATGGCTTCACTCTGGCGACAGAGGTTGCCGACTGGCTCGCGCGCCGCGGGGTTCCGTTCTCCGAGGCACACGAGATCACCGGCGGGCTCGTGCGCTACTGCGAGGATCGCGGCATCGGCCTTGAGGATCTCACGGAGGCTGATCTCGCGGCCGTCGATGCTCGCCTTGACGCGTCCATCAAATCCTGCTTGACGCCCGAGGCTGCAATCATGGCCCGCAATGCTTATGGTGGAACGGCGCCTGAGCGGATCACCGAGCAGATCGTGCGTCTGCGCTCGCTCTTCGACAGCCAGCGCGAATGGGCGATGCACTATGACGGCCCGCGGACCTGAACGAGCGAGAGCGAGGAGAATGGGATGAGTAGCGCCGCCGCACAATCCGAAACGGGCGAGGGTCTGACAACCGGGCGCTTCGATCCATCCATCGCCCACCTGACCCACGTGCCGCGTCGCCATTATGGCCGTTGGATCGCCAGTTTCCTGATCATCCTGGCGTTCGGCTATGTGGCAAAGGCCTTCGCCGAGGGGCAGATCGACTGGAAGGTCGTCGGCCAGTTCTTCACCGCGCCGGCTATCATGAGCGGTCTGGTGAACACGATCATCATGACGATCTGGGCCATGGCGCTCGGCATCGGACTCGGCGTCCTGTTCGCCATCATGGTCATGTCGCCGAACCCGGTTCTGAAAGGCGTTGCCGTCTTCTATATCTGGTTCTTCCGCGGCACGCCGTTGCTTCTGCAGCTTCTAATCTGGTTCAACCTGGCTCTCGTCTTCCCGCGGATCGGCATTCCGGGACTTTTCGAGGCGCGCATGGTCGATGTGATGACACCCTTCGTAGCGACGCTGCTTGGTCTCGGGATCAATCAGGGTGCCTATACGGCCGAGGTCGTGCGGTCGGGCATCCTTTCAGTCGACACGGGACAGACCGAGGCCGCAAAATCGATCGGCATGACGCGCCTCACGACCCTGCGTCGCATCGTGCTCCCGCAGGCCATGCGTGTCATCATCCCGCCTGTGGGCAATGAAGTGATCAGCATGGTGAAGCTCACCTCGATCGCCAGCGTGATCGGCTATGCCGAGGTGCTGCGCAACGCACAGACGATCTATTATGCCAACGCGCGCGTCATCGAGCTCCTGATCGTCGCGGCTGCCTGGTATCTGATGATCGTCACCGTGCTCAGCGTCGGGCAGCACTTCCTCGAACGCTACTTTGCCAAGGGTCATAATCGCCGTCGGGCCCGTCCAGCGGCTCGTCCGGCCGAGGAGGGCTGAATCATGATACCGATCGTCGCCGCAGCGGATGTCTGTAAGACCTTCGGCTCGGTTCAGGCCCTCGACAATGTGTCGATCGAGATCCCCGCGGGCCAGGTGCTCTGCGTGGTCGGCCCGTCCGGATCAGGGAAGAGCACGTTTCTTCGTTGCATCAACCAGCTTGAGCGCATCGACTCGGGAGCGATCTGGGTTGATGGCGAGCTGGTCGGCTACCGCCGTGTCGGCGACAAGCTCTATGAGCTGACCGATGCGGAGATCGCCCGCCAGCGCCTGACGAGCGGCATGGTGTTCCAGCGCTTCAATCTCTTCCAGCACATGACGGCACTCGAAAACATCATCGAGGGTCCGGTGACGGTGCAGAAGCGCCGTCGCAGCGAGGCCATCGACGAGGCCACGGCGCTTCTGGAGCGCGTCGGCCTCGCGGCCAAGCGCGACGCCTATCCGTCGGAACTCTCCGGCGGCCAGCAGCAGCGCGTCGCCATAGCCCGGGCGCTCGCCATGCGGCCGAAATTGATGCTGTTCGACGAGCCGACCTCGGCACTCGACCCTGAACTCGTCGGTGAAGTTCTCGCGGTGATGCGAGACCTTGCCAGCACGGGAATGACGATGATCGTCGTGACCCATGAGCTCGGCTTCGCCCGCGAGGTCGCGAACGAAGTGGTGTTTATGGATCGGGGGGCTATCGTGGAACAGGGCCCGCCACAAGAGGTGCTGGTGCATCCGCAGCAGCAGCGGACCCGCGACTTCATCGCCGCGGTTCTGGCTTGAACTACTGTTCCCAGGGAAAGGACCGACGAGAATGAAACTTATCGCAGGTTTGCTGGCGAGCGTGCTCGCAATCGGCCTCGCATCTCCGTCCAAGGCGGCAGAGCTGCCGGACCGGATCAAGAAGGCCGGCAAGATTACGGTCGCGACGATGCCGAACTACGCGCCGATCACCTTCAAGGACCCGGCCACGAACAAGCTCACCGGCTTCGACATCGATCTCGGCGAAGCGCTTGCCAAGGAGCTCGGCGTCGCCATCGAATGGCAGGAGATCGCATTTGCCCAGATGATCCCGTCGCTCCAGACGGGCCGCGTCGACCTGGCGCTCGCCGGCATGAGCGATCTGCCCGCACGGCGGGAGATCGTGGATTTCGTCGATTACATGAAGTCCGGTGCGCAGTTCTACATCACGCCGGCCATGGCTGCGACCCTCAAGACGCCCGAGGATCTCTGCGGCAAGAAGGTCGGAGCGAGCCGCTCCACCAACTGGCCGCGCCAGATCGCCGAATGGAGCCAGGCCAATTGCGTCGCCAAGGGTAAGCCCGCCATCGAGGTCATCGGAACGGAAGGCTCGGCGGACGCACGCACGCAACTGAAGACCCAGCGCATCGACGCCGCAGTCCAGGGCAACGAGACCCTGCCCTATCTCCAGTCTCAGGAGCCGAACACCTACGTGCTGATCGGTGAGGCCATCACGACATCGCTTTCCGGCATCCCGGTGCTCAAGACCGAGACCCAGCTGCGCGACGCAGTGAAGGAAGGACTTGAGCGCCTTCAGCAGAAAGGCGTCTATGACGAGATCCTGAAGAAGTACGGGTTGCAGGCGAACAAGCTCTCACCCATCGGGATCAATCAGGGCACCGACTAGAGCATTTTCAGGAACCGAAGGTCCGCGTCAGCGAAAAGTGGGAACCGGTTTTCCGTCTGAAAATGCGGCATTCCCTCAATGCGGGAGCGGAGTTCGATTCCATCGAAACGAAAACCGCCCTAAGCCTGACGATCACTAAACAGGCTTGTGCATTCCCTGCACAAGCCTGTTCCATTCTTGGCCCGCAGCGTCGTTATCCACATGGGGACAACGTCGAATAAGACTCATGACAGCCTCTAAAGGCGACTACAGTCCCAGCGCGACACCATCGGCGCGGGGATCGTGGGTCGCTTCGACGCGTCCGTTGCGCGGATGCTTCACCACCATGCCCGCATGGCCGAAGGCATCCGCCATGGATTGATCCAGTTCCTCGACCACATGCCCGCGGCGTGACAGCTCCCGGGCGAGGCTCGGGTCGAAGCGCTCCTCCACCTTGAGAGTGACGGGCTCCGCGCCCTCACCCCGAGCCAGCACCCAGCGCGGCGCCTCCACCGCATCGGCGAGCCCCATGCCGGAATCGGCGTAGCGGGTGAAGATCTGCGCCAGGACCTGCGGCTCCTCCGCGCCGCCAGAGCCATAGACCAGCACACGCCCGTCGTCGAAGGAAGCCAGGGCCGGATTGAGGGAATGAAACGGCTTGCGGCCTGGCTCCAGCGGGTTGGGGCTCGCTGGATCGAGGGAAAAGCCCATCCCGCGCGCATGCCAGTGGATGCTGGTAGAGGGCAGCACGCAGCCGGAGCCGAAGGCCGGACCGATGGATTGGGCATAGGATACGGCGAGGCCGCCCTTGTCGATGCACCCCATCCACAGCGACACACCCTGCGGTGGAAGCGACGGGACGAACGGTGCTGCATGACGGCCCTCGATCCGCGCCGCTTCCCGCACCAGTGCATCGGGTTCAAGCAAAGACCTGGGATCCTCGATGACCTTGCGCGGATCCGTCACCACCCGGTCGCGAATGGCAAAGGCGCGCTTCGAGGCCTCGATCAGCCCATGGTGACGCTCAGGGCTCTCTTCTCGCCTGACATTCAGCCGCCCGGCGATGCCGAGGATCAGCAGGGAGGCCAGCCCCTGGCTCGGCGGAGGCAAGTTGTAGATCGTGGATAATGGAAGTCCCACGGACAGGGGCTCAACCACCCGGGCGCGAAAAATCTCCAGGTCCCGGCGCAGAACGGGGCTGCCGATCCGCTCCAGATCGGTGGCGATCTCGCGCCCAACATCGCCACGGTAGAAATCGCCCAAGCCTGCATGGGCCAAGTGTCCCAGGGTATCCGCCAGCATCGGCAGGCGCCGTCGATCACCTGCGGACGGGCGCTTCCCCTCGTCCGTCAGGAACACGGAGAAGCCGGGAGCGGTGCGTAAGGCGTCGTCATCGGCAATCGCGGCGCGCGCTTCCACTCCTGCGACGGGAGAGCCCTCGCGGGCGAGGCGGATCGCGTCCCCCAACAGCAGATCGAGGGGAAGCTGTCCGCCCAGAGCCTTGGCCAGTTCGAGGCCGAGAAGCCATCCGCCGGCCACACCGGCAACCGTCAGAGCCGCCTCCGGTCCCCGAAGCGGGATAGTGTCAAAACCCTTATTCCGGTAGCGCCTGATGGTGGCAAGCATTCCGGCCCGGCCCGAGGCGTCGAGGGCATGGACCCGGCCGCCCGGCTCGCGGACCAGCCAGAAGCCGTCGCCGCCGAGACCGTTCATGTGCGGCAGAACGACCGCCGCCGTGGCCGCCATGGCGACCATCGCCTCGATGGCATTGCCGCCGGCGGCCAGGATCATCTGACCGGTCTCGGCGGCGGATGGATGAGGTGCCGCAACGGCGGCGGTGGAAAAGACGGGTGTTTCCGGCATGAGTGCGAAAGAGTAACACAGGATGAATGAAAGCCGGGCAAACCTTGCACCAGAGGGGGCGTTTAGGGTAGTGCCTGATCTTCAAAGAATGGAGTACGCGACCGTGGCTCAGCAGAAACGCATCAATACGCGCAATCTCGTCACCGTCCTGAGCATCATGATCCTTGTCGGCACGGAGGTGCTGGGGGTCGCGCTTTCGGGAGGATGGGCCATTGCGGGCCTGTTCGAGCTCGGCGACATCGTCGGCTACATCCTGATGGGGCTGTTCAGCCTGCTTGGTCTCTATGCCCTGTCCGTCCTCTGGCGCCGCTGCACCACGGTGGAGCCGATCGTCGAGAATGCCTAAGGCTCCTCACACGTCTTCATGACAACCGGATCCGCCTTGGGCGGCACGTAATCGCTCATCGGGCGGCATCGCCCCGAGATGCAGACCCGCCAGTCGGCCGTGGCGCCGGAACGTCGCAAGACCACCTCCCGCTGAGGCGGCAGGGCCGGGTGCCATTTCCATACCCCATCGACAAAGCGCGCCTCCGGCGGCGGCTCCATGCCTGCGCCCGAACCGCGCACCCGCGCCTCGACCAGTTCAAGCCCGGCCTTGCCCGCCCGCCAATCCTCCTCCCAGAGGATCTTTTCGACAGAATGCGTCCAGGCAAGCGTGATCGCACCGGCCAGAAGCGGCACGACCGTCGAGCCGGCGACGAGGCAGATCATCAACCGATCGCTGCCGCGGAAGTGCGGCGCGAGCGCCAGAAGTGGAAGGCGAAGAACAGGGCCGCCAGAGCGAACCCGACCTCGTCGGTGACGGGAAGCGCCAGCACAAGGAAAGCCGCTGCAACCGCGACCCACACCCGTTCCCACCAGGACATGCGCGTGTTGAGATAGCCGACCGAGGCCGCGCCCCAGAGCACGATGGCGAGCACCGTCTTGAACACGATATAGGCGACATTCACCCAATAGGCTCCGCCATCGAGCCCAGCGACCGGCTGCAGCATCAGGGTCGGATCGTAAACCGCCATATAGGGGATGACGAAGCCCGGCAGGGCGATGCGCATGGCCTGAAAGCCGATCTTGAAGCCGGAAGCCTTGGCGATAGGCGCCGCTGCGAAAGCGGCGAGCGCTACCGGCGGCGTCAGATCTGCCATGATGCCGAAATAGAAGACGAACATGTGCGAGATCACGAGGGGCACATCAAGCGTCAACAGGGCCGGCGCGGCGAGCGATGAGGTGATGATGTAATTCGGAATCGTTGGAATGCCCATGCCGAGCACCAGACTGACGAACATGGTCAGCACTAGCGAGGTAATGAGCGAATCCTTGCCGATCGACACGACCCAATTGCCGAAGATCGTTCCGATACCGGTCAGGGTCATGGTGCCGATCACGATGCCCACGACCGCACAGGCAAGCCCGACTGGAAGCGCTTGGCGCGCGCCGTCGGCGAGGGCATCGCGGCAGGCCTCGAGAGTCTCCCGGCCGCCGCGCACGAACAGGCTGAGGACAACCAGAACGGCAACCAGCAGCAGGACCAGGGTCACTCCGGCCCAAAGGAAGGCTGCGGCGATAAGGCCGAGGCCGACCCAGAAGACAAGGCGGATCGTTTCATTCACCAAGCCAAGAGCAAGAGCGCCGGCCAGGATGAGCACGACCGTGAGCGCAAGCCCGATCGAACCTGCGAAGAGCGGGGTATATCCAGCGAACAGGAGATAGACGAGGACCGCCAGCGGCAGGATGAGGTGCCATTTCTCCTTGAGCGCTCGCGCTGCGCTCGGCAACGCGGACCGCGCGAGGCCCCTGAGTCCGGACTTTCCAGCCTCCAGATGCACCGCCAGGAAGGCCGATGCATAGTAGAGGATGGCCGGAATGATCGCCGCCTTGACGATCTCGACATAGGGCATGTCGATGGTCTCGGCCATGATGAAGGCTACCGCGCCCATGACCGGCGGCATGATCTGGCCGCCCATGGAGGCGGTGGCTTCCACGCCTCCGGCAAACTCGGCCCGGTAACCGAAGCGCTTCATGAGCGGGATGGTGAACTGGCCGGTCGAGACGACGTTGGCGACGCCCGACCCCGAAATCGTGCCCATGAGGGCGGACGAAAAGACCGCCACCTTGGCAGGTCCGCCCGTGGCGCCCCCAAACAGACCCATGGCCACATCGGTGAAGAGCTGGATCATGCCGGCGCGCTCGAGAAAGGCGCCGAACAGAATGAACAGGAAGATATAGGTCGCCGAGACCAGGGTCGGTGTGGCGTAGAGCCCCTCCGTGCCGAAGGACATGTGCTCGATCACCTGCTCGAGAGAGTAGCCGCGATGGTCGAACGGCGCGGGCAGGTAGTTCCCGAACAGACAATAGGCGAGAAAGATGCCGGCAACGATGGGGAGAGCCGGGCCCATGACGCGCCAGACGAGATAGAACAGCACGGCGATGGCGGCGATACCGACGATGAGGTCGGCCTGAGTCAATTCACCGGCTCGGCTCACGAGATCGGTGTAGAAGCCCCAGTGATAGAGGCCGATTCCGAAGCCTATCAGGCCGACGATCCAGCTGAGCGCCAAGGAAAACGGGGTGCGGGCCTTGTGGTTGGCGAGCATCGCCCCTGCGACGAGGGAGAGGAAGCCCACATGGATCGCCCGGACAACTTGGCTCGGCAGGCTACCAGGAAACTTGAGGATAAGGCCATAGGTCACGGCGAGCGCAATCAATGCCAGAGCGCCGTTGACGACGCTGTGCCCGGCCATGCGCCGATAGGCGAGCCACGCTGCCCAAGCGACGAAGGCCGCACCGATGACATGGATCATCGAGATGCCGGCAAAAAACGGGCGATCGAGCGGGATACCGAAAGCGGTGATGACCTGGAAGGTCGAGAAGGAGACCGCAATCCAGAACAGGAGGCTGCCGAGCAGCCCTTGGCCGAAGTTTTCAGGCAGGCCGTGTTCCGGATTCGTGGGCGCGGAGGGCGCTTCCATCTGCGCGACTTCGGATTCGTTTACGGCCTCGCTCATGATACGTCGTCTCCCGATCCAATTATTTTTGGCCCAATGGCACGAAAAAGCCGGAGCAGTTCACCCGCCCCGGCTTGAATGTCAAATAAGCCGAAGGGTTTAGGAACCTTGTTTCTTCACGCCCTTCTCATCGAAATAACGCTGCGCGCCCGGGTGCACCGGAATAGGCATGCCGGAAAGGGCGCTCTCGAGCTTGATGTCGCGGGCTGCCGCATGGGCCGCAGCGAGCTCGGGCAGGCTCTCGTAGATGGCCTTGGTCATCTGATAGACGGTCTCGTCCTTCACGCCCGAATAGGTGACGAGATAGTTGACCACGGCGGCGGTCGGCACGGCGGCGGTCTGGCCGTCATAGGTATTGGCCGGGATCGAGACTTTCACGTAAGGCGAGCCGACCTTGTCCACCACGGCGGCCGGGATCTCCACCACCACGATTGGGACCGAGGTGGCCAGATCGCGGATGGAAGACACGCCGAGACCAGCCGATTGCAGGGTAGCATCGAGCTGGCGGTTCTTCATCAGCTCGACGGATTCGCCGAAGGGAAGATATTCGACCTTGCCGAGATCCTTGTAGGTCAGCCCGGCGCCCTGAAGAATCGCCCGGGCATTGAGCTCGGTGCCGGATTTGGGCGCGCCGACGGAAAGGCGCTTGCCCTTCAGATCCGCCAGCGTCTTGATGCCGGATTCCTTGGAGGCCACGATCTGGATGTAGTTGGGATAGATGGCGGTGATGCCGCGGAGCTTGTCGAGCTTCGACTTGAAGCCCGCCTCCTCGTCGCCCGCCCAGCCCATGGCCAAGCTGTCGCCGAGCGTAAAGCCGATTTCACCCTTGCCCTGCTGCAGCAGGTTCAGGTTCTCGACCGAGGCCTTCGTGGCCTGAACCGAGGGCCGGCTGCCCGGCATCTTCTCGGTGAATACCTTGGAAAGCGCGACGCCAAGCGGATAATAGACGCCCGAGGTGCCGCCGGTCAGGATATTGATGAAGTCCTGTGCCTGGGCGGGAACGCTTGCACCGGCAAGAGCAAGGGCGGCCGCCGCTCCGAGGAGACGACGGGTGAATGTTGGACGCATGGCGTAACTCCCTAAATTGCGGCGCTTCTCAAACAGCGCCTGTGAGTGGTTGCAGTTTGGCGGCTGACGCGAATTTCTCAAGAGGATAAGACTGACTTAATCCTGCCACCTTGGTCGGTAGGGGTCTTCATCTCCACGAGTTCAAGCACATCCCTCCATGTTCAATCGTCGTCAGTTTCTGGAATACGCCGCCGCAACGGCGGGTCTCGCCGCCACGGGATTTTCAGGCCCCGCCCTGGCCCAGCAGGGATTGAAGTTCGGAGCATCGGCTCCCTTTTCCTTCGAGGCGTTGAAGAAGCGCGCTCAGGACATGGCCAAGGGAGCCTACGTTCCGCCTCCCCAGCCTTCGTCGGAGCTGCTCTACCAGATCGACTACGACGCTCATGGCAAGATCAAGTTCAAGACCGATCTGGCGCTCTGGGCCAACGGGCCGAGCGAGTTCCCGGTCACCTTCTTCCATCTCGGGCGGTACTTCCAGAAGCCAGTGCGCATGCATGTGGTCGAGAAGGGTCAGGCCCGTGAGATTACTTACGACGATTCCTATTTCGACATGCCCGCCGATTCCCCGGCCCACAAGCTGCCAGTCAATTCCGGCTTCGCCGGTTTCCGGTTCCAGGAAGCGCGGGACGGCAAGCTCGACTGGCGCAAGAATGACTGGGTCGCCTTCCTCGGCGCGTCCTATTTCCGCGCCATCGGCGAACTTTACCAATATGGCCTCTCCGCCCGCGGCCTTGCGGTGGACGTTGCCGTCTACGGCAAGAACGAGGAATTTCCCGACTTCACCCATGTCTATTTCGACACCCCTCAGGCAGGCTCGGACACGGTGACGGTCTATGCCCTGCTCGACGGGCCCAGCGTCGCGGGCGCCTATCGCTTCGTGATGCAGCGGGCCAAGGCGGTCATCATGGACATCGAAGCCGCAGTCTACCTGCGCCACGATGTCAGCCGCCTCGGCATCGCGCCGCTGACTTCGATGTACTGGTATTCGGAGATGGCCAAGCCCAGCTCCATCGACTGGCGGCCTGAGATCCACGATTCGGACGGCCTCGCCATGTGGACGGGAACCGGCGAGCGCATCTGGCGTCCGCTCAACAACCCGCCGCGCATCATCACCTCGGCCTTTTCCGAGGAGAACCCGAAGGGGTTCGGCCTGCTCCAGCGCGACCGGAATTTCGACCATTATCTCGACGGCGTCTATTACGACCGCCGCCCCTCCCTCTGGATCGAGCCGCAAGGCACCTGGGGCAAGGGCGCGATCCAGCTCGTCGAGATCCCCACGGACGACGAGATCCACGACAACATCGTCGTCATGTGGGTGCCGGCGGAGCCCTCCCGTGCGGGCCAGTCCTTCGATTTCCGCTATCGCATGTCCTGGGCGGCGGACGAGCCCTACCCGACGCCGCTGGCCCGAGTCGTTGCAACCCGGTTCGGCAATGGCGGCCAGGCTGGAACCGCCCGCCCGAAGGGCGTGCGCAAGTTCATGGTGGAGTTCAAGGGCGAGCCCCTCTCCCGCCTGCCGAACGGCGTCATCCCGCGCCCGGTTCTCACCGCCTCGCGCGGCGAATTCTCGAACATCCTGACCGAGGCGGTGCCGAACGACGTGCCGGGCCATTGGCGCACCCAGTTCGACCTGACGGTGACCGGGACGGACCCCGTCGAGATGCGCTGCTACCTGCGCCAAGGCGACGAGATCCTGAGCGAAACCTGGCTCTATCAATACCATCCTGCATTCTAGTGGTTGTAGTCCGGAAAACTGCAATCAAAAAATGCGTATAAAATACTGTACGCCCTCTGGAAAGGGAGCCATTCTCCCTATACTAGAGCCTTATGAAGCATCACGATCATCAGCACGCACCCCATGCGGTTGCCGCTGCTCCGACCTTTTCGCTCCTGCGCCTGTCGGCCTGGGAGCGGATCGCCGGAGCGGGCGTCGTGCTGGCGATCCTATGGCTTCTGGTCTTTCTGGTTCTGGCGTGAGGTCGGGATGCGTGCCACATCGATCCGCTTCGACGAGGTCACCCTCGGCTATGGCCGCCGTCCCGCCGTCCATCACCTGGATGGGGAGATCGCCGCAGGCAGCCTGACGGCGATCGTCGGCCCTAACGGAGCCGGCAAATCGACCCTGCTGAAGGGCATCGTCGGCACCCTACGTCCCCTCGAAGGTCGGATCCATCTCGACGGCCCAGCCAACGCGCCCATCGCCTACCTGCCGCAGGCGGCGGAGATCGACCGCTCCTTCCCGCTCTCGGTCTACGATCTCGTCGCCATGGGCCTGTGGTCCCGCTCGGGCCTTCTCGGCGGCATCGGGCGCAAGGACCGGATAAGGACCGAGGAGGCGCTGGCGGCCGTCGGCCTCATCGGCTTCGAGCGGCGTCCCATCTCCACCCTCTCGGGAGGCCAGATGCAGCGCGCCCTGTTCGCGCGCCTGCTCTTGCAGGATTCCTCCGTGATCCTGCTCGACGAGCCCTTCACCGCCATCGATGCAAAAACTACCGCCGACCTGCTCGATCTCGTCCGCCGCTGGCATGACGAGGCCCGCACGGTCGTGGCCGTGCTGCACGATCTCGATGTGGTGAAGCGGGTGTTTCCGCAGACTCTTCTCATCGCCCGCGAACCGGTGGCCTGGGGCGAGACGAACGAAGTCCTGAGCCCGGAGAACCTGCTCAAGGCCCGCCGCATGGTCGAGGCGCACGATCCGCACGCGGCCCCATGCCACCGGAGCGCCGCGTGAACGCGCAGCATCATCTCGCGGGATACTGAGCATGTTCGAGTTCCTGATCAGTCCCTTTTCCGAGTTCGAATTCATGCAGCGCGCCCTGGTGGGCGTGGTCGCCATCGCGCTCGGCGGCGGGCCGGTCGGCGTCTTCCTGATGCTGCGCCGCATGAGCCTGACCGGCGATGCCATGGCCCATGCCATCCTGCCGGGCGCGGCCTTCGGTTATCTCATCGCCGGCCTGTCGCTGCCGGCCATGACCGTCGGCGGCCTGATCGCGGGCGTCGTCGTCGCCATGGCGGCGGGGTTGGTCTCGCGCTTGACCTCTCTGAAGGAAGATGCGTCGCTGGCGGCGTTCTATCTGCTGTCGCTGGCGCTCGGCGTCACCATCGTGTCCCTGCGCGGTTCCAATGTCGATCTGCTGCATGTGCTGTTCGGCACGGTGCTGGCGCTCGACGACAATACCCTTCTGCTGCTGGCCTCGATCTCCACCATCACGGTGCTGGCACTCGCCGTTCTCTACCGGCCTCTCGTGCTCGAATGCGTGGATCCCACCTTCCTGCGCTCGGTGAGCCGCTTCGGCACGCCGACGCATCTGATTTTCCTCGGCCTCGTGGTTCTCAATCTGGTCGGGGGCTTTCACGCGCTCGGCACGCTGCTGGCGGTGGGCATGATGATGCTGCCCGCCGCCGCCTCCCGCTTCTGGAGCACCGACATCACCGCGATGATGATCTGGTCCATCGCCATCGGCATCGTTTCCGGCTTTGGCGGCCTGCTCCTCTCGTTTCACGCGGAGCTTCCAGCGGGCCCCGCCATCATCCTGACGGCAGGCGGCATCTACGTGCTTTCCCTCGTGCTTGGCCGCGAGGGCGGCCTTTTATGGCTCGCATGGCCCGGCAAGCATCTCGAAGCCTGATCCACCTGAAAGGATAACGCCGATGCCGACGAGAAAGAGTGTGCTCTCGCTCTTGCTGGGATGCCTTGCCCTTGCGGGCACGCCCCTGACCGCAGCCGCCCAGACGCCGGAAAAGCTCAAAGTGGTCGCGACCTTCTCGATCCTCGGCGATCTCGTGCGCAATGTCGGCGGCGACCGGATCGAGGTGACGACCCTCGTCGGGCCCAACGGCGACGCCCATGTCTATTCGCCCACGCCGGCGGATGGGCGCCGCCTGGCCGAATCAAGGATCGTCTTCACCAACGGCCTCAAGTTCGAGGGCTGGATCGACCGCCTGATCAAGTCTTCCGGCACCAAGGCCGCCACGGTCGAGGTCGCCAAAGGCGTGAAAGCTCTCGACGGGGAAGAGGAGCATGGCCATGGACACGGCCATCATAGCGGGTTCGACCCTCACGCGTGGCAGAGCATCGCCAATGCCAGGATCTATGTCGCCAATATCCGCGATGCCTTGATCGCCGCCGATGCGGGCGGAAAGGCGGCTTACGAAGCCAATGCCGCCGATTACCTCAAGAAACTCGATGCCGTCGAGGCGGAGGTGAAGGATCTGGTATCGCGCATCCCGGCCGACCGCCGCAGGATCATCACCTCCCATGACGCCTTCCGTTATTTCGAGGACGCCTACGGCATCGAGTTCATCTCGCCCCAGGGCGTATCCACGGATTCCGAGGCCTCGGCCAAGGACGTGGCCAAGATCATCCAGCAGATCAAGCGCGAGAAGATCAAGGCGGTGTTCGTGGAAAACGTCTCGGATCCGCGTCTTATGGAGCGCATAGCCAAGGAAACCGGGGCCAAGATCGGCGAGCCGGTCTTCTCCGACGCGCTCTCCGGACAGAACGGCCCAGCCGGCACTTACATTGACATGATGAGACACAATATAAGGGCTTTCAGCACGGCCCTGTCGAGCTGAGCGAGTTTCCGCATCCCCGGCCCATGTCGGGGATGCTTCTTTCAAACGCCCCTTCTGGAACATCCGATGACCGACAAGATTCCCGTTACCGTTCTCACAGGCTATCTCGGCGCCGGAAAGACGACGCTCCTCAACCGCATCCTCACCGAGCCGCACGGCAAGAAATACGCCGTGATCGTCAACGAATTCGGCGAGATCGGCATCGACAACGAGCTCGTCGTCGGCGCCGACGAGGAAGTGTTCGAGATGAACAACGGGTGCATCTGCTGCACCGTGCGCGGCGATCTGATCCGCATTCTCGACGGTCTGATGAAGCGCAAGGGCAAGTTCGACGCCATCATCGTCGAAACCACCGGGCTCGCCGACCCTGCCCCCGTGGCCCAGACCTTCTTCATGGACCAGGACGTGTCCGACACCGCCCGGCTCGACGCCGTCGTGACGGTGGCCGATGCCAAGTGGCTTTCCGACCGGCTGAAGGACGCGCCCGAAGCCAAGAACCAGATTGCCTTCGCCGATGTGATCATTCTGAACAAGACCGATCTCGTGACGCCCGAGGAGCTGGAAGAGGTCGAGGCGCGCATCCGCGCCATCAATCCCTATGCCAAGCTCCACCGCACGCAGAACTGCGCCATTCCGATCGATGAGGTGCTCGACCGCAAGGCTTTCGATCTCGACCGCATCATCGAGCTCGAGCCCGACTTCCTGGAGGAAGGCCATCACCATCATCACGACGAGGAGATGCAATCGATCTCCGTGCGGGTGGATGGCGAGGTCGATCCGGAAAAGTTCATGCCGTGGATTTCCAATCTCACGCAGGTCGAGGGCCCCAACATCCTGCGCTGCAAGGGCATCGTCGCCTTCCCGAACGAACCGAAGCGCTTCGTGTTCCAGGGCGTGCACATGATCCTCGACGGCGATGTGCAGGGCGACTGGAAGCCTGGAGAAAAGCGGGATTCCAAGGTCGTGTTCATCGGGCGCGACCTGAACGAAAAAGCGATCAAGGAAGGGTTCCTGGCCTGCGCGGTTTAAGGACCACAGACACTCTCATCCCGGGGCTGCGCAGCGGAACCCGGGATCGTGTTCCGGATGATGCGCCTTTCTCCATGCGATCCCGGATCGCCCAGGGCGCCCGGATGACAGCCACTCCCCTGGCCCTTGCCCCCGATCAGCCAACATATGCTATTGGCTCCCTAAGAAGGGATTGCCCGAATGACCGCTCAAACCGCTCCGTCTCTCACACAGAACATCACTCCTATCGAGGCCGGTGCGCATGTCGCCGCCGTCGGTTGGCTCAAGGGCACGGCCGCATTCGGATTGGGGGACGGCGGCGTGCTGCTGGCAAAGGGTGGGGAGACCCATCGGGTCGATGCGCATCCCGATGCAGGCGTGCTGGTGGCATTGAGCGACGGCGAACGCTTCGTCACCGGCGGCGATGATGGCCGCGTGGTGGTGACGGGCGCGGACGGCTCGACGAAAACGCTCGCCGAGACCAAGGGCGCGTGGATCGACTCGCTTGCCGTCAATGCCAACGGCGCCTTCGCCTATGGCGCGGGCAAGCGCGTGATCGCCCGTGACGACAAGGGCCGCGAGAGAACCCTCGAGGTGCCCTCGGCCGCGCGCGGCATCGCCTTCGCACCCAAGGGCTACCGGCTGGCGATTTCCCACTACAACGGCGCGACGCTCTGGTTTCCCAATGTGGAGGCAAAGCCGGAAGTGCTCGAATGGAAGGGCTCGCATCTCGACGTCATCTGGTCGCCGGATGCGCGCTTCGTCGTCACCTCCATGCAGGAGAACGCCCTGCACGGCTGGCGGCTCGTGCCCGACAAAGGTCATATGCGCATGTCCGGCTATCCGTCGAAGACGCGCTCCCTGTCCTGGTCCCACGACGGCAAGTGGCTTGCGACCTCCGGCGCGGAAGCCGCCATCATCTGGCCCTTCGAATCGAAGGAAGGCCCCATGGGCAAGCAGCCGCGGGAATGCGGCGTGCGCCCGGCCAAGGTCAGCCGTGTCGCGTTCCATCCCAACGCCTATGTGCTCGCTGTCGGCTATGAGGATGGCTGCATCCTCCTGATCCGTCTCAACGATGCCTCGGAACTTCTTGTCCGCCCCGCATTGAAGGATAGCGGCGTCACCGCGCTCGCCTGGGACAAGGCCGGCCGGCACCTTGCTTTCGGCTGCGAAGACGGAAAAGCTGGCATTCTCACTCTTCCCACCTGAGGTGAACCATGACGCGGTTGGGGGCTTTCCTGAGAGGCACGTTCGGCATGCCGAAGCCCGACCGGCAAGCCATCGAGCGCGTCAAGGACTGGGCCAGCGCAGCGCTTCAGCCGCATCCGGAAACGGCTTTCGCCGTCAACGAAATCGCCTGTACCGACCCCTCCTGTCCCGGCATCGAGACCGTCATCCTTGTCATGGAGCCAGGCGTGAAGACGCGTGCCTACAAGGTGGCCAAGCCGCTGGACGAGGTGACGGAACAAGATATCGGCGATGCTCTTAAAGCTTGAGGAGGTGGTGCTTGTCCCGAATCGTCCGCATCGTCGCTTTCGGTTTCGGATTGCTGGGCGGCGTCCTTGCCTCGCAAGGCCCTGAATTCTCGCAGCAATACCGCCAGCGCCTCGGCGGTGCCATCGACGAGTTGAACAAGGTCCTCCAGCGATTCGATGCGGATGCGCAGGTCAACGGCGAGACGCAAGCAACCGCCATCGCCCGCCTGCGCGGCAATCCGGACAACCTCGTCAGCCGCCAGGGCGTCGCCATGCAGGCGAATACCGAACGCCTGACACGCCTTCAGGCCCATCGCCAGACCATGCTCGAAGCCGGCCCGTTCATGCGGGTCGCCCTCATGGTGCGGGACGGCGACGTGGATGTGATGGAGGCGGCCTATCGCGATTTCGAGCCCGCTGTGCCCGTGACGGAGGAAGGAATCCTCGCGGCCGCTGCCGGGTTCATCGCCCTGTGGGGCGGCTTTCTGCTACTGGCAGGTTTTCTGCGAAGCCTGAGACGGCCCCGCGCCCCGACACTGCGCGCCTGATCACGCGCTGCTTTCGGGCTTTCCGGACAGAACCACGTAGAAGCCCAGCCCGTCCTGCGCCGGCAGGGTCTGCAGGCGGCCGATCCAGCCGCGCTTCTTGGCTTCAAGCAAGGCTTTGCCGACGGGCTGGAACAGGGTCTCTCCGCCGCCTTCCGGCGGCGGAGACAGGCGGATGGCGACCGCCTTGCCTTGCGCGAAGCGGCTGCGTTCCAACATGTCCTGAATGGAGCCTACCGCCTGCTCGCGGGAGGCGCCGCGCAGATCGAGGACGGCTTCCGCGTCCACGATGCCCAAGGAGCCACGGAGCTTGTCGGCGTAGAATGGCTCGAAATGGGGCATGTACTGATCGCTTTCCGTCGTGTCCGGGCGGGCTTCCGGCATCCACACCTTTGCTTCACTCAGGTTAGAAGACGTGGGTGGCCGGCTCAAGACCGACCACCCCATCAATAGAGCTACCTCACGAGGACGTTCCGGAACTGCCACGGGTCGGAAGCGTCGATATCCTCCGGGAAGAAGCCGGGACGGCCCTCGAGCGGCGTCCAGTCGGTATAGACGCCGACGACGGGACCGAGATAGGGCATCTGCACTTCGAGGCAACGGCGGAAATCGAGATCGTCCGCCTCGACGATGCCGGCATTCGGGTTCTCCAGCGCCCACACCATGCCCGCGAGCACGGCAGAGGTGACCTGAAGGCCGGTGGCGTTCTGGTAAGGCGCCAAAAGCCGCGTCTCGTCGATGGAGAGCTGCGAGCCGTACCAATAGGCGTTCTTGCCATGGCCATAGAGGAGCACGCCGAGCTCGTCGATGCCGTCGACGATCTCGGCCTCGGTGAGGATATGGAACTTGTCCTGCGCCTTGCCGGCATTGCCGAACATCTCGTGCAGCGACAGCACCGCCTCGTTGCAGGGATGATATGCGTAGTGGCAGGTTGGACGATAAGTGACCTCGCCGCCCTCGCGCACCGTGAAGTAATCGGCGATCGAGATCGACTCGTTATGCGTCACCAGGAAGGCGCGCTGCGCCTGCGCGGTCGGCGTCCAGGAGCGCACGCGGGTATCCGCGCCCGGCTGAAGCAGGTAGATCGCGGCCTGAGAGCCCTTCTCGTGCGTGCCCGCATTCGCCGGCATCCACTTTTCATGGGTGCCCCAGCCGAGCTCGGCCGGCTGCAGGCCCTCCGACACGAAGCCTTCGACGGACCAGGTGTTGACGAACACGTTCATGGGCTTCTCGGACGTGGCGCGCTGCGTGTCGCGCTCCGCGATGTGAATGCCCTTCACTCCGGCTTGGCTCATGAGGCGCGCCCAGCCTTCACGGGATTTCGGCTCCTCGTACTTGATGCCCAGGTCGTTGGCGAGGTTGAGCAGCGCTTGCTTCACGAACCAGGACACCATGCCGGGATTGGCGCCGCAGCAGGATACAGCGGTCGTGCCACCGGGATTCCTGCGGCGTGCGTCGAGAATGATCTCGCGCAGGGCATAATTGGTGCGGGCCTCGGGACCGGCGTTCTTGTCGAAATAGAACCCCAGCCACGGCTCGGCGACCGTGTCGATATAGAGCGCGCCGAGTTCGCGGCACAATTCCATGATATCGCGCGAGGACGTGTCCACCGACACGTTCACGCAGAAGCCCTGGCCGCCGCCTTCCGTCAGAAGAGGTTGCAGCAGATGACGGTAATTGTCGGGGGTCAGGCCCTGATGAATGAAGCGGATGCCACGCTCGTCGAGCATGTGGCGATCCGCATCGTTGGGATCGATGACCACCAGGCGGCTCTTGTCGAACTCGAAATGGCGTTCGATCAGGGGCAACATTCCTTTGCCGATCGAGCCGAAGCCGATCATCACGATCGGGCCGGTGATACGGCCATGGACGGGCCAGTTGGTCATCGATGGTACTCCTTCGTCAGGTAGGCGACGGGTTAGGGTTGATCGGTGGCAAACGAACGCGCGCCGCACCATTCATTTCGGTGCGGCGCGCGTCAACTCTTGATAGGCTTATGCGGCGCGGTTGTAACCCGCGATGGCGCCTTGGGCCGCCGCGGCGACGAGCGCCGCGAGATCAGGCTTCTGCTCGAACCTGCCGGTCGCCGAGACGAGGCCGTGCGCGCCGTCGAGGGAGCCTGCCTCAAGCTCGCGCGCCAGAAAGCGGCCGCGCTCGTAAGGACCCGGCAACCAGAGAGAGCCGGTCTTTTCGGCCGAAAAGCCGAAGCGTTCGTAATAGGGCGCATCGCCCACCAGCAGCACGGCCTTGTGGCCTTGGCCGGCAGCGCGAGCCAGAGCCTCGCGCATCAGCTTTCCGCCGAGCCCGAGACTCTGGCAGGCGGGATCGATGGCGATCGGACCCAGCATCAGTGCAGGCCGGTTCGGCCCGGCGGAGATGTGCCAGAGACGGACGGTACCGATGACGGTGCCGTCCCGCTCGACAACGAGCGACAGGCCGTCGGCCGGCATCCTGCCCTCACGCAGGCGTTCGCAGGTCTTCTGGAACCGGGCGGCTCCGAAGCAGGCATCGAGCAGCGCCTCGCGCGCCTCGACATCGCGGATGATTTCCTCGCGGATGGTGATCATGGCCGTAGCCTCCCGAGCATGGGGTGAGCGACAGCCCTCGCACCTGCTTGAAAACAAGCAGGCCGTCCGGGACAACTTTTGGGGGTTGGAGCCTGTCTCGCAGTCCGAGACAGGCGGGACGTGAGTTAGATCACGTAGGACTTCAAGGGCGGGAAGCCGTTGAACGCGACCGCCGAATAGGTGGTCGTGTAGGCACCCGTTCCCTCGATCAGCACCTTGTCGCCGATCTCCAGCGAGATCGGGAGCGGGTAAGGCTCCTTCTCGTAGAGAACGTCCGCCGAATCGCAGGTCGGTCCGGCCAGCACGCACGGAACCTTGCGGTCGCCGTCGCGCTCGCTGCGGATCGGATAGCGGATCGACTCGTCCATCGTCTCGGCGAGACCGCCGAACTTGCCGATGTCGAGATAGACCCAGCGCACCTCGTCCTCATCCTGGCTCTTCTTCGAGATCAGAACGACCTCGGCCTCGATGATGCCCGCATTGCCGACCATGCCGCGGCCCGGCTCGATGATCGTCTCGGGGATGCGGTTGCCGAAATGCTTCGAGAGCGCCCGGAAGATCGACTCGCCATAGGCTTCCACCTGCGGGATCGACTTCAGGTACTTCGTCGGAAAGCCGCCGCCGAGATTGACCATCGACAGATGGATGCCACGCATGCCGCATTCACGGAAGATCGTGGACGCGGAGGCGAGCGCCTGATCCCAGGCTTCCGTGTTGCGCTGCTGCGAGCCGACATGGAACGAGACGCCATAGGCTTCGAGGCCATGACGATAGGCGTGCTCCAGCACGTCCACCGCCATTTCGGGCATGCAGCCGAACTTGCGCGAGAGAGGCCATTCCGCGCCTGCGCCGTCGCACAGGATTCGGCAGAACACCTTCACCTCGGAGGCCGGCACGCCGACCTGAGCCGCCGCACGCACGATCTTCTCGACCTCGACCTCGCAATCGACCGCGTAGAGGCGCACGCCGAGCTCGAGAGCCCGCGCGATATCACGCTCCTTCTTGATCGTGTTGCCGAAGGAAATGCGCTCGGGCGTTGCACCCGCGTCGAGGGCGAGCTGGATTTCGACCACGGACGCCGTGTCGAAGCACGAGCCGAGATCGGCCAGGGCCTTCAGTACCTCGGGCGCAGGATTCGCCTTCACGGCGTAGAACACACGCGTGTCGGGAAGCGCACGGGCGAACTTGGAGTAGTTGTCGCGCACGACATCGAGGTCGACGACCACGCAGGGGCCATCCTCACGTCGGTTGCGCAGGAATTCACGGATGCGCTGAGTCATGGCGCTCTCCCCACCAAAGGTTCAATGGAGGTCTTCAAGCCTCCGGATTGAAATTCAGACGTCGCGAGATTCCTTGAAGGAGTCCTGCGCGTCCGGCGTCAGCGAGGGAAGATGACATCCCGCCTTCGTGCGATGGAGACACGACAGGCGGCGATGGGCTCTTCACCCGACGATGCTGCCTTGGATTGGATGGGGAATTCCCGTCCGCACGCCTGGCAATGATAAACAAGCCTCTTCGGTGCTGACCTGTGGAGGGCCAACGAGACCAAAAAAGCCCGTTCGTCGTTGCTTTAAGCCACGTCCCCCGTTGAGAGCGGGGTACGCCGGTTTCGCCTCCGGCTGCCGGTTAGGGGTATCGAGAACTAGGTCGTTCTCGGGCGGCTGTCCGGCCTCTTGTCCGGATGCCCACCAACCGGCACGCGACCACAGGCACGTGCGAAATTGGGCAACTCTCAAATAGGCCCAACAGCCCAGGATCACAAGATCTTTTTAGCCTTATCCGGGGATTTTTTCGAAGCTCCCGCCGCCCCACCTTAAACATTCGTATCGTTCAGCTTTTATTAAGCGGGACAGGTAGACGGAGACATGGCCCCGCTTCATACCGACGTCGACCTCCGGCCCCTCTTTCGCCCAAGAAGAACCGCTCTGCCCATGACGAATCTGACTCGCCGAATCATTCTGCAAGGCCTTCTCGCCAGCGTCGCCCTGCCGGCGCTCGCGCAACAGAATGGCGTTCCGGCCCCCAATCCGTTCCGTTTCGAGGATGTCGTTCGCCGGGCCCGGGAGCTGTCGTCGAAGCCCTATGAACCGATGGCGTCGCAATTGCCCGAACCTCTGAACCGGCTCAGCTTCGACGATTACAGGGATATCCGCTTCCGTCCCGAAAAGGCGCTTCTTGCCTCGAGCGGCAGCCCCTTCCGGATGCAGCTGTTCCACCTCGGCTTCCTCTATCAGCGCCCGGTGACCGTGAACGTCCTGCGGGACGGGGTGCCGACCCCGGTCCCCTATCAGCGCGAATTGTTCGATTACGGGCACAACAAGATCGAGAAACCCCTGCCGGTCAATCTGGGCTTTGCCGGGTTCCGCCTGCATTACCCGGTCAACAATCCCAAGGTTTTCGACGAGGTCATCGCGTTCCTGGGAGCGAGCTATTTCCGTTTTCTCGGGGCCGACCAGAAATATGGCGCGTCCGCCCGGGGCCTGGCAATCAATGTGCAAGGCGGCGAAGCGGAGGAATTTCCCCATTTCCGCGAGTTCTGGATCGAGATGCCCAAGCCGGACAGCGATCAGGCGACGATCTACGCCCTTCTCGACAGCCCGTCCGTTGCTGGCGCCTATCGCTTCGTTCTCTATCCGTCGAAGGAGACGACCCTCGATGTGACGGCGACGCTGTTTCCCCGGCAGACGATCCCGAATGTGGGCCTGGCCCCCCTCACCTCGATGTTCTTCGAGGGCGAGAACGAGCGCAAGCGGACGGACGATTTCCGGCCGGAACTCCATGATTCGGACGGGCTGCTCATGCAGTCCGGCGCGGGCGAATGGATCTGGCGTCCGCTGCGCAACCCCGCCCGCAAGACCGTCTCGTCCTTCAGCGACAAGAATCCGCGTGGCTTCGGCCTGATGCAGCGGGACCGGGTTTTCGAAAATTACCAGGATCTCGAGACCTCCTATCACAAGCGGCCGAGCTACTGGGTCGAGCCTATCGGCGAATGGGGCGAGGGTCGGGTCGAGCTGGCCGAAATCCCCACGCCCGACGAGACCCACGACAATATCGTCGCCTATTGGCAGCCGAACCGCCCTTATGAAGCGGGGCAGGAGATCACGGTGACCTACCGGCTGCGGGCTCTCACCACATCGAACGGCATGCATCCGGGCGGCAAGGCCATCAATACCTTCCAGACCCCCGCCCGCAACAGCGGCTCGAACGGCCCGAGCGACCCCACCCATCGCCGCTTCATCATCGATTTCGCCGGCGGGGACTTGGCCTATTACTTGGCGGACCCCGAACAGGTGAAGCTCATTCCGACCACGTCGGCCGGCACCATCACCCACACCTTCATCGTGCCGAACGAGCACACGAAGGGTTTTCGGGTAGCCATCGACGTCAAGCTCGACCCCGGCCAGTCCACGGATCTCCGCGCCTTCCTGCGCGCCGGCAACAAGACCTTGACGGAAACCTGGACTTATCCCTGGTCGGTGGAATGATCTCGCCTCGATGAGGCTGCGCCGGTCTTGCCAAGCCTCACCATCGCCTGCACAGAAGCGGGCGTGAACGGCGGGCTTCGGCTGCCGGATGCAAGAGGATCGCTGCGGATGACGTTGAAAATTCGTGTTTCCTGGGCTCTGGCCGCCTGTCTCGGCTGGGGCGCCACCGCCGCCCTGGCGCAGCAGCCCCTGACCGAAGTCACCTTCGGCACCAATTGGATCGCCCAAGCCGAGCACGGCGGCTATTACCAGGCCGTCGCGGACGGGACTTTCGAGAAATACGGGCTGAAAATCACCATCGTGCCGGGCGGGCCGCGCGCCAACAACCGCATGCTGATGACGGTCGGGAAGCTCGACTTCTACATGGGCGGCAGCATGATCCAGGCCTTCTCGGCGGTCGAGAAGGATATTCCGACCGTCGTGGTTGCGGCCCATTTCCAGAAGGAGCCGCAGGTTCTTCTCAGCCATCCAGGCCAGGGGCTCGATACGTTCCAGGACTTGAAGAAGTCGAACGGCATCCTGCTGTCGAAGGACGGCTTCGCCACCTTCTATCAATGGATGAAGGCGGAATACGACTTCAAGGACGAGCAGGTGAAACCCTACGGCTTCAATCCCGCTCCCTTCATCGCCAACAAGCAAGCCGTCCAGCAGGGCTATGCCACATCCGAACCCCTTACCATCGAGAAGGCGGCCGGGTTCAAGCCGAACGTGTTCCTTCTGGCCGATCACGGGTTCAGCACCTATTCGACCACCGTCGAGACGCGCCACGAGCTGATCGAGAAGAATACCGATCTCGTGCAGCGCTTCGTCGATGCCTCGACCATCGGCTGGTACAATTATCTCTACGGCGACAACGCCAAGGCGAACGCCCTCATCAAGCGCGACAATCCCGAGATGACGGACGAGCTGATCGCCTATTCGATTGCCAGGATGAAGGAATACGGCATCGTCGATTCCGGGGATGCCAGAACGCTCGGCATCGGCGCCATGACCGACGCGCGGATGAAGGATTTCTTCGACAAGATGGTGAAGGCCGGCCTCTTCAAAGCCGATCTCGACTACAAGAAGGCCTATACGCTCCGGTTCGTGAACAAGGGCGTAGGGCTCGATCTCAGGAAATAGGAGGGCAGCGCCGCTTCACGGCATTGCTGCACCCATGGCAGAGCCCGTTGCCCCCCTCGTGTCCCTCAATGGCATCTCCAAGGTTTTCGCCAATGGCGTGACGGCTCTTGCCGGGTTTCACCTCGATATCCGGGAAGGCGAGTTCGTCTCGCTGCTCGGCCCTTCGGGCTGCGGGAAATCGACGGCGTTGCGACTCATCGCAGGCCTGGCCCAGCCGACGGCAGGGAGCGTGATCTGGCCAGGCCCTGCGGGTCTCGATCACCGCGCTGAGATCGGCTTCGTGTTCCAGGAGCCGACCCTGATGCCCTGGGCCAATGTGACCGACAATGTATGGCTTCCCTTACGCCTGCGCGGGATCTCGAAGAGGGAAGCGCAAGGCCGCATCGCGGAAAGCCTGTCCCTCGTCGGGCTGGAGGCCTTTGCCGAGGCCTATCCCCGGGAATTGTCCGGCGGCATGAAAATGCGGGTCTCCATCGCCCGTGCGCTGACCTTGAAGCCGCGGCTTCTGCTGATGGACGAGCCCTTCGGCGCGCTCGACGAGATCACCCGTTTCCGGTTGAACGACGACCTTCTGAGATTGAAGCGCGATCTTTCCTGCACCATCGTGTTCGTAACCCATTCGGTCTTCGAGAGTGTCTATCTCTCGGACCGGGTCGCGGTCATGACTCCGCACCCCGGCTGCATCGCCGCCGAAATCCGCGTGGATCGATCTGGAGAGCGCAGCATGAATTTTCGCACCAGCGCCCGCTATGCGGAATTGTGCCGGGATGTATCGCAGGTTCTGGCCGAACTGACCTCGAACGAGCCCTTGTAGCCATGCTGGACGATCCCTTCCAGCGCCCGGTGTTTTCCGACCATTGGCGCAGCGTTGCCAAAATCGTCCTGCCGCTTCTGGTCTTCGTTGCCGCCCTCGCCGCCTGGGAGTTCTATGTGCGGATCGCGGCGGTTCCGCCCTATATCCTGCCCGCACCGGGCCTGATCGGGAGAACCATCGTCAAGGACTGGCCAATCCTGTCGGCATCGCTCGTCGTGACGCTCAAGACCACTCTTCTCGGTCTCGGCCTTGCCGTCTTCGGCGGGGTGACGCTTGCAGTCGTCTTGAGCCTCTCGCGGATCGTGGAATATTCGCTCTATCCCTTCGCCGTGGTGCTGCAGGTCACTCCCGTGATCGCGATCGCGCCTCTGCTCCTGATCTACATGCCGCAGGATATCGCCGTGCTCGCCTGCGCCTGGATCGTGGCGTTCTTCCCCATTCTCTCGAACACCATGCTCGGCCTGCAATCGGTCGATCGCGGTCTTCTCGAGCTGTTTGCGCTCTATGGCGCCCCGTCCGCTCACGGGCCGGTGGCCCGCCTTCGCTCCCGGGTGAGGGCCTTATGGTATCTGCGCCGCCCGGCGGCGCTCCCGGCCTTTCTGGCGGGATTGCGCATCGCCGCCGGCCTGTCCCTGATCGGCGCGGTCGTCGCGGAGATGGCGGCAGGGTCGGCGGGCGCCGGGTCGGGTCTCGCCTACCGCGTCATCGAGAGCCAATACCGGCTCAATATTCCCCGCCTGTTCGCGGCCCTCGTTCTTTTGGCGGCGACTGGCGTTATTTTGTTTCTATTGATGGCCGCCTTATCTCATATTCTCTTGAAGCGCTGGCACGAGAGTGCCGTCGCGCAGGATAGATGAAACGGTGATGCCGGATCTTGTCTGCTGGTGAAATGAATCTGTCATCGAACCGTCACGACTTCCGCTCATGGTGAGCCGTGCCTAAGCTTTCAAGGGCGGGGGATTGGATGGACAAAGACAATAAGCATCCGGGCGTGAAGAGCGTCGGCTGGTCCTTGGTTCAGGCAGCACGCCTTCATCGCAGCCGCACGGGAGACAAGCTCTCCGAGCTCGGCCTCTTTGCTGGGCAGGAGCAGGTGCTCCAGGCCCTGGCCAATTCGGGCACCATGACGATGGGTGATCTTGCCCTCATCCTTCGCGTTCGGCCACCGACTGCCTCCAAGACCATATCCCGCCTCTCGTCCCTGAAGCTTGTCGAGCGTCATACGGAGCCCGGCGACGCGCGCGTGGTGCGCGTGAAGCTGACCAAGGAAGGCAAGAAGAAGGCCGCCGCGATCAACGCTCTGTGGGATGAAGTCGAGGACGAGCTTTTGGCCGGCTTCGATAACAAGGACCGCAAACGCCTGAGAAAGCTCCTGCGCAAGGCCGCAAAGAATCTTGCCAGCATCACGGGGGCCGATCCGAGCGGCTTCGATGCCGATGACGAACTCGATGAAGTCGGGACCCTGGAAGAGCCGGTTGCCGCTACAGCCTGAAATACAGCTTTTGCGGCCGCGATCGTTATGATCGTTATCTGGAACGCAAGGGCCGTGCGCGGGGAAACAGTCTCTGATCGGCCGCGTCTCCGCACCCGGACTCTGTTCACCCAGATGGTAGAGGCAATCGTCGGCGGCAAAGCCATCACCGTGATGACAAATCCTGGCATGCGGGTTTCGTAGAAGATTGCCTGATCACCGGCTCTCCAAGCCAGACTCCGTCGTTGCATCAAGTTGCACACCAAGCCGTCCTTGATGCCTTCTATCATCGAGATGATGCTCTAATTAACACGACATAATCGAACACGAGGCTCATGGTCTCTTGGGCCATCATGATGGCTCGCCATCGAGCAGCATGAGAGATGGGCACAAGAATGCAAGACGCACAGGAGCCAGTTCTCAAACTCGTCCGGCTCGCAGATCTGCGACCCACGCAGATTACGGTTGGCATGCGGGAAGTGGAGGAGAAATGCCGCAGCTGGCGCAATAAGGGCAGCAAAGCCGCGGAATCCTTGGGCATGCACCTGATCCCCGTGGTCGTCGGACCGAAGGGACGCTGCTACATCCTCGATCACCACCATCTGGTGCTGGCTCTTCATCGCGAAGGAGTCGAGCATGCGCTGGCCTCTGTCATGGCAGATCTGAGTGGGTTGGAGAGGGATGCGTTCTGGTTCGTGCTCGCCCACAAGAACTGGATGCATGTCTATGACGCCGAGGGTCGACTCAGGACCCATCAGGACATTCCGAAATCTATCGATGGGCTTGTCGACGATCCGTACCGATCACTTGCCGGTGAACTCCGGCGCATAGGCGGCTTTGCCAAGGACACGACGCTCTATAGCGAGTTCCTCTGGGCCGACTTCCTCCGGCGGAATATCAAGCGAAAACGGGTGCAGGACAGATACGAGCGGGCCCTGGATCAGGCGCTCAAACTCGCTAAGAGCCGTCAAGCTGAATACCTGCCTGGCTGGTGCGGCGCTACGGGCGGTTCCGACTGACGAGCCGGACGAGCCAGGAGGCTGCGGCAGCAGCGATATGACCTCATAATCCGTTCATAACCCTTAGGACGGGACTCGCGGCTACGGTCAATCTTGAGTTTCCTTGAGGACGTCTACTGACCTTTGGCAAGGACCAAGGCAGGGAACTCAAGTCCTTTGCGCCAGCCAGTCACGAAGGGCGCCATCGAGAAGCAGCTTCCGAGCGCTGGAGCGGCGCAATGCCTGAAGCAGAGGGGCGCTCGCGCTCCTGCCAGCCTATACGCCTGCCGCAACTACCGATCGTAGTACAAACGCGCGTTGCATCACGGTTTACGTAACATAATTATCTTTTTAAACAGTATTACAAATCTCTAAAAGAACTTCTGTCGAGTCATTCTAGAGCCACTCTACTAAATTAGATGCACTTATAGAGGCCTATATGCTTAACAGGCCATTGAAATCCTTCCTGTCGTGGACTGAGAATACAGATGCACTGCGTAATCGGATGCTGTGCACTTCCATTCTTGACGTCTTCGCTAAGGAACCTATTAATGCATTCTCTCCAGACCCAATTCGACGGTTCAGCTCCTCTGGGAACTAGCCGGATCTTCTCTCCATTGACCAACGCCGAGCGGATAGCCGTTCCAGCGCATGTCGAGGTTGCCAATACACAATTTCCGAACATCGACACCATGCTCGATCCTGAAACCAGGACGTACTGGGCCGCGATGCGCCCGAGCATCCGCCCGATTTTCACGATGGATCTCCTGCATGACATGAAGAGAATGCAGAGCTCGATTGCACAGATCTTCGACAGGCGCCGTAGCGATGCGCGTCAGCCTATCGAATACGTAGTGTTTAGCTCCCGCACACCGGGAATCTATAACATGGGTGGCGATCTCGCGCATTTTGCAGAGCGCATCCGGGCCAGGGATCGCGAGAGCATGCAAGCTTACGCTTATGCCTGCATCGACGTGATCTATGGCAATGCTCACGCCTTCAACACGCCAGTGATCACCATGGCGCTGGTTCAGGGGGATGCTTTGGGCGGCGGCTTCGAATGCGCATTGTCGTTCGATCTGATCGTAGCCGAAAGGAGCGCCAAGATGGGGTTGCCCGAAGTGCTGTTCAATCTGTTCCCTGGCATGGGCGCCTACAGCTTCCTCTCCCGACGGATCGGCTCGGTCGCAGCCGAGAAGATGATCATGAGCGGCAAGCTTTATACGGCCGAAGAACTTCATGCCCTCGGCGTCGTTGATGTCCTCGCCGAGGACGGCGAAGGCGAGATGGCGGTGCAGGAATATATCGAGCGCAACAACCGGAAGCACAATGCCCACAATGCCATCTATCGGGCACGACGCCGCGTGAACCCTGTAACGTACGAGGAACTGCGCGATATCGTCGATATCTGGGTCGATGCTGCTCTGAAGTTGACGGACCTGGATCTGCGCAAGATGGCTCGCCTCACGACGGCGCAGGATCGCCGCCTGGCGGCGGCCCTGGCACCCTATGCCATAGCGGCGGAATGACCCGCGCCTTGGCCACGATGCGGCTAGGGCGGAATCGTTTAGACTATGTCTGCGTTCGCTCTATCCTTCCTTCGGCAAAGGCGGTCTCCACTTTACAGGATCATGGCTCTCTACTCGTCCTCTGGGAGATGCGACGGCTCGGCTTGGCGCCGCCGCATCCCTGCCCCGCCGGTGAGGTTGCACGCGGTCAGTGTAGGCTTCTTCGGGTACGTCCCTTCCGAACGTGATCCAGGAGTGCATGTCGGGCCCGCTCCAGTTCCGCTTCAAGCAGCCTGATCTGTCGTAAGCCATCCCCCGCCAGATCCGCATTGTTGATCTTGCGCCACTGAAGACAGATCTCGTGAATTTTCCTGGCCCCGATATTTGCTGCCGCGCTTTGAAGAGCGTGAGCCTCCGAGCGGAACCGTGAGCTTTTCGCAGCTGACGCTGCCTCTCTTAATGAGGCCACAAGGGAATCCGCGTCGGACAGGAATTCTTTGACGAGCTCGGACAAAAACTCCGCACCACCGAGGTTTTCAAGATCTGCGAGCACCTGCTCATCGATGACGAGGTCGCGCTCCGTTTGGAAGCGACGGTGCGCGGCGATATTTGCGACTGTCGGGGATACATTCTCCTCGTCCCGGCGTGCCGGTCTCTCAGGGAGGGCACCAGACTTCACCACCTGAGAAATCAACCGGAGGAGAACCGCCGGTTGGACGGGTTTTGTCACACAGGCATCCATGCCGGCTTCGATCGTAAGAGCAGCCGTATTTTCGGTGACATCGGCAGTGAGAGCGACGATCGGGACATGTGGCTGGCCGAGAGACGTCATGCGGTAAAGCTTCGCCGCCTCGAGACCGGTCATCACCGGCATATTGATGTCCATAATGACGAGATCGAACCCGTTCTCCTCCAGCGCGTCGAGGGCTTCTTCACCGTTCGTGACCACGTGAACGGCATGGTGGCCACGTTCGAGGATCTTCGAGATCACGACCCGGTTGGTGCTATTGTCGTCTGCCAGGAGAACCTTCAATCCGGTAATGATCTCGGCCTGCTCATCCTCCGCGTCCCCGAAAGTCGCCCCGACTCTCGGGACACCTAAATGCACCTTGCCGATTCGCCAGGCGGCCATGGCCTCTTCGGGGGTGAAATCAGAGGGCAGGATGCTGATGAACGACCGGCGCCATTCGAAAGGCGCGAGATCCCTCCGACCATCCGATCCAATGAGGACGATCGCGATTTCCGGTGAAGTGTTACGGAGCTCTAAAGCTGCAGCAAAGGCGAGCGTATCTCCGTGCAGGAACACGACGACGGATTCATCACTATGGTCCTGCACCCAGGCACGGCCTTGGGAGAAATCGCCTGCCAAAACGAGGTCTCGTCCCAACTGAAGCCGCTCAGCGATATCCGCCGCCCTTTTCTCTTCAGGGCAAATCAGAATCGCGCTTGGAGACACCTCGTCCTGACTCTGCTCCGGCACACAGGAAGATGGCTGGACCGGGAGGGTAAACCAGAAAATGCTTCCCTTTCCCAGTTCGCTCTGAACACCAATGGCGCCCCCCAGATTCTCGACCAGTCGTTTACAGATCGCCAAGCCGAGGCCCGTGCCACCGTAACGGTTGATGATCGTGTCGTCAGCCTGAGTGAAATCTTCAAAGATCCGCCCGATGGCGGATGTTGCAATGCCGATCCCGGTATCGGAAACCTCGAAACGAAGATGCGGCCTTGCGTCGATTTCGAAGCTGTCGGCCGTGAGCAGGACGCTACCGGACGCCGTAAACTTGACCGCATTGCCCATGAGGTTGAGCAAGATCTCCTGGAGATGATGCTCCGAACCATTGACCCGCATAGGAGTCCAAGGAGTCATATGAAGATAAAGGGGCAGGTTCTTCTCGCGGGCCTCGGCCATCACCATGGCGCGCACGTTCGACAACAAGTCGAGAAGGTCGAAATCCACCGCGCTGACCGGCATCTGCCCAGCCTCGATGCGCGATAGGTCAAGAATACCATTGATCTGGTTAAGCAGCGATTGGCCGGCATTGCGAATTGTCTGCACCATTCCTTTCTGTTCACCTTCGAGCGGTGTCTCGCGTAGCAGTTCCGACATGCCGATGATGGCATTGAGCGGTGTGCGCAACTCGTGGCTGACGCTGGCGAGGAAAAGGCTTTTGGCTCTGCTGGCAGCTTCCGCCTGGGCCTTCGCCTTAGAGAGGTTGCGGATCAGGGTGCTCGTATAGACCGGAAGCACGATCAGGGAGAGCAGAAGGCTGACCGACAGATAAAGATCGTTGCGCCAAAAGGGGGTCGAAACGATGACCGCCGTAAAACCCGTTACAGAGATCCCCGTTGCGACGTAAAGGAACCAGATGCCGAAACGAAAACCGTTGCCGAACGTAATCCAGAGATAGAGCGGAAAGAAGACGGATGAAACCTCACCGCCAAAATGAAGTTGCAGGGACGTCGTTCCGAGATCGCTGATCATCGCCACCACGCGCCGGGCAGTCGATACCTTCGGCCGCAGCAGTATGTGAATGACGACACCGACGGAGACGATCCCGAATATCATCATGCTGAAGAGGGCGGCATGAGCCTGAGGCGGTCTCGTCCAGAGTGTGTAGCCACAGATCACCAGAAAAAAGGCGATCCGGTTGAAGCTCATCTCGTACTCGCGATCCGGAGATTCGTGGAGGCCAGCCAGGAATCGACGCATCACGATTTGGCACTCGCAGCGCCTCTGGCTTTCTCCCGCGCCGGCAGGCGGAAAGCGGGACGCTCACGCAACAGAGCCTCGAAGTCGGCTGGCGGCAGTGGCCGACTGAAATAAAATCCCTGCGCTTCATCGCAATGATTATCCAGTAAATGCAAAAGCTGCTGTTGCGTTTCAACGCCCTCCGCGACCACACGGATGTTCAGGCTGCGCGCAAGGTTTGTGATGGCATCGACGATAGCCGCGTCCCGGTTTCCGATAGTCAGGTTCGAGACGAAAGACCGATCCAGTTTAAGACGATCGACGGGGAAATTTTTCACGTAATTCAACGAAGAATAACCTGTCCCGAAATCGTCGACCGATAATTGTACGCCAAGTTCCTTTAGACCTTGCAGAGTTGCAAGGGCCTGCTCGGTATTGCCGAGCAAGCCGGTTTCAGTCAACTCCAAGTCAAGGAGCGCCGGATCGAAGCCGGCAGCCTCCAGCGCTTCGGCGACGATGGAAACGAGATCTGGTCGCCGGAGTTGGACCGGAGATAGGTTGACGGCAACCCGCATGGCCGGAAGCCCAAGCTGCTGCCACACCGCACCCTGTGCACACGCTTCGCGTAAGACCCACTCACCGATTTCTACAATGAGCCCGCTATCCTCTGCGATGTCCAAAAAGGCTGCCGGAGAGGTGAGGCCAACAGTGGGACGCTGCCAGCGCAGTAAAGCCTCTGCGCCGACGATCCGACCGGTCGCGAGATCGATCTGCGGTTGATAATGCAGCAGAAGCTGCTCGCGACCGAGTGCTTTACGCAGATCCGTTTCAAGAATAATGCTCCTTTGCGTGCTCGCATCCATATGTGCGGAGAAGAAGCGGAAGGTATTTCGCCCCTCGGCCTTGGCATTGTACATGGCCAGATCGGCGCACTTGAGAAGCCTGTCCGAATCCGCCGCGTCGCAAGGACAGAGCGCAATGCCGATGCTGCTGCCGATCGTGATTTCCTGGTCCTCGCAGATGAAGGGCGTGGACAACGTGTCGATAATGTTTTGCGCGAGCAGTCCGGCTTCACTCGGATCCGCGATCTCCATCTGCAGGATAACGAACTCGTCACCGGCAAGACGAGCAACCATGGTCGTGCTGCTCGCATATTCGTTAAGTCGCGCCGTTACTTTTTGCAGCAATCGGTCGCCACTGGCATGGCCAAAGGCGTCGTTGACGATCTTGAATCGGTCAAGATCGATGAGATGGAGCGCGAAACGGCTGCTACCACGTGAGAGTTCATGTTGGATACGTTCGCTGAGCATCGTACGGTTCGGGAGATCGGTCAGCGTGTCGTGAAGCGCCATGTGGCGCAATAATCCTTCTGCTTCCTTGCGCTCGGTGATATCGACGGAGGTGGTCAGAACGCTGACGACATTGTTCGATTGATCGCGGAGCGGGGCTTTCGTTGTCAGCAGAATACGACGGGCGCCACTGTGGTCGACAACCTCTTCCTCGAAGGTCGGAACCGCAGCAGCCGTACCAAACACGAGCTTGTCAAGCTGCGCGCTATGTTTGCTTTGGTCGCTTCGCAGTATGTCGCCCAACTTCTCGCCCAACAAGGCCTCAGGGGGGTAGCCGACCAAAATGGCAAAGTGCGCGTTGACGAAAACCGCGCAGCCATCCTTGTCCGTAGCACTGATCATGGCAGGTACCGTGTCGATGACCTGCGCCAGAGCTTCGCGGCTATTGCGCACAAGCTCGTCGTTCGATTGCTGACTGCGCCGGAGTTGCTGCTCCAGCATCTGCGCACGACTTTTGATGAATTGCTGCTGGCGGTGCAGTTTCAGGAGATTGCGGGCACGTGTGATGAATTCGTAATGGTCGACGGGACTGTTGAGGAAATCGGTCGCACCGGCCTCGAGCGCGCGGAGCCGGAAAGTCCGGTCGTCATAGGCCGTGATAACGATCACCGGCACATCGGCACCGTGCGCCTTAGCGCGCAATTGGCGAGTGAATTCGGCGCCGTCGAGACCGGGCATCTTGTAATCGGTTATGACCAGATCCGGAGAATTGTCATCAAGCCATGCCAGTGCAGTCTCTGGCTTGTTGAACGCTTGGACTGTTATTCCTTCCCCCAGCGACAAGGCCAATCGAGAGAAAATGTTTCTGTTGGTGATTCGGTCGTCAAGTATAAGAATCAGTGACATGCCCCTCCCCTACGATATACTGTTCCCCGATGTAAAAAATATACCGCCATCGGAGCATTTTTCTCTTCAGATTTATCGCACATTATCTTTGCACGCGCGGCGCAAAACTCGCAATTCTCTGCTATATCAAAGATAGCTCGAATGTTGGTGCATACATCCTTACGGAATGTCATTTTGGACCGGTGGTGAGGCAATTCGGCAGAACCTGCACGAACGCCGCTGCCGCTGTCGCATCCGGGCTTTACTTGATCTATCGTGAACGGATGCGACACCGCGCACCGGAGTTTTCGTCATGAGCGCCGCCCCCATCGGCACCTTTCCAGGCGTTGGCCCAGTGACTCGAGGGTGGCTGGAAGAAGCCGGAATAGGTACGGTCGCGGACCTGCAGTCGATGGGATCGGTGGAAGCCTATCGGCGTCTCAAATTCATGTTTCCAAAGCGCGTCAGCCTGAACGCCCTCTACGGCCTGGAAGCCGCTTTGCGCGGATGCCACTGGCTCGATCTGCCCCCTCCGTGAAGACGACTCTCCAGCATGAAGCCAGAATGATCGACGAAGCGCTTCGCAAAGGCGCATCATTTCGCTGTGCCATCGGCTAGATCATGATCCGGACAAGTGACATCTAGTTCCTATCAAGGGATCTGGAGTTTGGTCATGCCTCGTTGAAGCATGACCAAACTCCAGGAAGCATCGAACAGGACGAACCATGCCCAAGACCGACATTTTGATGACCGGGCGGATGCTGCCGAGCGTCATCGAATCGCTCGATGAGACCTTCACCCTGCATCGCATGTGGGAAGCTCCCGACCGAGATACATTCTTGCGCGAGATCGGCCCCCGCATCCGCGGCATCGCCACGAGCACGATGGGCGGACGCGCGGATGCGGCACTTCTCGAATTCCTGCCGAATGCGGAGATCATCGCAAGCTTCGGCGTCGGCTATGACAATGTCGATGTGCAAGAGGCTGCGAAGCGCGGCGTCATCGTGACCAATACACCCGACGTCCTCAATGACGAGGTGGCGGACCTGACGCTCGGGCTTCTCATCGCCACGCTCAGACGCATTCCGCAAGCCGATCGCTACCTGCGTGCAGGCGAATGGCTCAAGGCGCCCTTCCCCCTGTCGCCGTCTCTACGCGGTCGCAAGGTCGGGATCATCGGATTGGGAAGAATCGGCAAGGCCATCGCGCAGCGTCTTGAAGGGTTCGGCGTAAGCATCGCCTATCATGGCCGCAATGAGCAGACGGAAATCGCCTACCGATATTATCCGACCCTCATTGACATGGCCGGGGCCGTGGATGTCCTGATCGCGATCACACCCGGCGGCGCTGCGACCAAACATCTGATCAATGCCGATATTCTAAAAGCGCTCGGTTCCAATGGCGTTCTGATCAACGTCGCCCGCGGCAGCGTCGTGGACGAACAGGCGCTGATCGAAGCGCTGCGTCAGGGCACGATCCTCGCCGCAGGTCTCGATGTCTTCGAAAGCGAGCCGCGTGTTCCCCGGGAGCTGATCGGCATGGACAATGTCGTTCTGCTGCCCCATGTCGCCTCGGGCTCCGTCCATACACGCAAGGCCATGGGCCAACTCGTCGTCGACAACTTGATCTCATGGTTCGAGGGCAAAGGCCCGCTCACCGCGGTTCCGGAAACGCCTTGGCATGGACGAGCAGCCATCCGGCCCTGATCCCCACCAACGTTGGCTGAATAGGCTCAGCGTATGGCGTGCGGCAGAATTAGCGGCGCTCTGCGCTGAAGAGAGCCTGGGCTTCCGCGGCCGGCAATGCATCGCTGAACAGAAAGCCTTGGCCCTGATCGCAGCCCTGGCTTTTGAGAGCAGCCTGCTGCTCGGGGTTCTCGATTCCTTCGGCGGTCACCTGCACGCCGAGCCCGTGACCAAGACCGAGCAGGGCCCGGATGATGGCGTTGCTCTCGATTTCCCGGCCCATGCTCTCGACGAAGCTCCGGTCGATCTTGATCCTGTCGACCTTGAAATTCCGCAAATGATAGAGGCTAGAATAACCTGTTCCGAAATCGTCGAGCGCTATACGCACCCCGGCTTCGCGAAGACTTCCAAGAGCCCGCTCGGCGGCCTTCAGATCGCGAACCAGCGTGTTCTCGGTAATCTCGATCTCAAGCCGATGGGGAGGAAAGTCTGTCTCACGAAGGATGGCCAGCACGTGCGATCCGAAGTTCGAAGTCCTGAGCTGCACAGGCGAGACGTTGAACGACAGCGTCGTGTGTTCAGGCCACTGGCATGCATCGCGACATGCCGTCCTCAGAAGATGGTCGCCCAGTTCACGGATCAGCCCGCATTCCTCGGCAACCGGAATGAAACGGCTCGGCGGCATATCCTGAAGCGTCGGGTGGTCCCATCTCGCCAGCGCCTCGAAGCCCGTGATCTTTCCTGTCTCAAGGTCGACGACCGGCTGATAATAGGGCTGGATAGCGCCGCTCGCGAGCGCATTGCGAAGCTCGCCCTCGATCAAGGCGCGCTCACGGATCTGAACATCCATCTGCTCCTCGAAAAAGTGCACGCTGGATTCCGGCTCCGCCTTCGCCCGATAGAGAGCGACGTCGGCCCGCCGGATAATCTCCTGAGCGCTGTTGCCGTCCTGCGGAAAAAGAGCGACGCCAATTCCCACACCGACCCTATGCTTGACCTCTCCGGATTGAACGGGGGCTTTCAGAGCCTCGATGATGCGCAAGGCAATCCCGGCCGCGTCCTCAGCACTGCGGAGCTGCGTCGCGACGATTCCGAATTCGTCACCTCCAAGCCTTGCAACATGGTCTCCAGTGTCCCGCAAGGCGGCGGCCAACCGCAACCCGATCTCCCGAAGCACGGCATCGCCTGCAGGATGGCCGAAAACATCGTTGATCGATTTGAAACCGTTCAGATCCATGAGCAGCACGGCGTGCATGCGTTCCGCCCCGGGAGGAGCTGCGACTGCGGCCGTCACCACATCATCGAATTGTCGTCTGTTCGGCAGACCGGTGAGGGGATCCTGAAAGGCGAGCTCACGCACATTCTCCTCTGCAGCCAGGCGCCGTTTCAGCTCGCTTTCCTGCGCTCGCACCCGTCGGGCGGAAATGAACAGAAATACGCCAAGGCAAAATGCGATGAGGAGTACCTCCGCAGCCTCGATCCGCACCGCATCAGCCTGATCATGGCCGCTCCCGACCAGAAGTTTATATTCCAATGCAAGAACAACAAGCATGCTGGCCACGGCCAGGACGACCGTCATGTCCCAGATCATGTAGCGGTGACGCATCAATAATATTCCTATTCTTCGAAAATCGAGCGCGGCCACCCGACAGCTCCTTTGGAACCCAGCTTGTGCAGATTTACTGGAATATTTGCAAAGATTAATCTAAATATTCGATACTTGGCGGCTTGATCGTTCAGCACCGCCCCGCCGGGCATTACGTCATAGCGCGAACCCACCGTCGACAAGATGGATCTGGCCGGTCGTGTAGCTGGCCTCATCCGAGGCGAGATACACGGCGAGCCATGCCACTTCCTCAGGTGTTCCCAACCGCCCCATGGGCTGGCGGTCGATGAAGGCGCGCCGAACGGCATCGGCACCCTGCCCCGAACTTTTGGCCTGCGCCGCGATACGCTCATCGAGCGACGGCGATTGGATCGTGCCGGGGCAAATGGCATTGGCACGAATACCTTGTCTGATGAAATCGGCGGCGACGGCCTTGGTCAATCCGATCACGGCCGCCTTTGTCGTTCCATAGACATAGCGGTTCGGGATACCGCGGACGGAAGATGCGCCAGATGCGATGTTGACGATCGCTCCGCCGCCCTTCTGCAGCATGCCTGGCAGAACGGCCCGTATGGTCCGGTGCATGGATTTCACATTGAGGTCGAACGAGAAATCCCAATCGCTCTCGGAGCAGTCGAGCACGGTGCCGTGATGCACGAAACCTGCCGCATTGACGAGGATGTCGAGAGGCCCGGTCTCGCCGAGAAGCCCCTCGATCGATGGGCTTGAAAGAACATCGAGCCTGCGGCGCTCGGCTCCCGCCAAGCCGTCCAGCTTCCCGTCATCGAGATCCGTCGCCCAGACTTTTGCGCCCTCGCGGATGAAACGCTCCGCGATAGCGCGCCCGATGCCCTGCCCCGCAGCGGTGATGAGGGCCGTTTTGCCTTCAAGCCTGTCAGCCATGATGTATCCTGAAAGAAAGGGCGCCAACCTAATGGTTGTCCCGAGGGATATATTTCTGCGCAACTTTCTGGAATTTCACGGCCGGCTTCAAGGTCATCCCGTCCGCAAGCTGATCGACCATCGCACGGAAGATCTCCTGCCAGGGCGTCTGACTCTCCGGATAAGGATAGCCGCCCTGCGCTCTCAGATCAGCGCGACGCTGCTGCAGCTCCTCATCGGAAATCAGAATATCGGCGCTGCGCTTGTTGAGATCGATGCGAATACGATCGCCGGTCTGCAGCAGGGCCAGCCCGCCGCCGATGGCGGCCTCGGGCGATGCGTTAAGGATCGAGGGTGTGCCGGACGTGCCGGACTGGCGCCCATCCCCGATGCAGGGCAGGGAATGAACGCCTTTCTTGATGAGCGCCGCGGGCGGTTGCATGTTCACGACCTCGGCCGCGCCCGGATAGCCTACAGGCCCCGCCCCGCGCATGATGAGGATGGTGTGCTCATCGATCTTGAGCGACGGATCGTCGATGCGATGGTGATAATCCTCCGGCCCATCGAATACCACGACGCGCCCCTCGAAGGCGTTCGGGTCCTCCGGATTGTTGAGATAGCGCTCCTGGAATTCCGGGCTGATCACGCTTGTCTTCATGATAGCGGAATCGAAAAGATTGCCCTTCAGGTTCAGGAACCCGGCCTTTTCCTTCAGAGGATTGTCGTAGCTTCGGATGACGTTGCGATCCCAAGTGAACTTGCCGCGGCAATTCTCGCCGATGGCCGTGCCGGCACAGGTCAGCGCATTCTCATGGATCTTCCCGGCGCCGATCAGCTCGGCAAGCACGGCGGGCAGGCCGCCGGCCCGGAAGTATTCCTCGCCCAGATACTCGCCCGCCGGCTGCACGTTCACGAGAAGCGGGATCTCGAAGCCGATACGCTCCCAATCGTCGCAATCGAGCGGGACGCCGATATGCTTGGCGATGGCGTTGAGATGGATCGGCGCGTTGGTCGAACCGCCGATGGCCGCATTGGCGACAATGGCGTTCTCGAAAGCCTCGCGGGTAAGGATGTCGGAAGGTTTCAGGTCCTCCCACACCATCTCGACGATGCGCTTGCCCGTCTCGTAGGCCATCTGGCCGCGCTCACGGTAGGGAGCTGGAATCGCAGCCGAGCCCGGCAGGGACATGCCGAGCGCCTCGGCCAGGGCATTCATGGTCGAGGCCGTGCCCATGGTGTTACAATGCCCAACCGATGGCGCGGACGAGGCGACGATATCCATGAATTGCTCATAGTCGATCTCGCCCGCGGCATGACGCTCACGCGCCTTCCAGACGACTGTGCCGGAACCCGTGCGCTCACCGTGATACCAGCCGTTGAGCATAGGGCCGACATTGAGCGAGATCGCGGGGATGTTCACTGTCGCCGCCGCCATCAGACAGGCCGGCGTTGTCTTATCGCATCCCGTGAGCAGGACGACAGCATCGAGAGGATAGCCGAATAGGACCTCCACCAGCGACAGATAGGACAGGTTGCGGTCGAGGCTGGCCGTGGGGCGCTTGCCGGTTTCCTGAATCGGATGGCACGGAAACTCGAAAGCCACGCCGCCGGCTTCCGTGATGCCGTCACGCACACGCTTGGCGAGTTCGATATGGTGGCGGTTGCAGGGGGAGAGATCCGAGCCCGTCTGGGCGATGCCGATGATCGGATTCTTGCCCTGCAACTCCTGCCGCGTCAGGCCGTAATTCAGATACCGCTCGAGATAGAGCGCGGTCATGCCGGGATTGTCCGGATTGTCGAACCATAACCGGGAGCGAAGCTGATCAGGCGTACGCCGTTGAGGCTTCTCGGTCATTCCTCGGTCCTTTCCGCTGATGAATGCGTCGACAGGGATTTGATCCGGTGCGAAGACGGAAATCAACCGTCTCGTCGACCGCAAATTCCGCTTCTGATGCATGATAGACATGGGAGGGGCACAGGCGGTTTTTCCAGTCCCGGAGACCGGCGCCACGATAAAAAGCTGCATGCTCCCATACGAAGCGCTCAGCCTATTGAAACATCGCTTCAAAACGGCTTTGATCGCTTCCCGTAGGAATTTTCAGAAACGAGCCATGCTTCAACGATTTCTCTTCCTGGCTCTCATGTCGGGTTTCATCAATCCCGTTTCGGCGCAGGATTGCCCGACCTCCCAATCGGCAAAGATGGGTTTCGTGCTGGAGCGTCAGGGAACACTGGCGGAAATCAGGCCGACATCCGAGCACTTCGTGCATGTGGTGAATACCTATTCGGGCGGAAAGAAGCAGGACGTCATCTACTACCGTGGGCTTTTTGAAATCAGCCGTTTCGACGAGGCGGGGCGACGTTTCAATGTACCCCTCTCCGATCTGCGGTCCATCTTTCCGCTCGATGCCAAAGCCCGGCGAGCAGTGACCTATGCGCCAGCCGATCCCGGAAAGGTCGGAGCGCCGATCTCTCAGGAGATAACGATATCGGGCCAGGAAAAGCTGCAGCTCGGCTCCTGCAGCTACAATGTGCTCATCGTCCGCAACCGCTTCCTGAATGCGGAGGGCCGCGTTCTGTCGGAACATACGGATCTCTATTCGCCCGACCTCAGCTTCACTCTGGGCAAACGCTACGATGAAAAGGGCGGACGGCAGACGACCGTGCTGTACCAGAGCATCAGACCGCTCAACCGCGCCTCTCCTCCTCTTTAAGGTCTTTGGCTCACCTGACGGCGCCGATTGTCTCTTCGATCTGCGTCCTCATGGTCGGTTCCAGATCGAGAGCCTCCGCCAGCTGACGCAGGAACTCGTGCTCCTGAAGCGTATCCGGATCGATGGCGAGCAGGGCGGCCGCATAAACCTGTGCCGCCTTTTCGGGATCGTCGACTCCATCCGCAAGCTCATCGACACTGGCCGGCGATTCCATTTCCCGTTCCAGCCAACGGGTCGCCTGCGGATCGATGCCGGCCTCGACCAAACCGTGGACGATCCGGGTCCGCTCGATCTGATCGACCTGCCCATCGGCCGCGGCAGCGGCTACCATGGTGCGTAGATAAAGCAGAGCGTCGTCTTCGGTCTGCGATACGGGATGAAAGCGCGAGGTCTCCGGCAGATCGATCCCCGCCGATTCGGGAGTTGGGGCCCCAGAAAGCGGAGAGTCGGACAGGTTTGTCATGCCGGATGCGGGTTTGCCGGCCCTCTGGCTTTGATAGGCCCTGTAGGCAAGGCCGCCGATGACCGCGAGGCCTCCCCATTTGACGAGGCTTCCCGAGACGCCGCCCTTCTTGCGTTTCCCCAACATCAACCCAGCGAGACCGAGCAGGGCCGCCTGCGTAAGGCCGGGATGCTGCTGCGCCAAGTCCTTGGCCTTCTGCAAAAGCTGATCGGTCGAATGGTCGGAGAGGCTCCCATGGGCCCGGTCGACCGGCTTGTCCGATCCGCCGGAAACCTGCTGCGCCTGACCTTGGTCCGGCTTCGCAAACGCCCCGACGACAGCGTCCAAAAGCTTTCTGTAATCGACCATGGAGGCCCTCCTTCATTGCGTCCCAAGCTGAGCTAAGGACACAACGGGAGCGCCCCCTGAATGGTTCAGGTTTGCCGGCGAAGGGCCGCAGCCTCCGAGGCAAGCTGCCCGATCCTGCCGAATTCGCCCTTCTTCAAGGCGTCTGCCGGTGTGATCCAGGTGCCGCCGACGCAAGGGACATTCGGCAAAGACAGGTAGGAGGGAGCGCTCGACAGATCGATCCCGCCTGTCGGACAGAAGGAAAGTTTTGGCAAGGGCCCTTGAACTGATTTCAGCCAGGCAGCGCCGCCTGAGGCTGCAGCCGGGAAAAATTTGAGGATCTCGAAGCCCATTCCCGCCAGCGTCATGGCCTCGGAAACGGTCGCGCAGCCCGGCATGACGGGGATAGGCGCTTCGCGCAGGCGCTCAGCCAGTTTGCCCGGCGTACCCGGCGTGACGATGAATTTGGCCCCGGCATCCACTACTTCGCCGATCTGGCTCTCATGCAGGACCGTCCCCGCCGCAACCACCGCTTCCGGGACGGCCTTGGCGATAGCGGCGATCGCATCCATAGCACCGGGCGTCCGCAATGTGATCTCGACCACCCGAAGCCCAGCCTGAACCAGCACCTGCGCCAGATCGATGCTCATACGCGCATCGTCGATGGTCACGACCGGAATCACCGGAGCAAGGCGCGTATAATTTTGCAGCGTATCGGTCTTCGCTTTCATGATCGCATCCTGGCGTTTGGTTCTGGACGAGAGCCTGCCGTAGGCAAGACGGCCCGCTAAGCGGATACAGGCTCCGCCTGCAAACGAGCGCGGATAATCTGCGTGATCACCACGGGGCTCGCAAGCGCCAATCCGATCAAAGTCGTTGTCATTTCCGGCGTGATGAGCGGCAGTGCTGAGAGGCCGAAAAGCCAGCATTCCCATATGCGCACCGATGCCAGGGCATAGCTCCTGAAGGCCGCGGATAGCAGCACGTTTCCAACCATGCATCCAGTAACACGGAAACGAAGCTCAGCTAGACGAATTTCGGCGTCACGATCAGCATCGCCGGTCCATAGACGAAGACGAAGGGACCCAAGGCCTTGCCAAGCCCGGGGCCAAAGGTCTTGTTGCCCGTCTTGAACGGATCGGCCCCCGCCATGCTGGCGCCCGCAAAGGCGGCAAGCGCCACCGGCGGCGTGATATCGGCGAGGCCTCCGTAATAGAAGATGAAGAAATGCGCGACAATCGGGGCCGCCTCGAGAAGGCCGGGAGCCGGTTCCGTATGCAAGGCTGAGCCGTCTTCGACGGCCCAGGCATGCATTCTAATAAAAGTTTGATGTTCGCCTATGAAAGGCGTCTCACTGCTTTTGGCGTTGGCCTCGGGATCCGAATGGGCTTCCCGTCTGGAAACCGTGTCTTGCTTACGCGCGCTGAGCGCTGTCGTGTCGGCATCTACGACGACTGCCGGCACCTGCGTGGAAGAGGCTAGCCTCGATCCATCGGCGTGAGCGTTGCCTGTGCTTTTGTGGCTGGCTCTGCCAACGCAAAAACCGCCCTGTTGTGTGGGGCGGTTTTTGTTGTTTTGGTTGCGGGGACA